>JASMLW010000516.1 GCA_030748485.1 Pirellulaceae bacterium
TGTAGCAGGGGATTCTGGCGAATCCCACTACGCGCTGCCGAGTTGTTACGTAGTGGACTTCGCCAGAAGTCCGGCTCAGAATTGCGGCCGACGATTGAACTGAAGCAGGGGATTCTGGCGAATCCCACTACGCGCTGCCGAGTTGTTACGTAGTGGACTTCGCCAGAAGTCCGGCTCAGAATTGCGGCTGTCGATTGAACTGAAGTGGGGTGACGCGCTGTCGGATCTTGGCAATGCGCACCGAGTTCAATGCTCCAAGAAGGATCTTGCGACAGAAAGGGCGGCGACCGATAATTGCCATCCACCTCCCATTGAGTCGCCAATGCATACAAATCTGGACCCTCGACGCGAGTGGCTAGGCGTCGTCAACCCACAGGCGGACGCCTACGAGTTGCTGCAGCTGGCGCCTTTTGAATCGTCGGTCGACCGCATCGCGCAAGCGACTGAGACGCGCATCGGACAAGTCGCCACACACACCTCGGGTCCGCACGGGCGACTGGCCGAAGCGCTCATTGCCGAACTGCGAGCGACCTGCGCCGTTCTGTCGGACGCGGAGAAGAAATCGAGTTACGACCGAAACCTCAAAGAGTGGATGGCGGGCCGCGCCACAAACGCACCTGTCATCGCGCCGCAACCGGCCGCAGCGCAATCAACCCGGCCCCGACAACAACCAACTCAGGCTGTGCGGCAACCTGTGCCCCGCGTGGCCGCCATGCCAGCCGTTCAGGTGCCGCTACAGTCCGCGGCGGGAACGACGACCGGCCCGTCCGAGCCGTTGCCCGTAGCCGAGTTGGCTGCGGAGCCCGCAGCGGCCACGTCGACGCCCGTCCATGTCGCAACAGAGAAACGGCTCCGGTCCACCCTGCCCTATTGGCTGGTTGGCGCGGTCGCCGCGCTCGCTTTGCTCGGACTTCCATCCGTTTTGTGGTGGGCTCTGTTTCGCTCGCCGCAAGCGGACAATTCCCTTGAGCTTGCCCAACAACAACTTCAAATGCAAATCAACCAGTCGACGGCGCGCGCCGAACCCGCGCCAGTTCGAGTGGACGAACGGCCGACGCCGATCGAATCACCCTCCGTAGACTCCGTCATCGAAGCTCCCGTCGAAACACCAATCGCTTCGCCGACGGAGCCGGTCGTCGCGCCGACAACTCCCCTGCCGGCGGCGTCGCCCACGACGCCAGCCGCCTCGAATCCCGCCACCGGCCCCGGCATCTTGGTGAAGCCGGAACCCGCCGCCACCGAGCCGGAGCCAAAGAACTCGATCGCCACGGCGTTGTCGGCAATTCCCCAGGCGCTCAAGTTGCCGTCGCTGCTCGATGAAGGACCGCAGCCCTTGACGAAGTGGGCGGCGACCAACGACCAGATTGAGTTGGACATTCTCGGTGAGTTCGCGCGGCTGCCGGAAGGTCGTGTACTGCGAGTGCAGGCGGTCAAGCCCGGTGAGCGTTGGCGAGTAAATGCGGTCAGCGGTTCCGACGAAAACCCCGTGCCGCCGATCAAGGTAGCCGATCTGGGCTATATCGATTCGGCGCTCAAGATTGTTTGGAATTCGGCGGCTCCCACCGAAGTGGCTCAGCAACTACAGAACTGCCACTTGCGAATCGCGCGGGGAAAAGAGTACCGCGACGTGCAACTCCGCGAACCCGTGCAAGATGGTCGATTCGTGCTCTCGCTACAGGACAAAGTCGACGTTCGGCTGTTGGATATCGGAGCGCCGCCGGCATTCGACACGATTCACTTGGAGGTCTCTGATCCACAGGGATTCAGCCAAACGTCGCGATTCAAGGACGATGTGCGAGTCGCCAAGCTCGGCAAGGATGTCATTCTCGAACTCACCCAATACCCGGGCGCGTCGATTCACTTTCGCGTCGACCGCAAAGGCCGCGATCGCGCGGCGATTTACGTCTCACCGATCTACAAGCCGAACGCGGCCGTGAAGTTTGACCTGTCAGTCGATCGCCTGAAGCAAATGCGGAGCGGAACGCAGAAGGCGTTGGTGTCCGGACAGCGTGACTTGGCCAAACGGCAGAGCGATCTGGCGGCGCTGCAGAGCCAATACCGGTCGGTCAACGGCCAGTCGGCTCGCAACATCGGCCAACAGCAAGCCAAGCAAGCGGCTCTCGTCGAACTTTCGCAAAAGATTCGCTCGCGGAGCCGGAGCATCGCGGCGCTGCAGAAGACCCTGCCGGAAATGGCCGCTCGTCTGAAAGCTCTCCCCGAAGCGGAGAAGCTTGTCAGCGACCTTCACGACAAGGCGACCTTTCAAGTGCGCGTGTTCTGTGCGAACGATGACCGCGAAGCGACCCTCTACCACGCGAATTGATCAGCGAGCGGAAACTGGTTTGCGCAGGTAGTCGACTTGCCCGGTGAAGCGGCAGCCGACAATGTACTGGCGGCGGCGATTGAAGAATCCTTCCTCTCTCCGCACGACGCTCGCTGTTACAAAGTACGCGTCTTGATGGTCGCCGAGCATCAAGACGACTTTTTCGCTCTCGGGTGCGGTGGGCGAGAAGAACGAGAGTCCCGACTTGGCAATGTCCCGGCTCTCCATCGCCACGTAATCCATGCGCTCGGGAAGATGAACACCATCGAACGAAGCGACTCGCAGATCGATGTTGCAGGGAAACCGCTGCTCGCGGCGACGCTCGTTCAGCGCCTGCTTCTCGGCCTCACTGAGTCCGTCCATTATACTGATCGCGCGATCGGACTTCGCCATTCGAATACTCCACCTTGAGGTGCAATTCAAAAGCAACTCTAGCCTTCACCGGGACCCAGTCAAATGAGGCGCTGCAGATCACAACGATTGCAACGACGAGGAGGTTGGCGAGGACCAAGGCGCAGACGAACTCGCCCCTATCGACTCTGCTGCTCTTTTCGCCAAGCGGCCATTTCGACGGAGATCAGCATGGCCATCGCGCCGCCCCGCGCGTCGGGACCGAGAATGGCGGTCCGGTTATAGTAGTCGCGCAGCGTCTGCTGTTTGCCCGTCCCCGTGCAGACATCGACCAGCCGTCCGTTCGCCGGAGCTCGAGTGAGAATCGCCTTCCAAGCCCGCGACACGGCTGGACCGAATTCGTCCTCCGACAGCCAGCCCCGGCGGATCCCGCGCACCATGGCGTACGTGATCATGCACGTCGATGTCAACTCGCGATAACTGCCTGGCCTGTCGACCACCTGGCGCCAACACCCGCTGGGATCCTGTAACTGGCGGAGTGCGGTCAGATGTTCCCGATAATAGTTCAGGAACTCGTCGCGACGAGGATCCGCTTCCGGGAGGTCGGAGAGACACATGGCCAAGCCCAAGGCGGGAAACCCGTTGCCGCGTCCCCACGCCGCCTCGTCCAACGGCGAATGCCGATAGACTCCGTCACGCCAAACCAACCGGCGCATGAACCTCAAGTGATTTCTGCAGGCCACCGTGTACTGCTCGTTTCCCGTCAAGCGAGCCGTTCGCGTCAGGATCGGGCCCCCCATGAACAAGGCGTCGCTCATCTCACTGTGGAACGGCATGTGGTCCGCGGCCCGGCCGCGATCGTCGAGGCCCAGGTCGGCGGCCGCTCGAGTCAATTCGATGTAGCGTTGACGCTCCTCGCCTGTCGTCATGGCGGCCAGCTCGGCGAATATCAAGTGCCCCGACAAGCCGCTGCCGCTCTTCGGAGCCGACGGTTTTTCGCCCTTGTAATACGGAGCGACGATGCGTTTCACATCGAGGGCGTGCTGGTCATCGCCGGTCAGCTCGCCCAATCGCAGTCGAGCCACCAGTGCGAGCGCCGGTATGTAGACAACCTGTTTTAGATCGCGACCGTAGTGCTGCGACAATTGCTGAGCAACCTCCACCGGTGCGCGAGCGAGCCTCTTCTGCAACTCCAGTCGGGCGGCGGACGGACCTTGAAACCCGACTCGCTGGAGTTCGCCAAGCAGCACTTGGATCGACTCGGCGCCTCCGCCACTGTTGAGATGGACGGCGTCAATGACGCCCGTTTCACAGGCGGCGTACTTCGCCAACGCGGCGCCTAACCGGCGGCTCTTGGCGTCTTGAGTTGCGGGCGTTTGAGTCACCGGGGCGGGGCGGCGAATACTTCGCAACGCCTTGCCGCCTGTCGAGGCGACCAGCGCGCCCTCCGAATCGCCCGCGTCAACAACAACAACCAGGTCCGGCGCGTGCATCCCAATCCAACGCCACAAATACTGATTCTCCACTGACCAGGGGCTCTTGTACGCCGGACCTGGTGGCGGAAAACCACGCAGCGCCGCCTCGCGGCCCTTCTTGATCGGTGCGGCGTTGGGGACGGCTGACAACGCGAACGACTTGCGGAGCTGCGCCTGCTCGTCGCGATGAAACCACTCCCACGCGTCTTCAATCGACTTCGCGCTGCGGGGGCCGTCACCGACCAGCAGGACTCGCGTCCGTTTCGTGAAATGATCCCAGTCGGCCGCAGTGACGCGGGCCGCGATGGGTTGCGACCCAGACATTCCGACCGCGATATCGATTCGCTCATCGCCGGCCACCGCTCCCGTCAATGCGACCGCAACCGCCCACCACGCCACAGCCGCCGACCGCCAATCCCACTTCATCGTTGACCTCGTGCGTTCGTCCGCAACACCTCAACCGCCCGCGCGACTGAAGCGTCTCCGTTTCGATCTCATCCAAAACGATGGATCTACTTCTTTGCGGCTTGCTTCAATGTTGTCAGGTGCTCGACGACATCAACGAGATCCTGCAGGGAGAGGATCTTTTGCAGGTCCGCCGGCATCAACGACTGGTCGCTCTTCTTGAGCTCATCGATTTCCGACAACTTGAAGGTGCGGGAGATCGCGTCTTCGAGCCGGATCGAGATCGATTCGTTCGTGCGGCTGAGCAGGACCCCGTTGACGATGACACCGCTATCCAGAGCCAACGAGTAGGTCTCGTAGTTGTGACTGATCCCGGCGCTCGGATAGATGATCGACTCAAACAGCGCATGTCGGCTGAGCTTCCTGCCGATTTCCGAAAGGTCGGGGCCGACTTCCTTGCCCTTGCCATTGACGACATGACACTTCGCGCAATTGCCGCTGGTCGCAAACAACTTCTCTCCATTGCCGCCGTTGCCCGTCATGCGAACGAGCTGATCGATTGGCGGCAACGGCTTGTTTCCTTTGGTCGGGGGGAGCGGGAACAGTTTAGCCGCCTGATTGCGAGTGTTGGCGTCACGGGACGAGTTGAGATGGAACGCAGCCGCCGATTTCAGCGCCGGCTCCAGTTTGCCGTCTTTGGCCAAGGCGATCAGGCGTGCGGCTCCGGCCTTCGTTCGCGATGCGGCGCGAGTCGCTTGGCGGCGGACTTCGAGGTCGACCTTGCTGTCGGAGACAATCGGCAACAGCAATCGCACCGCGCGGCCATCGGCCGAGTTGTACATCGCGCGAGCCAAGGCGGCCGCTTGGACGGCCTTCTCCTGCCGCAGTCCTCCCGTCAGCAGGTCCGACTGGTTCTTATCCAGCAACGCCCGCACGGCTGCGATTCCGGCTTCCGGATTCTCGCCTTCGGCAATCGTCAGCAAATCGGGATAGCGAGTCGTCAGACTGAACTTCGCGACTAACTCGACAAACTCAGCTCGTCCCGCCAGTGCGGTCAGCGCGCGATTGACGGCCGCCACCTTCGCCGGATCGCGGGAAAGGTCGATGTTGCCGAGCCGCCGTATGGCCTGGGTGATCATGTAGCCCTTCGCCTGCGCGTCGACTCCGCGCGACGTGAACGCCACTTGCATCAAGGCATCTTGCCGAGCCTGACTGGCGGGCAGGAAATCGAAACTGCGGAAATACCTCGGCAGTTGGTCCAGTGGTGTGGAGCCGATCAATTCGGCCAACAGTTGCGGAGTTTGCTTTGAGCGCGAACGCCAGACAATGTCGCGACCCGCCGGCGCCTTCCACTCCGAACCGATTTCTGCTTGCCAGGCCGCCAGGCAATCGTCCCAGCGCAGATCCGCCCCGATTCCCAACGCCTCGAGATACCAACGATCGGCTCCGTCGTGACTCGTGGCGAGCTGCGCCCACAGCTTTGGCATCTCGGACGACTCATCACCCCGCAACGCGATCGCGCATTCGCGCCGCACCGCCGGCGACTCGTCGTTCACCAGCTTCTTGACGACGCCGATCACGTCGACGCCAATCTGGCGAGCGGCGCGGATCCCGACGATTCGCAGATTGGCGTCCCGATGCGCGAGCGCCCGATCGACGTAGTCGGCCCCGCGCTCGGGTTGTTTGCAGAGCAGCCACAGAGCGCGAGCGCGGTGGCGGGGGTTGTCCGCCTCGTTCAACATCTCTTGCAGCGCCGGCTCAGCCTTGGCTCCCATTTCATGCAAAGCGGTCCAAGCGAGATATCTGACAGACAGATTGGGGTTCCGCAGGGCGTCGATCGCGCCATCCACCGTGCTGAAATCGAACTCGAGCTTCTTGTAGGGTGTGTCCGGGGGAGCGATGCGAAACAACCGGCCTCTGTCCAGATCGCCCATGTTGTGGCCGCCCACACCTGGATCGTACCAGTCGGTGACAAACAGCGAGCCGTCGGGAGCAACGCAAACATCGGCTGGGCGGAACCAGTTGTCTCGCGCCCCGTGCACGACGTTGAGGATCTTGGCTTTGTAGCCGGCTCCGTCGGGCGTCGCCGGGTAGGCGCGAACGACGTTCGGTCCGGCGTCACAATGGATCACCTGATCCCAAAACGGCTTCGGCAGCAACCGCCCTTCGTAGACGGTGATGCCGGTCGGCGAACCGGCCCCGGTCTGCAAGAGGTTGGGGACGACGCCCGGATCGCGCAGATGCCAATGCCGCAAGGGGATCTCCTCGTGCATTCCAGTCCGCACGTCTCGCCAGCCCCCGCCCGTCATCTGATCGCGGTAGCCGTAGTTGCCGTGTTCCATGACGTAGTTGATTCGCACGGCCCGATTGCCGTCGTCGTCATTATCGGATTGCCACAGCGTGCCGAAGCTGTCGACGGTCACTTCGTAGTTATTGCGAAAGTTGTGGGCGAGCACTTCGAACTCACTGCCGTCCGCGTTGCAACGAAACGGCATGCCGCCGAAATACGGCTTGCCGTTGTCGACGACTGGGTTGCCGAACTTGTCGACGATTGGTTTTCCGGCGGCGTCTGAAACCGCTTTGCCCGTGTTGCCGAAGTTCCAGTACATCTTGCCGTCGGGACCGAAGATAAAAGAGTGCGCCGAGTGATCGTGTTGAGGCTGTCCGGTGTTGCTGAACAACACTTCCTTCTTGTCCGGCTTGTCGTCGCCATTCGTGTCGGTGAAGACGAGTACATTCGGAGAGCAGGATACGTACACTCGGTTTCCCAACACACAGATTCCCATGGCCGAGTCGACATCTCGACCTTGGTAGAAAACCTTGGAACTGTCGGCGACGCCGTCGCCTGTTGTGTCCTCCAGTATCAGAATGCGGTCGCCCTCTTTACGCTTGCCGTTGTGCTTGCGGTAGTTGACGACTTCGCACACCCACACTCGACCGCGATGATCGATGTCGAGATTGGTGAGACTTAACAGGCGCGGCTCCGATGCGAACAGCGTCGCCTCCAGCCCCTCGGCCACATCGAGGCCGGACACCGCGTCGACAGGTGATCGGCTGGCTCCGGCGGCTCCACCGGTTGCGCTGGCCAGCGAGGGCTGCGATGAGTAGACCGAGAATTGGACAGACGCGGCGTTGCCGCACGCGGCCTGGTCCGTGCCGCCGTTGTCGAGTCCGCCGCGCGCCTTGAAATGCGTGTAGCCCGCCGGGATGTCGAATGCGATGATCGAGTTGGCGTGCGTGCCGATGCCATAGGCGACGCTCTTGCCATTGATCTTCAACGGCTTGCCTGCGGCATTCTTGTTAGCGCGCACTTGCCCCCACTGCGTTGTCGCCGACTTCCATTTCAGTTCCGTCAGTTTCTTCTCGCCGTCGGGACCGACCAGTCTTGGTTCCGCCCAGTCAGCCCAATCGCATCCGTACCCGTTGCCGCCATCGGCGACGACCAGATACAGCTGCTTGGCGCCTTTCAACGCGACGTTGATGTCGACCGCGTGCCCGGGCGTGTTGGGAGTGATAACCGGACTGGTGAAGAGCGGCTTGGCGCCGCGGCCGGAACCCGTGGCGGAGGACTGGAGCTTGAGTCGTTGGCGTATCGAATCGAGATTGAAGTTCTTCGGCGGATCGTAGTCTTGGTTCTTCTGCAGGTCCGGCACGGTCAGGCGGGCCGATTTGACGCCGCCGCTGGGAATGTCACCGTGGGCCGTCCAGACGATCGCGTTCAGCATCAACGTGCGAAAGTTGTCATCGCCCCAGTTCCAATGAAAGTGACCACCGGTGAAACCGAATCCGCGACCGCCGCCGGGACGCTCCGCCGCCCAAGCGACGTGCTGCGGCTGACCCGCCTTCTTGCGAACGTGTGGGTTGCCGCTGTGAGGGCCGTCCTTGCGACGCAACGTGCTGGCCGGCGGAATCGCTGTGAGAATCGGAGTCACACCCTTCATCTCGTCGCGAAATCGCATGTGGTAGTACCACTCGTCGTTGATTTCGAACGGTTTGACGCCGCGCGTGATCTCGTGCTTGGGCAGCGACTTGAACTCGGCCGTCCAGTGGGGATTGACCGACCAGTTCGTTTCAAAGTACCCGCCGATCCAGTCGAGGAATCGTTTTCCCGGTTCGCCTTTCGGCACTTCCACTCCGTAGTGAATGCAAACGACGCCGACGCCCTTCTTGGCGAGCTTGTCGATCTGCTCGAGGTTCTTGTTGGCCGGGTGCCGACCGCCGCCGTCGCAGTACATGACGATCGCATCGGCTCCGTCGAAGGCGGCCTGATTTTTCGGCCAGCCATTGCGAAACACTTCGATCTCATAACCGGGCATGTTCTCTCGCAACGCATTGGCGAGGATCATGCACCCCGCGTAGTGCTCGTGCGAACCGTAGCCGTGGCTGGCCGTTCCCGCCATGAAACAGATCTTCTTCTCAGCGGCGCCCGCGGTGAGGGCGAACAAGAGGACCAAGCAGAGCGAATTGACAAAAGGTCGCAATTGCATTTAAGAGATCTCCCGGGCGTTGACAAAACGATGGGAAGGCCGTCGTTGTCGTGTCCGAAGTTGGTCGCCCGCAGCGCGAGCGATGGGGTTTAGGGTGGGCGAGGTGTTTCACCCGCAGTTTCACCCGCAGTGGAAGCCCACACGATACCGGCCTTGCGAAACGTCGTCAAACATCAGCAGGCGGCCGCAAATGCTGTCAAATGCCGTCGGCGTCATTCGGCGACAGGGTCGTTGGCGGCGGCCGGCGGAGCGGCGTCCCAACTCACCAAACTCGCGCGAACGGAGGCGAGTACACGGGGGAATCCCCGCTCAAACGCGGCCCGATGTGGAGTGTCGGAGCCGCCGCCGAGCAGGATCCCAAACGCCTCGGCAAACGCTTCCTGTCTGCCGGCCGCGGACCGTTGGAGATAGTACCGCAAGGCAGCGGCGTCGGAATTGCTGAGCTTCCGCACGTCGGCCTGATAGGCTCGTCGAAATGCACCCGACGAGGAACAGAAACCGGGCGCGGACATGGCCTGATCGACCGCGTGCCCGATCTCGTGGCGGAGCACTCCGCCGGGTCGACGACCCGGCACGACTTTGCCTTTTTGAGTGCGACGTTTTTCGGCGACGACCAACAATCGACGATTCGGCAAATGGACGGCGTCGGTCTGCTCCCAGGTGGTCCCCCTCGGCCAACCGCGGGGATGCTCAAACTTCAACGTCGGCGCGGCGTCCACCACAAACTCAGCGGCGCCAACCCGCCAACCGCGACGCCTTAGGACGAGCCAAATCGCAGTCGGAATGCTCGACTCGCCGCGCCGTAACTCCGCCCGGAATGAATCCGACACCGACGAGTACTCGCGGATTTGCCCCGCCCGGTCCGGCTCGGCCCGGCTGACCGACGGTGTTACGACCAGCACAACCAAAACCAATAGCAACGGGGATCGCCAGACGACGTCGGGGAAAGCCGGTAAGCGTGTAACGACGAGGGTCAATGCCACAGTACCAATGTAGAGTTGAGCTGAATTCGCCTATCCATCGTAATTGCTTCGCTCTCGCCGTGCGGTGCAACTCAGCCAGACGCCAAGCCAGCCATGAACTTACGTCCCACTCCGGCCGCGACAGAAACTGAGTCGCTGGAATCAGCCGCCTGCTCAGTCATCAGTGAAGACCACGAAGCCACAGACCATGGCGCCGATGCTTCCGGAGAGGCGTTTTCCGGTGACGGAGCCGACCTGGCCAGCCCCATCGATCATCCTTCGGCGCAAACCGGCGTGATCAACGTGATGCACGTGGTCAACGGAGAGAACTATGCCGGTGCGGCTCGCGTGCAGGACCTGCTGGCCGCCCGGTTGCCCGACTTTGGTTTCGGAATCACGTTCGCCTGCGTGAAACCGAATCGGTTTCCACAGCTCCGCAAAACCAAATCGGCGCCGCTGTACGAGACACCAATGAAGACCGGGTTTGACATCCGACCCGCCTGGCAGGTCGCCCGTTTGGTTCGTTTCACCAACGCGCAAATCATCCACGCTCACACTCCTCGATCTATCCTGATCGGTCGCGTCGCGTCGATGTTGACAGGCGTGCCCTTGGTGTTCCATGTGCACAGCCCGACAGCTCGCGATTCTTCTCGACCGCTGCAGAATCTTGTCAACGATCGCATCGAGCGATGGTGCGCCAAAGGCGCTCAGCGTTTGATCTGCGTGTCGCAGAGTTTGGCTGATCACATGCAGAACTTGGGGTTTGATCAGCAACAGGTTGTCGTCGCGGCCAACGGTGTTCCACGACTCCCGTGGTGCGAGCGAGACACCCCTTCCGGACGCTGGACGCTCGGGACGGTTGCGCTGATCCGACCTCGCAAAGGCATCGAGACGTTGCTGCGAGCAATTGCCAAGATGAGAGAGAAAGGAAACGACGTAGTTCTCAACGCGGTTGGACCTTTTGAAACGGAATCGTACGAGTCGGAGGTCAAATCGCTGACAGCCGAACTGGGGCTTAGCGACGCCGTTCAATGGATTGGCATGACGCGCGACGTGAACGCTGAACTGGCCAAGATGGACCTCTTCGCGCTGCCCAGTTTATACGGCGAAGGAATGCCCATGGTCGTGCTCGAAGCGATGGCGGCCGGGTTGCCCGTCGTGGCGACGCGCGTCGAAGGCGTGCCTGAACTTGTTCGGGACGGAATCGACGGACTGCTGGCGAGTCCCAATTCGGCGGACGAATTGGCCGCGTGCATCGGCCGCTTTGTTCGCGGGGAAGCCGACTGGCACCGCATGCGGCGGGCCGCCTTTACTCGTCAATCAGCAGACTTTTCGGACGAAAGTATGGCTCGTCTCGTCGCCTCGACTTACCGGCAAGTTCTCGGCGACCTGGCTCCCTAAGCGACGGCCCCGCCGACGAGGCGAGCAACGCGATCGACGCCACATCCGCGGTCAGGGCGTTCCGGCGTCAATTGATTCCCAGTCGAGGGGACGATTCAAATCGATGCTCGGCAGCGGCTGTTCGATCGCTTCCAGATACTTCTGAGCCGCGCCGGTATTAAAGACGACAACCTCTTCGTCTGGTTTGACCCAACCGGTCGCCGTCAATTGTTCGAGTGCGCCGATGCAGGCGGCCGTCTCGGGACAAATGGCCACTCCCTCGGCGCGAATGCTCTGCCCCATCCAACTCGAAATGCGGCCCTCGTCAACCGCCACCGCCAAGCCGCCGCTTTCACGAACGGCGTCGAGAATCATAAAGTCTCCGACAGCCGCCGGCACGCGGAGCCCGCGGGCCATCGTATCGGCGTCGGGAAACGGCTCGGCGAATCGCTCTCCGCGATCAAATGCGGTGGCGATCGGAGCGCAGCCATCCGACTGCACGGAGACCATTCGCGGCCGCTTCTCGCTGTTCAACCAACCGAGGCTCGCCAGTTCGGCGAACGCTTTCCACATGCCGATCAATCCCGTACCACCGCCCGTCGGATAGAGGATCACATCCGGCAACCGCCAATCGAGTTGCTCCGCCAACTCCAACCCCATCGTCTTCTTTCCCTCAATCCGATACGGCTCCTTGAGCGTCGACAGATCAAACCAACCCATCGCCTCCATGCCTTCACGCACAATTCGGCCGCAGTCGGTGATCAGCCCGTTGACTCGAAACGTGTGAGCGCCCGCTTGAACGCACTCGTACTGATTGATCACGGGCGTGTCTTCCGGCATAAAGACGAAGCACTCCATCCCGGCGCGGGCTGCGTACGCCGCGGCCGCCCCGCCGGCGTTCCCCGCCGACGGCAGCGCAACTCGGCGAATGCCGAAATGGTGAGCCATCGTGATCGCCATCGCCAAGCCACGGCTCTTGAAACTGCCGGTCGGCAACTGCGATTCATCCTTGATGAACAGATTCTCCAGACCCAGCTCGCCACCCAAACGGGGACAGCGAAGCAACGGTGACATTCCTTCACCGAACGAAATCAACTCCGCCCCAGACGGCGGCGGAAGCAGCTCGCGGTACCGCCACATCGTTGGTTCTCGTCCGGCAACCCGCTCTTTCGTCATCGCCGCGGCAACGCGATCCAAATCGTACTTCACCCACAGCGGGCGATCGCGATGAAGAGTCTGAATGGAATGAGCGTCCAGGTGAGTCTGGTCGAGAGCTGATTCGAGATGAGAAACGAACGACGTCAAGAGTCCTTCTCCTTGCGTGCACCTGGCTGATCTGCTCGCTGCGCCGCCAGTGGGTGGGAATCGGTTGGTAGGGAGCCGAGTTGCAGTCAAACTCCACCGACATGGATGGCGCTCGCCGCTGGATTTCCGTTCGGCCGCTCCGGAGGTCACAGGAATCGATCGAGAGACTTCTCGCCACAAGGTCCGCAATGTGGGAGTGCTGCCCGTCGATCTCTACGACGCGAAGCTCCGCTCGCAAACTGCTTCAATCCGCCTCGTCAACCGTTGGTCGCCGGTGATCAGACGCCACGCCCGCTCGTTGTACTTAGCCGCCGCTCCCTCAAGCTCAACTCCGCAAACATCACCGCGCCAATCGAAAATCCTCGCCTGCACGACCACCACATCGATCAACTGAATCTCGCCGCCACAGGGGGGGAGTGGTCCAGTCGCCCGGATCGACACCGTCTACTTCGTAAACGACACGGACGTGATACTCGCGTTGTCGCGATTCGTCATCGATCGTCCAGAAGACGTGGGTTTGAGACATAGGAGCGAACGGGGAAAGAGTGCGAATCAGAAATCCCTTCGCGTCATTTCGCTCCGTCTGCCACTATTAAAGGTCGTTTCTGGAGAGCGATCAACCGACGAACGGGCAATTCACTTCCACTACTGAACAGGCGGACACGCAGCCGATATCAAGTTGGAACGTCTGCACCGGTCGCGGCGGCGCGTGCATCAATTGACGTCACTCGTTATTCTCTAATGGGTGATCAATCGCTACTCGAGGGATCTTAAATGCTGCGGATATTCGACCGAAGACGAACGGCCAATTGTCAGGGGTTCCATCGCCGCGAGCTGTTGCGGGTTGGCGCTCTCGGGTTGGGTGGGCTTTCACTGCCACATTGGTTGGCCGCTCGAGCCACCGCCGACTCAGCCGTTCGCGCGAAGTCGGTCGTCGTCCTGTTTCTGGGCGGCGGACCCCCGCAGCACGAAACATTCGATCCGAAGATGTCGGCTCCATCCGCCTACCGGGCCATGTTTGGGGAGATCCCAACTGCACTGCCCGGAGTGACGTTCGGCTCCCATTTTCAAGAATTGGCCAAGTTGGCCGATCGACTATCGGTCGTTCGCTGCTACCGAAACGGCCTGACCAGCCACGGTCCGGCGACTGCGACCGTGATCGCCGGCGACAACCCAACCAAGGCGATGCTCGGTTCGGTCTATGCACGCGTCGCCGGCAGCACGAACGCTCAAACGGGAATGCCGAACAACGTGATCTTGGGCCCGGCGTCCGTCGGCGCGTCGTTTCGCGGCAATCCGGACTACACACAACGGCTCGGCAGCCCCGGGACGTTGGGCCCGGCCTACCGTCCGTTCGATCCCAGCGGCGGTGGCGAGCTGAAGAAGAACATGGAGTTGCGGATCGACCGCCGGCGATTGGACGATCGCCGCGCCCTGCTCACAGCACTTGACCAACTCAAACGTCGCGCTGAGACAGAACGAGTCTTTGTAGGCGCCGACCGCTTCCGCCAGCAGGCGTTCGACGTGTTGCTGGGCGGTGTCACCAAGGCGTTCGAGTGGGAGGGCGAAGACCCGCGCGTCATCGCTCGATACGACACGAGCGACATCAAGGTGCCTCAAGCTGTCCTTCAGAAAAAGAACAAACCCGGCTTCGCCGAGCAGAGCCCGGAAGCGTTGGGCAAACAGATGCTACTGGCGCGACGCCTCGTGCAAGCTGGCTGCGGATTCGTCACCGTCACAAGCACGGGGTGGGATTTGCACGGAAACCGTTTTGGGGTCGACGACGGCATGCCCGTGTTGGGCGTGGCGGCGGATCGCGCGGCGGCCGCCTTTATCGAAGACCTCGAACGGCTGGGGATGAGCGACGACGTCTTGCTGGTCATCACGGGCGAGTTTGGCCGCACGCCAAAGATCAACAACAAAGCCGGCCGCGATCATTGGGGCCGCATCTGCCCGCTCGTGTTCGCCGGCGGCGGCCTGCCGATGGGTCAGGTGATCGGCTATTCGGACCGGCTGGGCGGCGCGCCGGCCGCGGATCCAGTCGGCGTTCCCGAATTGTCGGCCACGATTCTCCACACCCTTCTCGATGCTGGTCGCATGAGACTCAACACCGACATCCCGGTGGAGATTCGGCAAACGGTCGACCGCGCTCAGCCAATCCTCAGCTGAACAACGATCGCCGCCCGACGAGCTATCGAAACAGCTCTCGCTGCCCGCTCTGGGCTGACGACTTCTTTTTCGCCCGCGACGACGGACGCGAACGCTTGGGCGGATCTGAGTGTGGAATCGCCGCCGGGCCGAGTCGAATCACGCTGGCCCCGGTCACGTCGCCGACCATGTCGACAATTCTCTGGTGGCAAGTCAGGAACAGGATCTGCGATTGCCCGCCCTCTTCCAACAAGACCTCCAACGTCGCGCGGGCGCGTTGGTCGTCGAAGTTCACCAACACGTCGTCCATCACGATTGGCAGTACTTCCTCCCGCCGACTGTAGTTGCGGAGATACGCTAGCCGGATGGCCAAATACAACTGCTCGCGAGCCCCCGTACTCAACTGGTCCGGCGACTTCCACTGCCCGTTCGCGTCGCGCACTTGCCACGCTCCGTCAAGCGGTTGCCGCATCTGTTCGTACCGCCCTCCCGTCATGCGTCGAAACGTCTGTTCGATCGCAGTCAACATCTCAGGCTGGTTCTCGCGTTCGAAGCGATCCATCTCCCGCGTCAAAACGGCTTGGGCGAGCGCAAGCGGAGCCCACCGGTCGATGGCCCGCGTCAACTGCGCCCGCTCGCCTTCAATCTCCGCCCGCAGCGTCAGCGTGCGATCCTCGAGCTCGAGCTGCCGCAACCGATCGCGGAGCGCACCAGCCTGCTTCAATTCAGCCTGAAAGGCATCGTCCGCGCGCTGCAACTCCTCGTGCACGGACTCGCGCTCCAACTGCAGCGAGTCGATCTCAACCTTGTCGAGTTCGGCCAGCAATTCGCGGCGATCGTCCGCGCTGACGCTCGCCGTCATCGCCGCCAACTCGCGTTCCGACTTCAGCACGCATTGCTCGCACTCGATCTTGCGTTCGAGCGTTTCGGCGACGTCGTTCAGCCGCTCCGGCTCAGCGACTCCCGCCGCTGCGCACAAACCGGCGCGCTCCTCGTCGAGCTCAGTCTTTGCCCGCCCCGTCTTCTCCAGTTCGGCGGTCAACTGCTCGCGGCGCTCGCCGAGCAATTTGCTGGTCTGTCGATCGGCGCGAGTTTGTTCGAGCTTGCGCAACAGCTGAGCCACCACAACTTCCGCCACCTCGCCAGTCAAGTCGGCGGCGTGTTTCCGCAGCGGCTCGGACTCCGCTTCGTATTGAACGATTTCGCGATCAACCGACTCCGCTCGCTCCGACAACTCGCGAGCTTTCTGAAATCGCTGGGCGGCTTCTCCAACACTGGCGATCGCCTTTTCCACCAACGGCACGTCCCAGTGATCGGGGACGCCCAGTTCTTTCAACAGCGCCCGCCATTGTCCGTCCCACTGCCGCTCGCCCACGGTGAAGTCACGTTGCAGCGCGGTCGAATTGTCGATTTTGCCTCTCGCGACGACCACTTCCTTCGCGGCCACTTGCAACTTGATTCGGCGTTGCCGCAGCTGTTCAAGTTGTCCATCCGCCAAATCTCGCAGCCGGGCGACGCGCGAGGGGAATGCGGTCTGGGCGGTCGAGCCTGGTTCATCTTCCGCTTCTTCTGAGGTCGAGATGGCTGGCGGCCGCTGAGACTCGACCCAAGCGATATGCTCGGCCGACGCGGCCGTTAGCGCGGCCACTTGCTCGTTCACCGCGCGGAGTGCGGCGTCGACTTCACGCCATTGGCGCCAATCGCGCAGCCAGACTTGAGCCACCTCGTACTCAAGCGGATCGACGTCGGGCGGCCATTGCGATTTCCAGTTCTTTTCGAGTTCGGCGGCAGCCGTTTGCTCGTCGTCCGATTGGCGAGCCAGAACAGCCAACTCGTTCGCCAGCCGATCGGACTCCGCTCCCAATTGCCGGCGTTGAGCGACCGCTGTCGAGTTTCGCGCACGCAACTCAGCGACTTCGTCGGCTCGCTGAATGGCGGACGCCAGGGCAGCCGCCTGAGCAGCCGCCTCCGCCCGCGCCGCGCCGGTCGACTCGGGCGACTCGAAATAGGCGACTACCTGCTGCAACAACTGGTCGCGCGCTTCGCGGGCCAATCGCAAGGCGTCCGGTTTCGCTTCGGCGTGCTCGCGGTCGAGCTGACCGATCTCCTTACTCACTTTCTCGTGCGCCTTCCGCACGCGCGCCAAGTCGCGACGCAGCTGATCGCGCCGCAGCGCGGACGACTTCAGCTCCTCGATTTGACCCGCCACTTTCTGTTCATCGGGATTCAATGCACGGTATTGCGAGCACGGCAAGTTCCAATCGCGGCGGAGCCGGTTTTCCAGCAAGCTCAGCTCACTAGATAACTCAGCTTGCCGGCTCCAGAGCCCGGATTGCTCGACTACCGAGCGGAGCGTTTCGGCCGCCCGCTCCCAACTTTGCTCCTCGGCGACCGCGTCCCCTGTGACCGACAGTTCAGCTTCGCGGCCTTTCCATTCACTGAGCCGCTGGTTGTAGATGGCCAGTTCGGACTCAAACTTGCTGCTCTCCTTCGACAGATCCAATCGGCGACGAACGAGCGCATCGAGTTGGTCGCGGTGTTCGACGCCCAGCGCCATCAACGGTGAATTCTTGGCGCTCCACTCGGGATGAATCTTTCTCAGTTGCTCGGCCGCTTCGTTGGCGAGCGTCGTCGACTCTTGCCTCAACTTGGGAAGGTCACGTCGGCACCGTTCAATTCGGCCGACATCTCGCGCCAACCGCGCTACCAATTCGCCGTCCTCGACAAACGCATCGTCAACTACGATGTCGTTCAGTTTGAGATTGACTTCGGCCAAGTCCCGCTGCAGTTCAGTCGTACGCGCCGCCACACTCGCCAGAGCGTCGTGGAGCGCGCGGATGCGATCGAGCGCATTGGCGGGCAGGTTCTCGGCTGCGGCCAATTGCCTGTTTAGATCCTTCAGCATGCGACGGGCGTCGGCCAGTTGGCGGCACGGCCCGGACGCGGCGAGCTTCAAGTCGGCGCGATGGAGCCGAGTCCGCAACTGCCGAAGTCTCGCCTCTAGTTGCTCGACGCGAGCGTCACAGGCGTCGGCGTCCTGGTGCCAACGGGCGTACTCATTGGGAGCCACCGCCAACTCGGCAAGTTGTTCCTCACCAGTTTCGATGCGAGTCAGCAGTTGGTTGATGGGCGGCTTTGTCGAGCGGGGACCAAACAGCTCCTTCGTGTCGCGATCGAGACTGCCCAACAACCGCTGCAGTCCGGCCAGATTCCCCATGCCGCCGCCCAACAGAGCTTCGCGAAAGTTGGCGTGTCGCAAGCTCTCCTCACCCGCGGCCAGTTCATCGACGGAGAATCCAAAGACGTTCTGGTAGAGACCTCGCTCGGCGCGGCCGAGCATCGCGGTGAGCATGTTTTCATCGATCGTCTGGCCGCGTCCCTCCACCTCACCGGCGACCGTATCGACGCGTCCTTTGCGGCGGCGAAAACGAATTCGCTCGCCACCGCTCATCTCGACCGTCGCCGTCGCCGCCATCTCACCGCTATGGCCGGAGAACGCGTAGCGACTGCGATGTGGAAAGCCGAACAACAGTTCGCGGATGAGATTCAGCAGCGTCGTCTTGCCCGTTTCGTTGGCTCCGTAGACGATCTGAAAACCAGCTTCGAACTCGAGCCGGCGGTTCACGAAGACGCCATAGTTTTCCACATCGACAGCCAACAACTTCATTGAGCCGCCTCCTGCAGTTCGGCGGCGACGATCTCTCTGGCTTCGCGGAGCCAGGTTCGCAACTGGCTCTTATCCTCCCAATCCAGGTCGCCGGGCCGCAGCGCCAGAGTCGACTTGGAGATCAGCGGCAGCAACGCCTCTGACAATTCGGCGAGCACTTGATCGTCGGCCGCAGCGGCATCAAATGCGGAGAGTAGACTTCCCAGTGCGCCGGCGGTCGGGCTCTGTCGATCGACGGGCTTCACGCGGATCTTTTCGATCCAAACGTCGCCCGTGTCGGCGGCTCGCTGCCGCAGTTCAGCTTCCAATTCGGCCTTCCCTGCCGCGTTCGCAAACGAATCGAGAGCTTGGCAATCACCCGTGAACGTCAGCCGGACCGCGAAGGATCGGTCGCCGTCGTCCGTCCGCATTTCGTCGAGCTGAACATCGAACTCGTTCAGCAGTTCATCCACACCGTCGGCCGGTTGCAGACGGACTTCCAGATGCCGCCAGCGGATCACATCGGTGGCGCGGAACTCCGCCGTGACACCTTGTGATTCATCGACATCAACCAGCAGGCATCCCTTCGCGCCCGTCTCCTTAGCGTGGCGGCCCTGCGTGTTGCCCGCAAACGCGATGAAGGGCCGCTCGGCGATGACTCGCCGCTGGTGAATATGCCCCAGCGCCCAATACTGGTAGCCCCGCTGTCGCAACACATCTTCACTCGTTGACGCGTACGTGTCGTGAGCCGAGTCACCGGTCAAGCTGGTGTGGAGCACGCCGATGTTGAAGCAACCATCGACAGCGCGGGGGTAATCGGCGGCCAGGTCCTCGGGCACGGCGCGGCGAGAAAAACTCTGGCCGTGAATGGCGATCGCCTGGTCTTCGCGCAAGTACGTTTGCGGCGCGGCTGAATCGAAAACATGAACATTCGAGGGCCATCTGCCGGAAGCGGGATTGACGACGTCGTGATTCCCCCACAGCAAGTAGACCGCGGCGTCGATCTCCAGCAAACGCCGGAACTGAGCAGCTGTCCACGCGCCGGTGGTCGCATCCGGCCAGCGGCCATCAAACAGGTCACCGGCGATGACAACAAAGTCGACATTCTCCTCCAGCGCCAAATCGATGACCCGTTCACAACTTGTGCGCGTCGCTTTTCGCAATCGCTCGGCCGGCGCGCCGGGCAGCGCATCGAGTCCTTTGAGTGGACTGTCAATGTGCAGATCGGCCGTGTGAATGAATCGAAACATCAAATCGGCGGACGCGAATCCGCACCAGCTCCTTGCTCTACAAATTGCGGACGACGCCTGGCCCGACCAACAACAGCCGAGCACTGATCTTCTCGCGATCTAAATGAAACATCTTTGATACGGCGTCGCGGTAGGCCTCCTGTTGCGGTCGGTAGTGCTCGATCGTCGCCTCCAACTCGTCGGGATCGTCCACCGGGACGGCGTCGGTCTTGTAATCGATCACTTCCGCGGCGACGAGTTGATCGCTGTCGTACATCAACACCAAGCGGTCGATCGCACCGGACAGCAGCCGATCGTTGTCGCGGACGGCGAACCGTCTCTCGTTATGCACCTCCAACCGGAGGCAGGCCACCGTCGCTGCAACTCCGGCGGCGTCGCGATACGAATCGCGGCGCAGCGCGCCGGCGATCTCCGGGTGATCGAGCATGGCGTTGAAGTCCCGCAAGATTTCATCGACATTCAGATCCGCGCCTTCGACGGCGGCGGCGGCGGTCCGCAACTGGTCTTCGCCCGGCAACCCATCGTCCAGCCAATCGATCTGCTCAAAGCAGGCGTGGATGGCCGAGCCGCGGGCCAAGGCTCCCGTGTTGTCGATCCGCAACAATTGGGAGAGCTGAATCCGCTCACCGCCCTCAAGTCCCGAGGGGGCCTGCCGCTCGAGCCCGACGCGGCGTCCGGCGGGCATTTCCGCCAGCGGAATGTCGACTGGACGCGGCGTTTTCCGCAGCGCCCCCGCGATCACATCACTGGGAGCTGCCTGCGGACTCCAATGGACGTCACCGTGTTCATGCAGCACCGTCTCAGGCTCCGCCGGCTCGCCATCGGTCAACGCCGCCCGCACCAGCCCGGCAAACGTCTTGTGAAGCGATCGCTCATTCGTTGGACTCGGCGCGATCACCATGTGCAGTGCGTGTACGGGACGCGTGATCGCAACGTACAGCACGCACAGCGACTCAACGGTGCGCTGATGGACGTCGTCGACAAACAACTGCTGCATTTCGGCGGGCAGCAGATCGCAGATGTCACTGTTGCGATGCAAACAGACTTTGTCGACTGGCTGTGTGTCGTCCGACTGCCCAACCACACAGGCGTTTGGTTGTCCAACCAGTTGGGCGTCGAGATCGGGCAGCACGACGATGTCAAACTGCAGCCCCTTCGCTTGGTGAATGGTCATTACCCGAACGCTCGCCGTCGTCGGATCAGAGACTCGCTCCGCCTCGATATGTCGAACAAAGTCGGTCGTTCGCAACGTCGCCGTCGCTTCGTACTGATAGGCCATCTCGACCAGCTGCCGCATGCGGCTCTGGTCGCGCTCGCTGCAGAACGGTTCGAGCAGCGACGTCCAATGGTGGAGCGCCGGCCCGTAGCCGTCGTCGAGCAACCGACGGCGCACGCGGCGAGCCAGTTCGGTCGCCTGTTCATCGTCGCGATAATCGGTCAAGCCAACCTGTTCGCCGATGGGAGAGTTCTGCAGATGGAAGCGGGCAATCGTATCGCCGGGATGGTCGCCAATTCTCAACAGCGACAACACGACCTGAACGGCGACGGAATCGGTGAGCGGATTACCGCCCTCTTCACTGGCCGCCACATCCAACTGCCGCAGTTCGTAGATCAGTTGAGCGACTGCTCGATTGCGCCGCACCAACACGCCAACACCGCAGCCGGGGGCCTGTTCGACAATCTCGGCGATCCGCTGCGCCGCATAGCGGAGGGTCACGTCCGCCTGTTTCATTCCTTCATCGGCGCGGGCGGCTGTCTCCAGGCAGGTATAGCCGGCTAATTCGGTGCGGGCGGTCGTGTGAGCGACGAACTGATTTTTCCAAGCCGCCACCGCCGGCTCCATGTCGCCCAAGTTGCTGTGGCGATGAATCTTTCCGAAGACTTGATTCACCGTCTCGATGACCGGTGGAGCCGATCGATAGCTGTGCGACAACTCGAGATGGTCCAACCCATCGAGGTGCGCTTCCAAGGCGTCGAAGATCTCCGACTTGCCGCCCCGCCATCCATAGATCGCCTGCTTGACGTCGCCGACACAGAAGAACGACTGCTGACCTCCGAGCCAATAGAATTCCTGCTGACCGCCCGTCTGCGTGACGCGCTCCGCAAACGGCCGGACAACTTGCCATTGAGCCAACGACGTATCCTGAAACTCGTCGAACAACAAATGCGAAATCTGCGCGTCCAACCGATGCTCAAGCCGCTCGACCTCGGCGAACTCCTGGCGGTCGGCCAGCGCGCGGGTGACGTCCTCGAACCTCATCGCGTGCGCCTCAAACTTGAGCCGCCGGTAGATTGCGTCGAAGCGCTCCAGCAGTTCATACGTCGCGTAAGTCTGTTGAGCCAATTGATTGACCAGCACGTTTTTGGCGTGAGTCGTCAGTCGTTCGTAGGCGTCGTAGGTGGGGCCGGGGATCGGTTTCTTGTAATACGTCTCAGCCCCCACGACGACCTTCCCGCTCAACCCCGTACTGATGAATGTCTCCCAATCGCCGGCTCGCGCGGCCGCGACGTCCTTGGTGTGAGCCTTGACGAATCGCGAGTCGTCCGGCAGCGGGGCGTTCTCCAAATGATGGATCGCCGCTTGGAAATCCTCGCTGCTCATCAACCGCGACTCCGGAATGCGACGCCAGGCCTCTTCGTCCGTCTCCAAGAAGAGTGAGTAGAGATCGTCGACGGTCGAGCGCACCAGTTCGGACACCGAGCGCTCGGCGTCGCCACGAGTAATCAGATTCATAATGCGTCGCACGTCGCGCGCCGAATGGTCGCGCAACAACAACTCGATCGCTTCGTTGCGAAGTTGCCTGTCGTGCAGCTGGTCGATAATCCGCCAGCCGGCGGGCAGCGCCAGCTCCAGGCTGAAGCTGCTGGCGATCTGCGAGAAAAAACTGTCGAGCGTCGAGACGCGCAGACGGTGCAGGTTTCGAGTGAGCTGTTGCAGCAGTATCAAACACCGCGCTCGACTCAACGCCGGGTCGTCCAGTTCAGCGGCCAGCGCCGCGCACGCGCGATCGTCGTTGGCAGCGGCGGCCAGACGTTGCATCACGCGATCGAGAATCTCACCGGCGGCCTTACGCGTGAAGGTGGTGGCGAGAATCTGATCGACGGGGGCTCCGCTGTGCAACAAGCCGAGAAAACGGTTCGACAGTTGAAAAGTCTTGCCCGTCCCGGCGGAAGCTCGAATCAGGATGTTGTTGAACTTGCTCACGCCGCCCCCGGTGCAGGTTCGAACTGCTTCTCGAAGGCGAGCTCCTGACAAATGACGCTGAAGTCGGTCATGATCCGCGGCGGCGGCGAGGCGGGCGGCCAAAACTTCTGGGCGAGCACGTTGCGGGCGACTTCAAGCGCCTTCCGATCGGCGCTCGCCAGCTCGCCCGGCGACCAACCGGCGATTCGCTCGCCCAACTTGGAGACATCCTTCGGCAGCACGATGTAGCCGACGTCGACGTCGTCGCCCATCCCCATCTGATCCGCGAAGCGACGGTACAGCGGCAATTGCAGATCGGTCCATTCGCCCCGCCGCCGGTGAGTTTCGTCGGGCGCGGACGCCTTTTCCGAGGTCTTGTAATCGAACACGACGCACTTGCCGCTCTGGCGATGGCGATCGACGCGATCGATGCGCCCGGTCAGCGCGATCGATTGGCCGTCGACATCCAGCACAACCTGGTCGGCCGCGGCGGGCGTCTCGGCGTGAACGATCTCCCACCCTTGCCGATTCCACTCGGCCTGCCATCGAGCGAAGGCGGCTAGTCGAGCATTGATTTGCTCCAATTGCACGTAGACGGGAGCCAGGTGAGACGCGCCGTAGCGCCCGCGGACAATCCGCCGCAAGGCGTCAGCCAGAAAACTGCGGATGTGGTCGGCGTTGTCCGAATGCCGAATGTCGTCGCGGCCGAAACGGTTGAGCACGTCGTGTATCAAGACGCCGAACGCCGGGGCGTCCAACTCGTCGCTCTGATCGTCAGCGGACCTCAGCCGCAACACGTGACTCAAGTAGAAGCGAAATGGGCAGGCGATGTACGAGCGGAATGACGTCACGCTCATCGATTCGATCGGTTGTTGAACCTTCGCCCGCGGCACATAGATGGCGGTCGTTCGGCGACCCTCCGGCTCAGACCGGTCCTCCGAAACGGTGAGCGGATCGAGTTGCCCGGTGAAGAACCGCTCGCATCGCCGAGCCATCGTGCGGACGTCCGTGGCGAACAGCAGGCGACTGGGAATCAATGGGTCGCCGTCCGCCGTCCGCCGGCCGACAATCAACCGCAATCGCTTCCGCGACGCGGCCAACGCGCTCAACGCATAGGCGTCGCGAGCGTACCGACGCGAGTTGTCGAGCACGCCCAAACGGCGGCGCAGCGTGTTGGGCAAGAACAAGTCCGCGTTCAAGGAATCGGGGACGCGGCCTTCGTTGAACGATGCGATGATCAGAGACTGGGAGGTGTCCAGCGGCAACTCCAACCAGCCGAGCAACTCGACTGCAGCGGGGTCCGGCAGAGGCGACACTTCCTGGGATTGAAGTTGATCCAGCAACAAGCGAATCGCCTGCGCCGCATTGATAGCGGGAGTCAACTCGGCCGGAGCCTGTTGGTGCTCAGCCAAACACTTGTGGATCGCATTCACCGCGGCAATCGTCTCGTGGTCCGTGGAATCGTGGCGGGCGAAGTGGCGGCCGTCGTACACCTGCAGCAGCAGACCGACGATGTCGAGCGCCCAATCGCCCAACTTTTTGCGGCCCGCACCGAGCGGCTGCACCAGTTGTTCGACCAAAGCGTGAACTTGCCGCGAGGCGGCGTGCCGCTCGGGGTCGCCCAACCATTGCTTCCCAAGTCGCGGCGGCAAGTGGTCGGCGTGGTACTGATCGAGCTCCGCCAGCCAGTCGCGGCCGGCTCCGGCGGCTCCGCACCGCTCGTCCAGCCAATCGGCCACATCGGGATGCCGCACGAAAGCAGCGAAATCATCGAACCGACCGCTTTCCAAGTACTCGGCGACCGCTTGCAACAAACGGTAGGGAGCCGATTCGGGCAGCCGGCGGCCAACGACCCAGCGGCTCGACACGCCACATTGCCGCAAGCGCCGCTGAATTTGCGGCGCCACCGAGGCATCCGGAACCCCGATCGTGATGTCGTCCGCGCGAAACTCACCGCCGAGCTCCACCAGACTTTTGACGACGGCGTCAGCCTGTTCGCTCGGTCCGTCAGCGACCAGTATCCAGTCGTCGTCCAGATCGATCTGCGCGTCCTTCCACACGTCTGGATCGATGCAGCCGTAGCCATCGAAGTGGGACGCCAGTTCCGCGGGAGCGTAGATGAGCGCCGTCACCTGGTCGGCGACTTGGTCGAGCATCAACTTGAGCGCGCGGTTCATGTCGGCCGCGCCGATCAACTCGATCGTAAAATCGACTTGGCACTCCCGGTGCTCAATCGCAAACAGGCGCGCCGTTTGAACATCCCACAACTCCAGCCGGTCGAGGATCCGCAAATAGTTTTCCTGAACCTTGCGAAGTAGGCGCCAACGGTTCCGCTCCCGCATCTCGCCGCGCCGCCAACCGATGTCGACGACATGGCTGAAGTCCTTCGCCTCGGCGGCCAACTCGCGATGCTGACGCCAAAAAAGTTTCCCCAAGCCGATCCAGCGGGGCACGTCGTCCTCGTCGGGCAACGCGGGAATCATGCGAGCCAACTTGCGACGCCCCTCGGCTCGCAACGCGTGCACCCACGCCAACTGCTGGACCAGGTCGGAGGCGAACGGAAGCTTCGATTCGTAGAGCAGTTCCGGCAGCTGACCGAGCGTGATGATCCGCGGGGGCAAGAGGACGATCTCCCGCCGCTCGCAACGTTCGACGAGCAACTCGAGAAAACGTCGGCCCGCGCGACTGCCCGGAAAAGCGACCACAACCCGCTCCAAGTCGGCTCGACCACCCTGGACGTAACGTTCCAGCAGGTTGTCGACCGCCACATCGAGCGCGGGGCGGGTCCAGTCCAAAAACTTCCGTGTTACAGGCATACTCAGCAATCCGTCACAAGTGGCAGTGCCACACACAAAGCGAGCTGCCGCTCGGTAGTCGTTCGTTCGCTCCCGTTGGTCGCTGTAATCGAACCAGAGAATTCGCAAATTCTCAACATCACAAATGCACTTTCAAAGAGGATACTGATTCCGGCTCGCCGATTCAATCATCCCCACCCACACGATTCGCCGTTACTGTCCCACAGGTATGGCTTTATGGTGATCGGGCGAGAGGAAACTCGGGACCGTCCGTGAGATTCTTCGCCGGCCGAGTGACACGTTAGGTCACAACCGAGGATGTTCGCCCCAAAAAGCCCAAAGTAGGCCGGATCCAGGAGCGCAGCGACGCCGCTCCGGCAGCGGAACACCGTTCGTGCGGAGTAGATCCAGCATGTGGGGGATTGCCTGGTCGGCGTATTTCCCCGGCAGACCGGTGCGACCGTTGGCGGTGGGCAACACAACATGCCCGAAAACGCCTGTCTTTGTGGGGAGGTGGACGATTGTCACGCCAATACAGGAACCGAGCACCGAACACAACGCGTCCGGATGGCGAGCGAGTTTGACCTCTCCCATGGCGACCGTTTTTCGTTCGCACGCAACATCAATCGCAGGCATTGACTATTCCATTTCCACAGCAGTGTGACCGCGATCAGCCGACCACCGCCTGTTGCATCGCATCTTTGAGTTCAAGCGAAGGAATCACGAGCACGTCGCCGTCGATCGTCTCTAGAGCGTTGCGTCGTTGAAACGTCGTTCTCGACACAAACACCGTCTCGGAGATCATCGCCTGCGTCATCAACAACTGCTCGACAACACTACAGCCGAAGTCGTGAATCAGAGCGGGTGGGCTGGGGGTCATCTGTTTCCCGACCACGGGCGTCAGGGCGTTGAGATAGGCGCTGCCGAGGATGTTGCCCGTCTCCGCGATCGCCGATTCTTCAATGTCGGACCAGGGCTCATCGCGATTCGCCGGCAGTCCAGTGAGATCGGCGCAAAGTTGTCTCGCATCGCGTTCGCCGAACGTCAACAAGATGTCGCCCGGCAAATCGCCCTCGATGGACAAGACGGCCATGACGGCGGGCTGATCGCCGACGCCAAGCCGCGCGATGGCCTCCTCCAGCGTGGCTTCGCAAACGTCGTCAAGACTCAACACCAGGCCCCCTTGCGTCCACCGCGAAATCGCTCGCGATGCATTCTCGGTCGCCAATCCGAAGACAAGTCGAAGCGCGTCCATCTCGTGATCTGTCGATGTCAAACTCATTTGTATTCTCGGCCAAATAGGGTGCTTTTACGAAGTAGCGGCGGGAGTCTGGTTAGCCGCCAAGTTGATGAGAGTCGGGACATCGAGGATCAGGGAGACGCGGCCGTCGCCGAGAATGCTCGCCCCGGCGACGCCGTGAACGTTTCGATAGTTCTCGGAGATCGACTTGATCACAATATCCTCCTCACCCAGCAAGTCGTCGACGATCAGCGCCAGCTCCAGGCCCTCGGCTCGTACGATGACAAGCCGCGTGTCGTCCTCGGCCCGCTCTTGGCTGCAGCCGGTGTGCCAGTGAAGCACTTCGAAGAGATCGACGACGGAGACCACCCGGCCGCGAACGGTCGCCGTCCGCTTCCCGTGGACGGTGGCGAACTCGTCATTCGGCACGCTGACGATTTCCACGACCGTCTCGATTGGAATTGCGAACACGTCTCCATCGACTTGAGCGAGCAGGCTCGGGAGGATCGCCAGCGTCAACGGCAACTTGATTGTGAAAGTGGTTCCTTCTCCCGGGACGCTGTCGATCTCGACGGCGCCGTTGAGGTCTTCGATCGCCGAGCGGACGATGTCCATGCCCATGCCGCGTCCGGAGACATCGGTCACCTGCTTCGCCGTACTGAACCCGGGCTCCCAAATCAGCTGGTAAACCTGCTGATCGGTGAGCTTCTCGGTGTCCGATGCGGAAATGATCTGCTTTTCGACCGCCTTCCGAACGATACCCTCCGCGTTCAAGCCGCGTCCGTCGTCCTTGACCTGCACGATGATGGAGTTGCCGCTGTGATAGGCGTTCAGACAAACGGCGCCGCGACGCGGTTTGCCCACCGCCTCGCGTTCGTCCGGCAGCTCGATGCCGTGGTCGGCCGAATTGCGAATCATGTGAACGAGCGGATCGCCTAGTTCGTCGATCATCCGCTTGTCGAGTTCGGTCTTCTCGCCGAGGATTTGCAGGATGACGTCCTTCCCGTTGCTGCGTGTGATGTCGCGGACAACTCGCTTGAAGCGGCTGAACAGCGGCCCGATCGGCACCATTCGCGTGTCCATGACACTCTTCTGCAGGTTGTCGGAGACGCGATCCAACTGATGGACAGCTTCCAACAGATCGACTACTCGCGTCCGCGTCTCCGTCAATTGACTGATGTCGCGTTGCACCGTCTCCAATCCGAGCTGCACGCGCCGCAGCAGCAGCCGAGCGCTGTCGGCGTCGATGTCACCGCGATCGTTGGTGATTCCTGATTCCAGCTTGCTGACCGTCGCAATCACTTCGGCCACGGCGTGCGCGGATTGCTTCCGCGCCGCCAGATGTTTAAGTGAGTCGGCGATCTGGGCGAAGCGGGCTTTGTTGATGACCAGTTGGCCAGCGAGATTCATCAAGTGATCGAGACGCTCGATATCGACGCGTATCGTCTCGGCGGGCTTGTTGGCGTCGGTGTTCGGCGACTTCGTCGCGGCGCTCGGTGTTTTCGGACTAACGGCCGGCGGCGTGTCATCCTTGGGTCGATCGCTCGCAGTCGGCGTCGGCTCCGGCGAACTCGCCGCGTCTGCTGGTCGCTCAACCGCCGCATTGTCCGGCGTCTCGTCACTCGTCCCGAGACTATCGTCGCAAGTTTGGCTCGAATAGGGGAGCAGCGAGATGCTCTCGACGCCCGACACATCGATCGCGCGATGAAACACCTCGGACTCCAACGGAGTTGACGCGGCGAAGACCATTTGCGGCAGGTCATCGAGGTCGGCCAACATTTCTTCCGGCGGATCGCAATAGAAGATCGATCCCGCCGACGAGATTTTCTCGTAGATCAGCCGCCCTTTGAGCCCGGCCAGAGGTTGCCCCGGTTGCAGATTGACCTGGCCGATAAAGCCAAGCGTCTCCTCGGGAGCCTCCGCCAAGATGGCGTCCCGTTGCATTTCCAAGGAGGCGATCGTCGAGTCCAATGTTGAATCTGAGTCACTCGACGCCTCGTCCGATTCTTCGCTCGCTTCGTTGGCGCTCGCGTAGGCGTCTTTCAAGTCGGCCAGCAGGCGTCCGAAATTCTCGGACTTCGATTCACCCAAGCGAACGTGTTCAACGTAAGTTCGCAGCGCGTCGACGCAGGTCAGGAATTGTTCGGCGACGGCCGCCGACAAAGCCCGCTGCGCGTCGCGGACTTCCTGCAGGATGTCCTCCATCCAGTGGAGCAGTTTCGCCGCCCGGTTCATGCCGACCGATGCGGCGCACCCCTTAATGCGGTGGGTGTCGATGGACATCCGGTCGACGACCGCTAGACCCAACGGGCCGTTGATGTCTCCCAGCGCGTCCGCCAGGCCGTCGAGCGCGGCGCTGCCTTCATCGACGAAAATCTCTAGATACTCGGCCGGTCCGCTGAAGTCGTCTTCGATTCCAAGGAAAGGATCGTCATCGCCTTGGTCCGTCGCTCGCTCGACTGCGGGCTCCACCTCGGCGTCCGCCGCGGCGCCGTCGATATCCGTGTCCTCATCCGTGTCTTCACCCAGTGCAACACCTTCGTCGACAGCGCCATCGGCGGCGGCGGTCGGATCCGGTTTACTGATGCCGGCGGAGTCGAGAGCCACTTGAATCGCCGAGGAGATGTCGTCCGAAGCCACCGACGGCAGCTGAGGATCCCGCAGCGCCGCGACCATATGCCCCAATCGATCGGCCGCCTGAAACATCAGCTCGACAATGTCGGCCGTAATCCGCAGTTCCCCATAGCGGGCCGCGTCAAAGACGTTCTCGACTCGGTGGGTGAGCCCGGCGATGTCGGTCAACCCCATGACCGACGACAGTCCCTTGATGCTGTGGGCTGAACGAAACATCTCGTTCATCAACTCAGCGTCAAACGACTCTGTCGCCCCCTCCTCGAGCTCGTGCACCCACTCGTCGAGCTTGAGAAGATTCTCGTTGAGACTCTCCAACAGCTCCGCCGACTCGTCCAAGACGTCGGCCAGCATGTCGTCGAACATGGCGTCTACCATCGCAGTCACCTCACCTTGAATCCTGTCTTATGATTGCGACTCTTCGCGGAAGAGCCATGTCTTGAGCCGCTGCATGCCGGTCAGATAATCCGACACGGCCTCCGCGGGCCCTGTTACGAGCAACCCGCCCGGCTTGAGCAACCGCCGCAAGTTGACAATCGCGGGTTGCTTTGATTCTTTGTCGAAGTAGATCAACACGTTTTTGAGAAACACCAGATCGAACGGTTGCTCTCGCAAGGAGTGCATGAGGTTGTGCTGACGAAACTCGACGAGCTTGCGAAGTGAGTCGTTAGCTCGCCACCCTCCTGCAACGCGGAGAACTCATCCGTCGGACGGTCATCGTCCGCCGTGAAACTGATTATCTGTCCCAGTTTCTGCGGCAAACCGCGGAGTCGGCCCATCCGTTCAATCAGGTGCTTGCGCGATTTGGCTTGGACGACCGGATCGGACGAGTTCTTGGCCCGGTAGCCGTCCACAGCCATCCCGACGTAATCGCCAATCCGCTGGATGCTCGCCACCGCCATGTCGTACTCCCGCCTCACACCGAAGAAATAGAAATAACGCCACAGGTCTGTTTTCGAAGAACTGGACCACACCACATGAACCTGTCCGCGGGAATCCTGCAGCGCCAATTACAATGGATGTAGCACTGCTGACCAGATCGCTGATCCAACTCGACTACCTCGCGAAGGTTTCCTATGACCGACAACCGAGCTGCCCGGGAGACGCTAGTTCGAGCGCGCGCGATACTCCAAGAACGCCTCGTTGAACGGCTTGTGGATGTCCGCGAGGATTTTTTGGCGGACGCTGCGGGAGGCGTGTTTGAGGGCGAGATCAATGCGGTCTTCGATCACATCGGCAGTCGACTCTCACAGGTGTCTCAAATGCTGGCCGTATTGCCCGAGCAGCAACCGTCAGACAATGCGGAGGAGTCTTCGCCGAGCGAATCGGTCGCGTCCTTACCCGCCGAGGAAAGCGCACCACCTCAACTCGCCATGCTCGCCGGTTGTGTGCAATCGAACGATGTTGACGGCGCGACGAAACTCATCGCCCGCCTCTTCGACACAGATATGCGGGCAGCCGGCCGCCACGCTGATTTCCTCTTTCGGCGCGTGGCTGAAAGCACCGATACGCTGCCGCAACTCGGCCAACTGCAGGAAGCTGTTTCGCGACAGCGGGCGAACGACGCGCTGGTCATCCTTAACTCTTGCTTCGGCTGCAATGGTCCCGAATTAGTCGCCACCCTGACAGCATTACAAGCCGCCGGCGCAAGTCGTCAAGGCGCCTGAACGTTCTCAGCTGGCCGCCTTCCAGACCAGCGGCTACGCGGTTCAACTGCGTTCAATTGCTAAGCGAAAACGCACTGCGCGAACTCACCGTGATTTCCGTAGTCGAATTTGACATGGCCGCAGGCGAATCTAGAGTTCCCCAGAGGTGTGGATGCGCCTTCCTGGGCCGCAATTTCGTTACGACCCACAATCCGTTACGACCCACAAAGGGATCTCAACGATGAGTCTGAAGAGGATTCGTGTTCTGGTTGTCGACGATTCGATCCTCATGCGAAGGATGATTGTCGACCAGATCCAATCCGCGACGGACATCGAGTTGGCTGGCGTCGCCTGTGACGGGCGCGAAGCAGTTGACTTGGTGCCCAAGCTGAATCCCGATGTGGTGACGATGGACATCGAGATGCCTCGGCTCAACGGCCTGGAGGCTGTCACCGAGATCATGCGGCGCCATCCCGTGCCGGTCGTGATGGTCAGTTCTCTGACGACCCGAGCAGCCAACGTCACACTCGAGGCGCTCAACCGCGGCGCACTGGACTTCGTAGCCAAGCCGACCAGCGCCGGCGCAGTCCAGGCGAAACTGAGCGAAGAGTTGTTGGGCAAAGTCCGTTTCGCGGCCGCCGTCGATCTCAAAGTTCTGCGTCAATCGAAAGCGAAGCCCCAGCGTCCATCCATCACGGCGACCGCGGACACGAATTCTGTCGTCAAGTGCATCGCTCTGGGGATCTCCACCGGAGGACCACCGGCTCTGACGACACTGTTCGAGCAACTGAAACCGCCGCAGCCGCCCATCGTCGTTGTCCAACACATGCCGGCTCAGTTCACCGGACCTTTCGCAGCCAGGCTGGATGCGGTTTCTCCGCTGAAGATCAAGGAGGCCGAAACTGGCGACCCAATCGAACCAAACAGCGTGCTGATCGCGCCGGGCGGCAAGCACCTGGAAGTGAAACGGAGCGGGGGAAGGCTGTCAGCCGTCATCCGCGGTGGAGATCCAGTCAACGGCCACAAGCCGTCGGTCGATGTGATGATGCGATCGGTCGCCGACGTCTTCGGTCGCCATTGCCTGGGCGTCATCATGACCGGAATGGGCAGCGATGGGTCGGACGGCTGCCGAGCGATTAAGGACGCCGGCGGGACTGTCATCGGCCAGGACGAACCGACATCGGCCGTCTATGGAATGAACAAATCCGCCTTCGTCGATGGAAACGTGGACCTGCAGTTCTCGTTGGACGAGGCGAGTGCGACCATCTCGCACTTCTCGCAGCAGTCTTCACCGGCCGCCCCTGTCAACTAATCGCGCAACGGCAACGCCATCTCGTGCAAGACCGCGCTGTCAATTCAATTGGCAATTAACGAATCGGAGCGAAGATGGCCTTCAACCCGGCCGCTGAGTTCATTGTTCCTTTGCCGTAGTGGCCGACGCCACGGACGACCGCAAACTTGTGAGTTTCTCCGATCGACTTGCCGTACTTGCTCTCCATGAAAGCGGAAAACACCTGCATCCGCTCAAGTCGGTGGCGGCCCTGCATCATGGCGCCGCAGCTCTTTCCAATCGTGTCGTCTTGGGGATTGTTGTCTCGGCTGCCGCAGAGATAGAAGACGTTCCGCTTCGCGTAGCGAGCCGCGAGTTGTTCCGCCGGCACAGCGGAGAAATAGGCGTAGGGAGTTCCCAGTCCATATCCCCAATCGTTGTACTTGGGGCATTGCTGAATGACCGAAGCGCCGGGAACGACAAACCGCTTGCTGCGTTGGTTGTACCTTTCGGCGGACGAATAAGCGTACGAAGACGGCGCCGACACGACAAAGCGAATGGTAACTTTGGACTGAGGTTCATACTTGCCCACCATCGCGTACCGCTGCACGAATTGTCCACCGCCGGAATGGCCGACCAAGACGATCTCTTTGAGGTTGGGGAACTGTCGCGGATCGCTGATTGCGACAAGCCAGTCATCCATCACGTGGAAAGCGCTGATGCTGACTTTTTTCACGTCCGGGCCGACGCCGCCGCGCGACGAGCCGCGGAAAGGACTGACTCGCCAGAACAACATGCCGTCCGGGATGGCTCCCGGGATCGCCTTCTGCTCAAAGAACTGCGGCGCCACGATGAGCGTCGACGGCAACGCGCCGCTCACCTGCGCCGCGGCCGCGCGAGCATTCTCGAAGTACTGCAGCGCGTCGAACCCGCTGCTGTGAATCGAGAACACAACTCGAGTAATCGCGGTCGACGAATCAGCCAGCGAATGACTCGCCTTGTACGGAACAAACGCCGTCGGAGCCTTTGGCCCAACAGCGCGCCGCGAGGCGGCGATCTCCAAGGCGACGACCGGCTCGGCTAAAGACAAAGCCACTGCCGTCAACACAAACGCCAACATCAAACGCTCTGTCGTAAACATCGAATCTCTTCCTTTCGCGATCCCGTCGACGCTGCAAGTAGTCGGCGCTGCATAGTAGTCGACGCTGCATAGTATACGATTGTGCGCGGCGATGGGCTTCGCTGGAAACTGATGTTCGCGTCAAATCAGATGTGGAGAGTTCGATGGACAACAATTGGACCGTGTCGCTTGAACAAAGCGGTGAACTCGAAACCACTCGGGGGACGAGTATCGCGACCGCTGAGGCGCTGCGACGAGGCGCGGACCTCCGCGTCTTTCTAATCGCCCAGGGATACGAGGAGACGCTCTACTTTCAGCAGACGTATGTGGGCGAGGGCGATCGCTTCGCCGGACTGATGACTCACCACCACTCTTACGCGCACCGCGGTTCGCTGGCTGAGCAACCGTATTTCAGCTGCTCCCGCCACCTGGCCGAACCCGGCAGGTTGCCGTTCCGCCGCAGCTGCGTCCAGCGCGGCATGCAATGGTTGACGGCGGACGACTGACCTATTCCTTTTCAGAGGCGCCTTGCGGCACGTAGCGTCCGTCGAAGTAGACCCGCCAAGTCTTGCCGCCGTCTTTGGAGTGTTCGATGAATTGCCGGATTGTCGCGTCGTCGTTGAGACTATAGGTGACGCGGCTCTTCACCATGTCGCGATTCGGTCTTGTCAGGTGGCCCTCCAACCGCATCTTGCCGTCCTCGAAGCCGCCCTCGTACTGCACGACGTTGCCGCCGGCGTCGACCCATGTTTGCTTCCACTTCTTGTCGTTCGGATCGTAGTAGTTGATGCTCGTTCCCGTGCCGCCGCCGGCGTTGGTCCATTTCTCTGTCAACAGAAACCCTTTTTCGTCCTTGGTGATCACGTTGCTGCCGACGGGTTGTCCGTCGCGCCCAATCACTTTCCAACTGCCGACCCAGAAATCGAATTGTCGATAGACGTCCCGCTCGGCGAACGGCTTGGCCGGGCGCCGT
>JASMLW010000517.1 GCA_030748485.1 Pirellulaceae bacterium
GTTCTACCTGAATCTGCTCCAACAGCATCGCTACTTTGAAACGCACGGCCAGATGCAGTTCACACCGCCTGTGCAGACGGTCTACGCGTTGCGGCAGGCGATTGCCGAGTTTCGCGCTGAAACCTATTTGGGCCGACACGAGCGCTACAGCGAAAGCTGGCGTGTGTTGGTCGCCGGGCTGCGAGGACTGGGGCTCGAACTGCTGTTGCCCGATCATCTCCAGTCCAAGATTCTCACAACGATCGTCGAGCCGGAAGACGATCACTTCGATTTTGAAACGCTTCACGACCGGCTATTCGCCCGAGGCTTTACGATCTACCCGGGCAAGGTTGGCGAGCTGAACACGTTTCGGATCGCCAACATGGGAGCCATCGACGCGGGCGACATGCGGAACTTCCTCGAGGCGCTCGCGGAGACCTTGATCGAGATGGGTGTCGATCCGCGGCAACCACCGCAATCCGCGGCGGCTTAATCAATCGTTGAAACAATCCACGGCTGCTGACAGGATGTCGCTTTCGTGACCGAAAACCAACAGCAACGAAAACACCTGAACACGACCGCGATCGGCGGTTCGATCGCGATGGTGTCGACGATTGTCTTTAACGGCGGCCGTCTGGCGATCGCCGGGCTGTTGACTCGTTTGCTCGGCGACACGGATTACGGCCTGTACGTGCTCGGCATGAGCTTCTTCATGTTGTTGAGCGGCGTCAGCGTTTTTGGTTTGCCGCAAGCAGTCGTTCGCTGGGGCGCTTCGTTCTACACGAACGACGAACTCGCGCAGTTCCGCCGGCTGTTGAACACGTGCGCGGCGCTGGCGAGCGTCTGTGCCGTCTTCTGCGGATGTCTCTTCTACATGTTCATAGACGAGATGTCCGCGTACGTAGGATCGCCCGCGTTGGCTCCGCTACTGCTCTGCTTTCTATTTACGCTGCCGTTCTTCTTCGCGACCGAGATTCTCGCCGCCACATCGCGCGCGCTGCACAACATTCTCTGGTGTTCGCTGATCAAGGAGATTCTGCCTGTCTGTTTCCAGGCGATCGGAATCGCCATCATCGCCTGGCGCGGTCCCACGCCGCAGTCGGCGATCGCCGTCTTTGGCGCGTCGTACTTCTTCGCGGCTGTGATCGGCTCCGTCTATCTACTTCGCCGCTATCCGCGGATCGCTCACCGCAGCCAGTCTGCGTTGTCGTCCGCCGTGTCATCGCGCGCGGTTGTCGGATTCGGCGCGACGCTGTCGATGATCACATTGGCCATGTTATTGCGAGACCGCCTGGGCGTGCTGTTGATCGGCAAGTTTTTGAGCCCGGCCGACGCGGGCGTTTTCTTCAACGCCTCGCGGCTGGCTATCCTGACAACCTTGTTCGCCTCCGCATTCAACACGATCTTGGCTCCGCAGGCGTCCAGCCTGACGTCGTCCGGTAGCACGGGGACACTCAACTCGCTCTACCAGGCAGTCGTCCGCTGGTCGATTCTGTTTGCGTTTCCGTTTGCGCTTCTGCTCATTGTCTTCGCACCATTCTTTATGCAGATATTTTTCGGCGACGTTTCGGCGGGCGCGGGGTCGCTATTGGCTCTCCTGGTCGCATTTCGTTTCGCCATGTTGTTCGCCGGAGCGCCGAGCCTGATCCTGCAGATGAGCGGCAATCAGAGATACGATCTGTTGGGGTTGGGCGCGTCCGTCATCGGCACAGCGATCGTGCTGTACATCGCGTTGCCTCGGTGGGGAGTGTTCGGCGCGGTTGTCGCGACGAGCCTCATGAATCTGCTTGTCGACGCTTTTCGAGCCGCCGTTGTGTACGCCAAGTTTCGTGTGGCTCCCGTGAGCGTCGCCGACGCGATCAAATACGCGGCAATGTTCGCGCCGCTGGTGGCCGCCGCCTTTTGGCTGCACCAATGGGATGTCGTCATTCCCCCTGTCGTGATTTCCGTCGGACTGGCCGTCGTGCTGGCCGCCTTCGTCAGTTTCAACATGGAAGTTGAGGACTGGCGGCTGTTGCGCAACTTTGTGTCATTCGTTCAGATCCGTTTTCGCCGTCGCCAGGCGTAGCCGCTTAAGTCGTCAACGTTGAATGGAATCATCCGATGAGACCCTGTCCCTTTTGTGAGAACACGAGTGGCAATACAGAGCGGTATCGCAAGTCGGTCGACGGGTCCGTGTTGATCGGCCTGAAGACCGACGCGAGTATGATTCGCTGCCGAGCTTGCCGGTCGCTCTACTTGAACTATGTACCAAGCTGCGATGAACTGCGCGAGTTGTACGGCGAGCGTTTTCGCTATCCGGACGCTCCTACACAAGCGACGCTGAATTCGTACAAGGCCGTGTTGCGAGGCATGGCGCGACACGCGTGTTCGGAGAGTCGCCGATTGTTGGAGGTCGGTTGCGCCGGCGGCAACTGGCTGCAGGCTGCCGACGCCTTGGGGTGGGAGTGCGAAGGCAACGACCTGAACGCCGAGATGCTCAGCCAACTGCACGAGAAGCATGGCTTTCCCGTCCACCTCGGCTTCTTCGAAGACCTCGACTTTCCGCGGCCGTTCGACGCGGTCGTCGCCGTAAATGTCTTTGAGCACTTGAACGATCCGGAGAGCTTCGTGGCGAAAGTCGGCGAAGTTCTGGAACCGGGTGGACTGTTTTGCATGAAGACGCCGCTGGCCGACACGTGGGCCGAGCGTTGGGAAGGATACCGATGGCCTCACCTGGCCGAACTTGGCCATCTCCTGTTCGGCTCGCGGCAAGCGATCGTCGAGATGTTTAGCCGTCACGATCTTGAACTGGTCCAATTTCAAAGCGCCGGATTTCCACCGTCGCCGCGACGCGTCATTCAATCGCGGCGAGGAACAACCGACGCGAGCGAGTCGAGTGAATCCGTGCAAACGGCTGAGGGCGTGGTGTCCAAGGGTGTGCCCACGCGCAGCTGGGCTCGTCGCGTGCTCGCCAATAGCCAATACATCAAGCCGCTCTACTTCAAGTTGAATCGTCTGCTGCAGTGGGGCGACTCGAGCTACTGGACATTCCGCCGCGCATCGATCGATCCGGAGCGCTCGCAGCAGCGCGAGTTCTCGAATCGCGCCGCCTAACAACCTCCACCTGCAAAGACCGGAAACTCATGTCGAACGTAGCCTCTCGCTCCACCGAGAACGGAGTCCTCGATCGCGAGGAGACGAGGCTGTTGCGCGCCTACCAAGAGCCCGAGCGGCGGGCGGTTGTTAAGGGCTTCGAGACCGAGTTTGATATGTCGGTTTCGCAAGCCTACGAACGCCGGATTCTCCGCGGTCTGAAGCGACACGACCTGTTGCCGCTGTGCGACAAGAGAGTCGTCGACTTCGGCTGCGGTTGTGGGGCCCGGCTGCGAGACCTGATGCGGATGGGAGCCGCGCCCGAGAATCTCTACGGCGTCGATCTCGTGCCGGAGCGAATCGATCTCTGCCGCCAGCTCTCGCCGAACTTCCACGTTTCGCTCGGCAACGCCGCCCAGACGGCCTTTGAACGCGGGCAGTTCGACGTCGCCTTGAATTTCACGATGATGTCCTCCGTGCTCGACGACGACGTGGCGCGGTTGATCGCCGCCGAGATGGACCGCGTCGTCAAACCGAACGGGATCATTCTCTGGTACGACCTGAGGTACCAGAATCCTTGGAATCCCAACGTCAGGCCGTACTCGACGAGAGCCATTCGGCGGCTGTTTCCCGATTGGCGCGTGCGGGCCAAATCGCTAACGTTGCCGCCCCAATTGAGCCGTGTGCTGAACAAGTGTCCCGGGAGCTATGGACTACTGCATCTCGTTCCGCTGTTTCGCATCAGTTTGTTCGCCGTGCTGTCGAGAAGGTAGAGATCGGACATGCTGTATTCAGCGTTAACACTTCTGGTCATCGTGCTGCTGCCGGTCGACGACTTGGTTCGAGTCGGCCCGGAAGGTCGCTCCGTCTCGGTAGTCGATCTCGTGGTCGGCGTACTCGGCGTCGTCTGGTTCGCCAGATCGTTGACAGGCGGCAACCGCCTGCCGTCGCGCAGCCAATCGTTGATCCTGTTGCTGGTTGTTTTTCAGATCTTTCTGGCGGCCCGCACCGCGATGAACGTGGCGGTGGGCGAGACCTATGCGCTGCGAGGGATGGCGGCCGTCACGTCGGCTTTCATCTACTTCGCTTGCCTGTCGGCGTTCTGCGTCACCGAGCGGCGCCTCGTCATCGTCTCGCGAGTCCTCATGTGCTGCGCGGTCTTCGCCGTCGTCGCCGCCATTCTCGGCAGCGCCGGGCTGGTCGACTTTTCGTTCGTCAATCAGAAGTGGGCGTACGCGCGCAATGTTTCAGGATTCACGTTGTTTTACCGTCGACACAGCGGGATCATCTCGAACAACAGCGTCTATGGAGTGACCGTGATGACCGGCTGGGTGTTGGTCGCCACATCGCTGTTCATCCGAGACCTCGGCATCGTTCGAAAGAGAGTTCAGATTCCCCTGCTGGGGCTGCTGACGGCGGGGGTCTTCATTCCGCAGTCGCGAGCGATCGTGGCGGCGTTGGCGATCGCGATCGCTTCGCTGACATTCGCCAAATTCCAGAGTCGTCTACGGGTCAGCAAGACATTCCTGTTGACGACCGTGCCGCTGTCACTCATTGGCGGCGTGCTGTTGATGGTCTGGGCCGCCCCGTTTCTGCAATCCTTCTCGAGCGCCGTCATCGAGATCGGCGAGACGAGCGTCGAGGATCGGCTGTTCCACATCGAAACCGCATTAGAGGATGCGCAGACCAATCCACTCGGCTTGGGGTTCGGCACATTCGAGCACCTGTACGGCAATACTCCACACAACATTCTCATGAATGTGCTGTCGGTGGGCGGTGTTCTTGCGCTGATCCTGTTCCTGATCATCATCTTGAAAATCGTCGATCTGAACTTCGACATGATGTCCGATCGCAGCATGTCGATCCGCGGTTGGGGCGTCGCCTTGTTCTGCGGGTTCAACGCCGCCCTCGTTCAATTGATGTTCGCGTCGGGGTTCACGGTGATGCAGTTTTGGCTACTGGGTGGGCTGACTTGTGGGGCCTTCCACGTAGCTCAACGCGGAAAGTACTTGGACCAGTCGCGGGAAACGTCCCGCCAACCGGTGTTGCAACGCGCGTAAGGATCGTCGTCTCGACGAGTGATGGCATGACTACCCTGGGAAAAATCAGAGAATTGGGTCTAGTGAAAACGACGCTTTGCGCCGCCGAGATCGCCCAGTCGCGCGTTCTGCAAGCCGTTTACGGATTCGATCACTGGCACGCCTCGCAAGGTTTCCACTGCCGTTGCTACAAGCAAATGGTCGTCGATCTCGCCGACCAACTGCGGCCGACGACGGCGGTTGAAATCGGATGCGGGCTGGGAGACATTCTCTGCCGCATCCAAGCCGAACGGCGCTACGGCTTGGACCTTGACGAGGGAGTTGTCATGGCGGCTCGACGTCGTCACCGCGACAAGTCGCAGTTTGTCGTTGGATCCTTCGCCGATGTCGCGCAGACGCGGGAGCCGGTGATCGATGTGGTCGTCATGGTGAACGTGCTGCATAGTCTCGACGCCGGGCAAGTCAGAGACGGCGTGGAGCAATTGCGGCGGGCGGTCGAGGTGAAACATTTGATCGTGGACGAGATCGTCGAGCGCGAAAACAAGAGCCTCCACTGCCACAAGTTCGCCGAGATTCTAGGTGACGGATGGAGTCGCATCGAACGCGTTTCGGACGGGTCGTCGCGCTGGTTGGAAACCTATCGGGCGGAGCCCGCCTAGTAGCTCTCAGAGCGAGGATTGACCGGTGGCCAAGTTCATCATCCGACTCGACGACATCTGCCCGCACATGGACTGGCGGCGGTTCGACGCGGCGGAGGATGCATTCGACCGCTTGCGGATTCGTCCGCTTCTGGGAGTCGTTCCCGACAATCGGGATCCGCGATTGATGATCGACCCGCCGCGAGACGACTTTTGGGATCGCATGCGGGCTGCCGCGGACAAACGGTGGACAATCGCTCAGCACGGGTTCACGCACGAGTACGTGACGGAGTGCCGCGGATCCATCGGGCTCGCCCCGCGAAGTGAGTTCGCCGGGTTGCCGCTTGCCGAGCAATCGCGCAAACTGGCCGCCGGACAGGCGATCTTGCGAGCGGAGAAACTGCCCGCCGACGTCTTTATGGCTCCCGCTCATTCATTCGACCATCACACGCTGGCGGCCTTGCGCGAGCACAAGTTTCGCTATGTGACGGACGGCTACGGGCTTTGGCCTTACGAGCGCGCGGGTTTGATTTTCGTGCCGCAGCTCTTCGCTTCTCCCCAGACGCTCTTGGGGATCGGCGTGTACACAATTTGCACGCACTTGAACGCGCTATCCGACCAGCACTTCCAGCGTTGGTTGCGGTGGCTTGACCAATTGAGCGATCGGGTCATTTCGTTTCCGGAGGCCGCCCAGTCACAGCTGCAAAGACGCTGGGTGGCTCCCACCGCCTGGGGGCTGCGAGCTGGCGTGAGTTGCGCGCGCGGGCTGTCGTCAGCTATCCGTCGAGCCGCGCCCCGCTGGCCGTCACAACGAGTGCGGAGCGCCTGATGAACTCAACTCAACCCGCTCGCCGCCCGACCGCCGGCTCGGTCGACAAACAGGACCGGCCCACCGTGATCTACATCATGGGGTACGGGCGCAGCGGCTCGACAATTCTCGACATCCTGCTCAACCAGCACGACGACGTGATCAGCGTCGGTGCGCTCGCCAATATCTACGAGTGGTTGTTGCGGAAAGAGGCCTGCGGATGCGCCGAGAAGGTGGAGGCCTGTAGCTTCTGGGCGAACGTCTGCGAGCGAACTTTGGATGTGGCTGACGAAGCGGAGCTGTCGGAGCGCCGTGATTTGCAATCCGCGGTCGAGTCAATCCGTCGCTACCCGGCTTTGGCGCTCGGTTGGTCGAGCAAGCGACGAACGGCGGATTACGCCGCTGAGATGGAACGTCTGTTCGCGGCGATTGCCGAGACGAGCGAAAGCCGCTTCGTCGTCGATTCGTCGAAGAGCGCGCACGACTGCACAGGTCGACCGCTCGCGTTGTTTCGCCACACGCGACTCGACGTCAAGATCATTCACCTGGTGCGAGACGGTCGCGGTGTTGCCTGGTCGGTGATGAAGGGCGCTGGGAGCCAGGAGAGAAAACGCCGCTTCACGCGACCGTCGCTCAATTTCCTGCGGGCGGTCGCTGGGTGGACGCTGGCCAACTTCTGCGCGCTGGTCACGACCCGCCTGCTGCCCAGGCGAGCCGTGTTGCGAGTCCGCTACGAAGACCTTTGCGATGCGCCCCAACAGACGATGGATCGCATCGGCGATTTCATCGGGCTCGACATGACGCGGGTCTGTGAGGCGATCGAACAGGGCCGCGAACTGCAGACGAGTCACAATCTGGGAGGGAACCGCGTGCGGTTTACCCGACGACTCAAGTTTCGTCCCGATCAGGAATGGCGCACCAAGATGCCGCTGTCCTACCGAACGGCGTTTCGTTTGGCGTCGTGGCCGCTGACTCGCATGCTCGGCTATGGGCGTTAGGAGAAAGGCGTGTCCAAACCCAAAATCCTGTTCGTTCTCAACATTCTTCATCCGGGCACGGGTCCGTTTCAACGGGCGATTCGCTTCGACGACGACCGCGCGGAGACGACGATTCTCTCGTGCTACGACACGACCGAGCAGCTGACGGCGAAGGTCGCGGCGCTGGGATCGACCGTCGCCGGCAAACGGCTCGTCGGGCTCGGCGAGCGTGGCAAGTTGCGCTGCGCCCGTGCGCTGTGCCGATTCATCAAGCAGCATCGGCCCGACGTCATTCAGGTAAACCACACGTTCTCGGCAGTCGTCGCGACGGCGTTCGCGGCGATTCGTCGCAGCTGTCCGAGCGTGCGTTTTGAGGGCACGATGTTCGAGCGATACGGCTGGGCCAAACGACTGGGGTTGGGCATGGCCTACGCACCGAACTCAGGTGTGATTGCCGTTTCGCACGCGATCAACGAAGGCAACCCGCTGTGGGGCGGCGCGCTGGAACGACGGTCGGCTCGTCGCGTCATCTACAACGGAGTCGACATCGCCGAATTGGACCGCTATCGACATACGGGCGATCGCAGCGCGTGGGGCATTCCCGAGGACGCGTTCGTGATCGGCAGTGTGTCGGATCTCAAACCGACGAAGGATCTGCCGACTCTGCTCGCAGCGGTCAGCCGAATGTCCTCGCCAAAGGACTGGCGGCTGTTGCTGGTGGGCGGTGGGCCGTTGGAAGCCGACTTGCGAGCGCAAGCGACCGAATTGGGAATCGCCGATCGAGTCGTCTTTGCGGGGCAAGTCGAACGGCGCGAGGTCTACCGGCTGCTCGACGTGATGGACGTCTTCGCCTTTCCAACGCTGGTCGAAGGGCTGTCCGAGGCGCTCGTTCAAGCGATGTGTTTCGAAGTCACGCCCGTCGTCTCGGACATCGCTCCCAATCTGGAAGTGGTCAGTCCCGGTGAGCACGGGTTGGTCTTCCCCGCGCGCGACGTCGACGCATTGTCGGATTGCCTGACGCGGCTGAGCGACGACTTGCGGCTCAGATCGCGGCTCGGGCTGGCAGCCCGGCAACGAGTCGATGAGTCGTTCGACATCTATCGAATCGTCGAGCAGTACCACGAGTTCTATGAAGAGATTATCGACAGGAGAGCCGCATGAAACCGACACTCGCTGAGTTGCGCTCAGCCTATGACGCGAAGAAGGCCGGGGCGTCCGAAGAGCAGTACTTTGTGACGAAGTGGTTCTACCGGCCGGTGTCATTCTATTTGGCGTGGCTGGCGTGTCAGTGCGGTCTGACGGCGAATGCCGTCACCGGGCTTTCGTTTGTCGCCGGCCTGATCGGGGCTGTGCTGTTCGGCGTCGACAACCGAGTCGTGCAGGTGGCGGGCGCATTGTTTCTTGTCGCCTGGGCCGTGTTGGACCACGTCGACGGCAACATCGCCCGCCTCTCAAACAAGTCGTCAGCCTACGGAGACTATCTCGACACACTGACCGCTTACGTCGTCTTCGCCGTCTTCCCATTGGGAGTTGGCTTGGGAGCGTCATTCGCCGCCACGCAATACAGCTGGGTGTTCTTACTGGCGGGAGCGATCGCCGCCGTCGGCAACACGTTGCCCCGGTTGGCCTACCAGAAAATGATCTCGTACGGAGTTCGGCAGGAGTCGTACGCGGCGGCGTTCACCAACCAAAGCGGATTGTCAGGTCGCATTGTTCGCAGGGCGTTCCACATCGTCAACGGCTTGCTCAATCCCTGCGGGTTCCTCTTGCCCTTGGCCGCGGTCGCCGCAGCAACTCGGTCGTTGGGGCTGTTCGTCTCGGCCTACGCTCTCGTCTGCGCCGCGGGAACAGCCGTTTCGATTCTCAGATTCTGTAAACAAGTGCGCGCGTTTGATGATTTGCGAAATGAGCGGGCGGACGAGGAGGGCGATGCTGAGTCGATCAATCGGGCGGCGTAGTTGCCGAGGGCAGGCGAGAAGACACGAGAGGAGCAAAACATGCGGAACGAACCGAACAACGAGCGTTTGATCTGGCTGGTGAGCGGCGAGGACGTGCGAATGAGGATTCCGCTCGTCCACAAACTTCGCGAGCGCGGGTTCGAGGTTGCAGTCGCCGGCAGCGATGACGAAGAGCCGTTTCGTGAGCAGCGCATCCCCTATTGGACCTATCCGCTGGGGCGTTGGATCAGCCCCCGCGCCGATCGACTCGCCCGCGAGCAGTTAACCGAACTGATTCGGCGCCACGCGCCGAGGATTGTGCACTCGTTTGACACCAAGCCCGCGCTGCTCGCTCCACACGCAGTTCACGACGCGCAAACATCGATCAGTGTCCGTACGATCAACGGAATGGGCTATCTTTTTTCGTCCGCGTCACCACTCGCGCTGGCGTTGCGGCCCGTCTACCGCAAACTGCAGCGACAGGCGTCTGAGCGATCGAGCGTGACCGTGTTTCAGAACCGAGACGATCGGCTGTACTTTCGCGAACGCGGAATGGTTCAGCCAGGGCGCGATGATCTGGTCTTGGGTTCGGGAGTTGATTTCGAGCGTTTGCGGGACAGGCCCGATTCATCGGCGGCGGTTGCTGAATTGCGCAGCGAGTTGCGGGCGCAGCCGCACGAAGTGTTTGTCTTGATGGTTGGTCGCATGGTGCGTCACAAGGGCGTTCGCGAGTTTCTCCGCGCAGCGCGTCGAGTCAGGAGCAGTCGACCCCACATGCGGTTCGTTCTCGTCGGCCCGATTGCCTCCGAGGGCCGCCAAGCGGTATCGCGGCGGGAGATCGATCGATTCTCGGCCGACGTCGACTACCTCGGCCGTCGCGACGACATTCCGACGCTGCTCGAACTGGCTGACGTCTTCGCTCTGCCAAGCTACTACCGCGAGGGAGTTCCCCGCGTGCTGCTCGAAGCCGGCGCAATGGGCCTGCCGCTGATCACCACCGACATGCCCGGCTGCCGCGAGGTGGTCGAGCACGATGTCAATGGACTGCTGGTCGCGCCTCGCAACACGCAACAACTTGCCCAGGCCGTCGAGCGACTGGTCGATTCCCCGAGCGCTCGCCAGCGAATGGGGGCGCGGAACCGAATCGCGATCCCCCGCGCCTTTGGGCTGGATCATGTGGCCGACCAATACGCCGAGATCTACAACCGGCTGCTGCAAAAGTCGTCGCGTCGAATCCTCACCGCGGCGTAGCGCTGGTGGTACGCGTCGATGTTCCGCTCTCGGCTCTGCGGCTCTCGATGTCGATCGAATTGCTCTAGCCTCCTCGTCCGCGATCGGCTACAAGTCCACTCCATTTTTGTTGGAGGTACGATTCGATGCGGAGCGAGTTCCTGTCATTCTCGCCGCCCTTGATTGGCCAGGAAGAGATCGACGAGGTGGTCGACACGTTGCGGTCCGATTGGATCACGACCGGTCCCAAGACTCGTCGCTTTGAGTCTGAGTTTGCGGCGGATCGGCAGGCGGAGGCAGCGCTGGCGCTCAACTCGTGCACCGCGGGATTGCATACAACACTGTTGACGATGGGGATCGGAGCCGGCGACGAGGTGATCACGACGCCGATGACGTTCGCCGCGTCCGTCAACGTGATTGAATTAGTCGGCGCGAAGCCCGTGCTTGTCGACGTCGAGCCCGATACGTTGAACATCGATCCGCGCGCCGTCGAGCGAGCGGTCACCGCGAAGACGCGCGCCGTCCTGGCGGTTCACTACGCCGGTCACCCGGCCGACATGGCCGCGATCCAGTCGATCGCCGACTCCCACCAGTTGGCCGTCATTGAAGACGCCGCGCATGCGATCCCGGCCAGCTATCGCGACCGGCCGATCGGGTCGGGCTCGAATCCCACCGCGTTCAGTTTCTACGCCACAAAGAACCTGACGACGGGGGAGGGCGGGATGTTGACCGGTCCGGCTGACTTTCTCGAAGAGGCTCGCGTGATCTCGCTGCACGGAATGAGCCGCGAAGCCTGGAAGCGGTACGAGAAGGGCGGTAGTTGGCGGTACGATGTCGTAGCGCCCGGTTGCAAATACAACATGACCGACATACAGGCTTCGCTGGGAATCTGGCAGCTCAAAAAACTGCCGCTCTTTCAACAACGGCGAGCGGAGATCGTCGGGGCGTACAACGCGGCGTTTCAAGAGCTGGGCGAGTTGGAATTGCCGGTCGTCCGCGACAATGTCGAACACGCCTGGCATCTCTACCCGATCCGGCTTGTCGCCGATGCGCTGCGAATCGGGCGGGATGAGTTCATCGAGGAACTCAAGGCGAGACGCATTGGCACGTCGGTCCATTTCATTCCAATTCACATCCATCCGTTCTACCGCGACAAGTACGGGCTGGAGCCGAACGATCTGCCGGTCGCCAACGACAACTTTGAGCGAATCCTCAGTTTGCCTCTGAATCCCCGCATGTCCGAGCAGGACGTGGCGGACGTGATTGAGGCCGTCGACGACGTCGCGCGTCGCCATCGCCGGCGGAGGCGGGCCGCGTGAAGCGCGCGTTTGACATCGCCGTGAGCCTGTTCCTGCTGCTGGTCATCTGGCCGCTGCTGTTGGTGATCGCCGCCGCGATCGCGGTCACGGGCGGAGCACCTGTGTTCTTTCGCCAAGTTCGCGTCGGCCGCCACGGCAAGCACTTCAGGATCTGGAAGTTCCGCACTATGATCCGCGACGCCGAGCAAGCCGGCCGCCAACTCACGGTCGGCCGCGACGCGCGGATTACTCGAGTCGGCGCGGTGCTGCGAGCCACCAAGTTCGACGAGCTGCCGCAGCTCCTCAATGTGCTCGCCGGCGAGATGAGCCTCGTCGGTCCGCGACCCGAAGTGCCCCGCTACGTGGCCGAGTACACCGATCGGCAACGCGACGTGCTCAAACTGACCCCGGGCGTCACCGATCCAGCGTCGATCCGCTACTTTCGCGAGAGCGATCTATTGGCGGAAGCCGATGACCCCGAAGCAGTCTACATCGACGAGATCATGCCGGAGAAGATCAGGCTGAATCTCGAGTACGCCGAGCGGAGCTCAGTGACGGCGGACGTGGGAGTCTTGGTTCGCACGGCCATTCGTCTGGTCGCCTAGGCGTCAGCCTACCCGGTCACCACATCGAGCAATAAAACGCAGTTAGGCAAGCGGCGCGTCACTCGGCCCAATCGCCCAGCTGTTGGAAGACGTAGTCGAGGGCGTCGACGTCGGCGTCGGGGTTTTCTCCGGCGATGGCCTGCGCCGTGACCGAGTCGAACATGTAGGCCTGCGATTGCTCGTCGCCCGAATCGGCTCGCGCCAAGTTGTCGCGACCGTACAGCGTATCGCCATTGCCGAGGTTGTCGAAGGTGGCCTGATCCGTTCCGCCGTTGGTGGCGTACCCGGTGGCGACGTCGAATCCTTGGGCCGAGTTGTAGAAACCGCCGCCCGTCAAATACGCGTAATTCGTGCGACCGTAGAAAGTGTCGTTGCCGCTGGAGTCGTACAGGTAAGCGCGATCGTTTGCGCCGCCGTTCAGTGCGTAGGCTTGCACGCCGTCGAAACCGTTGGCGTAATTGTAGAAGCCCGCGCCGGTCATATACGAGTAGTTCTCGCGTCCGAAGAATCGATCGGCCCCGACCGAGTCGTACAGGTAGGCTCGATCGTTGGCGCCCGTCGTCGCGTAGGCGCGGACGGAGTCAAAGCCGCCCGCGTAGTTGTAGAATCCGTCGCCCGTCAGAATCGCATGATCGTGTCGACCGAAGAAACGGTCGTCGCCTGCCGAGTCGTAGAGGTAGGCGCGGTCATTTGTGCCGCCGGCGGTCGCGTATCCCCAAGCCCGATCGAACCCGCTCGCCAAATTGTAGTATCCGTCGCCCGACATGTATGCGTAGTCGGTGCGGCCGACGAACAGATCGTCACCGGCCGAGTCGTAAAAGTAGGCGCGGTCGTTGTTCCCGCCCGCCGTGGCGTAGGCGTTCACCTGATCAAAACCACCGGCGAAGTTGTAGAAACCGTCGCCCGTCAGGTAGGCGTATTCAGGTCGCGAGACGAAGCGGTCGTTGCCGGCCGAGTCGTAGAAGTAGGCGACGTCGTTTCCGCCTCGCGTGGCGTTGGCGTAGACCGCTTCGAACGAATGGGCGTACGTCATGAAACCGTTGCCGGAGATGTAGGCGTAGTCCGACAGCCCGGCGAACGTGTCGTCGCCGGCCGAATCGTACATGTAGACCGTGTCGTTTCCGCCGGCGGTCGCGTAGCTGTAGACGCCATGGAATCCGCTGGCGTAGTTGTAGAACCCGTCGCCGCTCATGTACGAGTAGCCCGGTTCGGCGACAAACAAGTCGTCCCCTGCCGAGTCGTACAGCGTGACGTTGTCGTAGCCGCCGCCGCCGTTGAGCGAAGCCGACTCGAGATCTTCACCGTGGACACCGAAGCCGTCGCCGCTCACATCGACTGAGTCGGGACGCATCGTGGCGTTCTCGTTGCCGGACGTCCCTTGCAACGTAAACGTGTCGTGGCCGCCATTGCCGTCGAAGTTGACTTGCGTGACTCCGCCCCCGGCCTGGTACGTGACGCCGTTGATCGAGAAAGACATCTGCTGGGCGTCGCCCACGAACGCGTCGTTGCCCGACGTGCCGGTGAATGTCATCGTGGCTCCGCTCGTGTTGACCAGGTTGGTCAGTCGCAGTCCCACGTTGGCGTTGGCTCCGACGATTCTCACGTAGAGCGTGTCGCCGGCGGCTACGGTCGCGTCGACTCGCTCGGAATCGCCCGTTCCGCTGCTGCTGTCGACGACCTGCATGCTCGAATTGAGCAGTTCGAGATCGACGTTGCCGTTGACGTGCTGAAACATCGTTTCGGCCGTGAATTGGCCGGCCTGCGACGAGGTGAGCATGAACCACTTCTCGCCGGCTCCACCCCAGTTCTGATTCTGCAGATGGGTGAACGAGACGGTCCCCAGGTCGTCCATCGCGGCCTGGATGTCCAGCCCCAGGTCGTAGTGTCCCACGCCCGCGGAACTGTCGAGTGCGATCGTGTAGGTTTGGCCGGCCGTGACGTCGAAGGCGAACGTGTTGCCGTTGTTTTGTCCGCCGCCACCGACAAGTGCGAAGCGGGCTGTCAGGTCGTGAGTCTGGTTGGAGGCGGTAAACGTCGCCTCGCCGCTGACGGCCGCCGTGAACGTGAAGTAATCGACGTCGTTCAGCTGTCCGACGGTTCCCGCCAGGTTGGCGTTCGCGGACACGCTGCCGAGCGAATGGGCGGCTCCGGCGGTCGAACCGTAGTCGTCCGACGGCATCAGCGCCTGAAGAGCGGACTCGAGATTGATGCGGTGGTAGTTGGCGCTAGTCGCGGCGTCGAAGAAGATGTCGGCCGTGTCGCGGAGGTGATCGTAAATGACGTCTTGGGTGATGTTCGATTGCCCGGCGAACTCCATCGCTTCGCGGACGAGCACTGCGGCTCCGGCCACGTAGGGAGCCGCCATGCTGGTGCCCGATGCGCTGCCAAAGTCGTTCGGATTGCCGTCGGCTCCAAAGACGTAGTCGGGAACGGTGCTCGCGATCGAGCGACCTGGTGCGGCCAGCACGCGATCATTGCGCTGGCTGAAGTAACTCATCAGGCCGTTGCTGTCGATCGACGACACCGGCACGACGTAGGGACTCGCGCCCGGGTAGCTGAGTCCAGCGGCGTTGTAGTTGGTGAACGAGTTGCCCGCCGCGACCGAAATGAAGATGCCGTCGGCTTCCAGTTGAGCGAACTCGTCCTCGAGGTTGGCCCAACTGGGGACGCTGTCCGAATTCCACTCGGCTCCCAACGACAGGTTGACCGTGGTGATCGGGCTGTCGAAATCGTCGCGATGATCGTGGACCCATTGCAGCGCCGACTCGACCCAACTGAAATAGCCGGCTCCGTTGTCGTCGAAGACGCGGAGTGCGACCAGATCGACATCCGAGGCGACGCCCGTGTAGGTGGAGTTGTCGCTGCCGACGATTCCAGCGACGTGCGTGCCGTGGAAGCCGGCCGGGCCGTCGTCGTAGGGATCGGCGTCGTTCTCGGCGAAGTCCCAGCCGCCGACGACGCGATAGTTGGATCCGAACCCGGCGCCCAACGCGTAGTGATCGTAGGCGATGCCCGTGTCGATGACGGCGACCGTTTGCGTTGAGCCATCGAATCCGTACGTGTCGTGGACGAAGTCCACCCCCGTCTGCTCGTGAGCTTCGTTGAGCAGTGAGTCGACTTCGTCGAGCGCCTGTTCAACTCGCTCGACCGCGTCGCTCAGGTAGAAGTCGTAGTCGCCAAACTGCTCGAGCGGCGGAGGGGCGACTTGTTCTGGGGAGCCAAAGGTCTGCAACGGAGGGGCGATCGGTTGGACGTCGCCGAATTGCTGTAGCGGCGGAGGTTGCAAAGCGTCGTCGGCAAGTAGACTCGCGACGGCCTGCGCCGTCAGGGCCAAACGGTCTTCAAAACGCTCGTAGCGAGCTGAACGCTGGGCGCTGCGCTTCTGTTGATTGCGCATACAATACCTCTACCGTCTGGCAGTGGGAATGGGTTGTTTCCGCCGATCAGTCGCGAACGGACTGAGAGCTTCGTGTGACGCGGATCGCCCGATGTGGGCCAAGGGACAGGACGTGAGCGGCTACTTGCTACGGCAAACAAACCGCCAATGAAAACATAGGTCAGAGATCGCCGTCGCGCCGGATCGATAAGGCAAAATCGATGTTGAAAAAAGGCAACGCCACGCCGGCGTTCATCGGGCGGGAGTTGGCGACGACCCCTCGCCCTTCGTTCTCGTGAGAACTATCCTGAGGCGATGCAAAAGGTTCTTGTCACTGGCGCCGCCGGATTCATCGGTTTCCATCTCGCGCTCCGTCTGTTGAACGACGGCGTCGATGTGATCGGTGTCGACGACATGAATCCGTATTACGATCCGCGGTTGAAGCGCGATCGGCTGGAGTTGTTGGAGCAGTGCGAGCGGTTTGAGTTCCACGAGTTCAACTTGGCCGACCGAACGCGGACGGCGGAACTGTTCGCCGACCGCCGGCCCACAGTGGTAGCTCACCTGGCGGCTCAAGCGGGCGTTCGTTGCTCACTGGAGAACCCGGCTGCGTACATCGACAGCAATCTGGTGGCGTTCGGAGCCGTGTTGGAGGGTTGCCGCGCCGCTGAGGTCGAGCATCTGGTGTTCGCTTCGTCGAGTTCGGTGTACGGCAACAGCGCGCAACTGCCCACCGGGATCGGAGCCGACGTCGATCACCCGATCAGTCTTTACGCCGCGACGAAGCGGGCCAATGAACTGATGGCTCATACCTACAGCCATCTCTACCGCTTGCCGTGCACGGGCCTGCGGTTCTTCACGGTCTACGGTCCTTGGGGACGACCCGACATGGCGCTCTTCAAGTTCACCGAGGCGGTGATCGCCGGGCGGCCGATCGACGTCTACAACGAAGGCCGCTTGAAACGCGACTTCACGTATGTCGACGACGTCGTTGAGGGTGTGGTCCGCGTGCTGCGGCAGCCGCCCGAACCGCCGGGCGAAGGTGATCCGCCTTTTGGACTGCACAACATCGGCAACCAGCAACCGGTGGAACTCGGTCGATTCATCGCCGCCATTGAACGGGCTGTCGGTCGGCCCGCTCAGCTCAATCTGCTCCCCATGCAACCGGGAGATGTACTGGCGACCTGGGCCGATGTATCGGGGCTGGTCGAGGCGGTCGGGTACGAACCGAATACGTCGATCGAGGATGGCGTGGCCAAGTTCGTCCAGTGGTACCGCGAGTGGTCCCAGTAGGTCCTCCTTAGTAGGTCCTCCCTGCCGGGGAGGACATCGCGACGAAGTCGCGACAAAGGACGTTCCATTCAAAACACCGCGGCAATACAAACGCCGCGGTGAGCACGAATCCGTGAGGTGTTCCAGGGACTAACCCGCTATCGACGGCCTCGGAAGGCCATCGTACGGGAGGACATCGCGACGAAGTCGCGACAAAGGGCGTTCCATTCGAGAAAACGCGGCAATACAAACGCCGCGGTGAGCACGAATCCGTGAGGTGTTCCAGGGACTAACCCGCATTCGACGGCCTCGGAAGGCCATCGTACGGGAGGACATCGCGACGAAGTCGCTACAATGGACGTTCCATTCAAAACATCGGGGCAATACAAACGCCGCGGTGAGCACGAATCCGTGAGGTGTTTCAGGGACCAACCCGCTATCGACGGCCTCGGAAGGCCATCGTACGGGAGGACATCGCGACGAAGTCGCGACAATGGACGTTCCATTCAAAACACCGGGGCAATACAAACGCCGCGGTGAGCACGAATCCGTGAGGTGTTTCAGGGACCAACCCGCTTTCGACGGCCTCGGAAGGCCATCGCACAGACGACATCGCGACGAAGTCGCGACAATCGGGTTCCCTTCACCACACCGGGGCGAACTGAAACCCAACCCGCCGCTGTCAAACTGCGGCTTCCTGTCAAGTTATGCCGGTTACGACGACGGGGAGGGCGCGAGTGGGTTCATTGAAACGGGGCGCTGCTGCTGGTCGATAGCCAGAGAGTATCGGAATTTTCGCGTGGGCCTGTCTCTCAAAATAAGGATGAGACGATGAAGTTGTGGAAGACTTTGAAGAGCCTGATCGTCGTGATCGCGGCGGTTGGCGCACTGCTCCCCCAAGCGGGCGCGTTGGCGGACGCCCGCGCTCAGATCAGTGATGTCGCGTTGGCCGCCGGCGGTCAACTGCGAGGTCAAGCGGTCACGCCGAACGGGCAGTCGGCGAAAGATGCGATCATTACACTCGTCCAGCGCGGCGAGACTGTTGCGAAGACGAAGGCCGACAAGGATGGCCTGTTCCAGTTCAGCGGACTGCGTGGCGGTGTTTACGCGGTCGCGGTAAACGGCCAGACCCGCGGTGTGTTCCGCGCCTGGGCTCCTCGCACGGCTCCCCCGGCCGCCAGCCAAGCAGTGTTGGTGGTCGCCGACGGGCAAGCTGCTCGCGGCATCTACGTCCCGCTGTTTGGCGACCTGGGTCTCGGCGAGATCTTGGTGGTCGGCGCCGCGGGCGGAATCGTCGGCGTCGCTGCTCGCGACCGGGCCAGCTAAGCGACGACAGCTCAAAACAAAGAAAAAAGCCTCACCATTTTGGTGAGGCTTTTTTTGTTTCTTGAGCACGACCGACGAACGGACCATCAGTCGCTGGAGTACATGAACATTTGCACGACGTACCAGAGCAGCAGCGCGACGGAGGCGAAGAGAGTCAGCGAGGCGGCCACGTGTTGGCTGCTGTGATAGTGGTGCAGAACGTTGGAGGTGTAGTAGAGAATGTAGCCGCAGGCGAGGGCGATCATCACGACGGTGAAGATGGGTCCCAGCGCGAATTGGCAGACGATCGAGACGACGATCAACGCGATGGCGGCGAACATGCCGAGCGTGAGGAACGTGCCGAGGAAGGAGAAGTCTTTGCGAGTGACAAAGACGACGGAGGTCAATACTCCGAAGAGGCAGAGCGTGGTGACGCCGGCGGTGAGCGGGATCGCCGGATCCTTGAGTGCGGCGATCGTCAACAGTGGCGAGAAGATGATTGCCTCGGCGACGACATAAAGTCCCAGTCCGGCGTATTGGACTCCTGAGGAGGTGCTGGAGTGCGCCCAGCTGTTGGCGACCCAGCTAACGACCATGAACATTCCCAGGAAGAGGAGCCAGCCGAAGGGCATTGTTCCGACGAGTCCGAGCAACCGGATGCCGACGCCAGCTTCGAGCAGCACGTACTCGAGCAGCACAAACATGGCGATAGCTCCGCCCAGATGAGCGTAAGTCCGCCGCAGGAACCCCAACCGTTCATCGGCGGGGGCCTGAGCAACCACGCCGGCCGAGGGCGACATACCTGTCGAGGGCGACATATAGGGATTGTTGGAATACTGGTTCGACATGGGATCACCACCTTTTCAATCAACCGACGATCGCCATCCCACCCCAGAGGGGCAACTGGCGCAAAAAAAACCAACAGAAGTGGAATTATATACGTCAAGTCAAAACCGAGGCCACAGGACAATCTGAGTCCGGGCCACCGCGGCCAAAACTTGAACGCCGCAACCACCGAATTAGCATAGGGTTAGTCAAGCAGATTGCCACGATACGCAGGGGAAACGATCAAGATTCCGTGGAGAACAAGAGCGGCTTTGCTCAAGTCGTTTGCAATGTGGCTGTTTGTAGATCACAGGTGCGCTGGGATACCGTCACATCGAGTGTGGGCGATTCAGATTCGACTTGCAGGTTGAAATGGCGGCGTTCGGCTGGACGGTGGGCGAGTTATTGAAGTTGGAACACCCCAAGGATCGCATTACCGACAGCTCACCGGTCGCCAGACATATGGATTCAACAACGCAACCACCCAACGTCACGTTGGTCATTCCCGGGCGCAATGTGGCGGGCGTGATTGGGGCTTGCCTGGAATCTGTTCGCGGCATGCTGGATTCGCACCAGCTGGCGGAGATCATCGTGGTGGACGATGGTTCAACCGATGAGACCCGAACGATCGTGAACGGCTACCCGGTGCGGTGCATTCAGGGCCGCGGGGAAGGACCGGGGTCCGCCCGAAATCTTGGCTGGCGAGCCGCACAGACGGAACTTGTTTGGTTCGTCGACGCGGACTGTGTGGTGGAGCCGGATGCGCTGTCGCTGCTACTTCCACACTTATGCGACGAATCGGTTGCCGGCGCTGGGGGCAGCTATGGAAACATGTTCCCCAACTCACTGCTGGCCTGTTTGATTCACGAGGAGATTCGGCAACGCCATTTAAGAATGCCAACAGAGGTCAATTTCGTCGCGACATTCAACGTGCTTTATCGTCGCTCAGTGCTTGAGCAGATGGGCGGCTTCGATGAGCGACTGAAACTGGCCCAGGACGCCGAACTGGCTTTCCGGATTCGTCGGGCTGGGCATTTCCTGAAGTTCGACGCTAAGTCGCGAGTGAAGCACCATCATCCGACGAATTTTTTGCGCTACCTGCGTACTCAGTCTCGGCACGGATTCTACCGCGTGATGCTCTACTTCAGGCATCCGGACAAAATGATCGGTGACTCCTATAGCGGCAAAATCGATCACATTCAGCCTCCGCTGGCGATGCTTTGTCTGGCTTCAGTCTTGTTAGTTCCATGGCCCAGTTTGCGTTGGATCACTGGTGGATTGTTTCTCATTTTGTTTGTCCTGCAGCTTCCCATGTCGCTGGGAATTACACGCCGGGTCAAGAGCCCAACATACCTAGCGTTCGGCGTCATGTCGTGGATTCGGAGTTTTGCAAGAGGGATGGGAATGTGTTGGGCGGTGCTCAACACTTTCAGACCGAATGCAGCGAGAGCAAAGGCGCCAAAATGAAGAATGTGTCGCGCTGGAGACCAACGAAGTTTGTGAAGAGGCGTGGACGGCTCGCCGCTTCGCGGAATGCCAGCGAAGTAAACCCTTCGTCGCGTCTGATGGTAGACCTGGTCGCCGCCTGCTATCAACGTCACCTGTCCGCACATTGTCGAGGCCGTCTCGTTGACTTGGGCTGCGGCAAAGTGCCGCTATTCGGCGCGTATCGGGATCTTGTGTCCGACGTTACCTGCGTTGACTGGCAGAACTCTCTTCATAAAGGTGACCATATCGATTGCCTGTGCGACTTGTCCAAGCCGCTGCCTTTTGAGAGCGAGTCGTTTGACACCGCCATAGTATCCGATGTTCTTGAACATCTCCCCGAACCCACTGTGATGTGGAGCGAGATGGCGAGGATTCTAAGGCCAGCAGGGAAGTGTTTTGTCAATGTGCCGTTCTTCTATTGGCTTCACGAACACCCACACGATTATTGCCGCTATACCGAGTTTGCCCTCCGTCGATTTGCTCAATCGGTTGGTCTCAAAGTAGTCGTATTTGAGGCGATCGGCGGATCCCCAGAGGTGTTCGCGGACATGTTTGCCAAACACGCGGCGCGGATTCCAGTTTTGGGCGGACCAACGGCACTCTTAGCGCAATCTATGGCGAGTGCCTTCGTTCGTCTACGCATCGGTCGGCGAGTGTCCGAGCAATCAGCAGCCTATTATCCGTTTGGTTACTTCATGATCTGCCAGCGTGCAGACTCGCCACTCTGTGAAAGAAGCGGCGATTGAAAAATGGCCGAGACAGGATGCAAGCTGGCGATTGTCACCATGGTGTTTCCGGCGCCAACAGAGACGTTCGCTTCGATTGAATTCTCTGCGTTGCGTGACTTGGGTATGGACCTGAAGGTATACACGATGCGGCCACCCCTCTTTTGCGCCGGCCAATTGACGAGAGAGCGTGCGCTAGAAGAGTTGCCAGTGTCCCAAGGTCGCTGGGCTCAACAGATCTACTCCATATTTCTGTTGGCGCGGCATCCGGTCGTTGCGACGTCTCTACTTTCGTTCTTGATCGCCCACGGGTGGCGGCGGCCGAAACAACTGGCGGTTGGCCTTATGATGCTGCCCCGTTCGGTTCAAATCTACTTCGAACTGTGCCACGACCGCGTTGACGTCTTGCATCTCTATTGGGGGCACTTTCCATCTCTCGTGGGCTATCTAGTTCAGCGTTTTAGTCCAGACCTTGCGGTTTCGACATCTCTCAGCGCGTATGACCTGACGATGGATTTTCCGTGCTCGTGGCCGGTTGCGAAGTCGTCGAGTTTTGTCAGAACATGGGCTGCAGCCAATGTTGACGCCATTAGCCGGAACGGAGTTCCGCGGGACCAAATTCGAGTGTGTCTGCAGGGAATTGATTTGGCGGCCTACCCATCCAAGTCCACAGAGAAGGACAACCATCAGATCGTGACCTGTGGGCGGTTGATTCCTGAAAAAGGAATGCACCATGTGATTCACGTATTCCATGAGCTAGTTGGGAACTATCCAGATCTGCGACTTCGAATCATCGGTGACGGACCGGACAGGCGACGACTAGAGTCGCTTGCCGACGAACTGCGATTGTCAGATCGCGTCACGTTTTTGGGACACATAGCTCACGATAGGGTGCTCCTTGAACTTGCAGACGCCGGCGTGTTCATCTTTCTTTCCGAGTATGTGTCAGATCGCGTACCGAATGTCGTCAAGGAGGCCATGGCGTCCTGGTGTTCATGTTTCGTCACTCCAACGAAGGGGATTGATGAACTTGTCGAGGATCAAACGAATGGCACTATTGTCTCGACTGAAAGCACGTCGGCGATCGCGGCGAAGATCGGCTCAATGCTCGACAACGAACTCAAGATGTCCCAGATTCAACGCGCTGCTCGCGGAACTGTTGAGCGTGACTTCGACTCGCGTCAAACAGTGACAACACTGATTGATGCGTGGACGGAAGCCTTGCCGTCAAACCAATCTTGTCGCGTTTCGGAGTAGACAAGTGAAAAACCAGAGAATTCGTTTCACGGTTGTGAGCAACACCCTTAGTCGCGGAGGGGCGGAACGCTTCTGCAGCACGTTACTTTCGCAAATAGATCGGCAGCGTTTCCAATGCAGCATTGTCCTCCTGAAGAATGAAATCGAGTTTCCCATACCCGAACAAGTCGAGGTCGCGTCTGTCGATCATCGCTGGCCCTGGAACTTGCTTCGCAGCATTCGACGCTTGCGACGCGCGTTCGTGGAATTTCGCCCGCATGTCGTGCTGAGCAGCATCGACTACGTCTCTCAATTCGTGGGCGAGGCTGTTGAAGGACTCGATTCTCCGCCAGCGTGGATCGCGCGAGTGGCCGAGAACCCCGAACGCGACCTAGGCGGCCTCAAGCGATGGGTGTGCATCCGGTGGCTCAACCGAGTTTTCCCTCGTGCCGCTTGTGTCGTCGCGAATTCCCAGGGCGTAGCGGAAACGTATCAGAGGATGTTTAAGTCTACGCGCCACCGACTTGAGGTGATTCCTAACCCGGTCGCCATCGCTTCCATCCAACGTCGCGCAAAGGAGAGTCGGCAGCCCGCGAGATCGCGACCGCGAATCGTGGTCGTGGGCCGACTGTCGCGGGAGAAACGACCTGACGTTGCGCTGGAAGTTGCCAACATCCTGCACGGACGAGGTGAGGAGTTTGTGATGACGTTCTGTGGAGACGGCCCGCTTCGAGGCGCATTGATCGAGTCGATCAATCGAAAGGCTTTGCAGGGTTGTGTCGAATTGGCCGGGTATTCACCCGACCCCTATCCGCTGATGAATGCGTCTGATGTGTTTCTGATGACAAGCGACTACGAAGGACTGCCGAACGCCTTACTTGAAGCGCAGGTATTGGGGTTGCCGGCGGTGAGTACAAATTGTCCGCACGGGCCAAACGAGATCATCGTAGATGGAATCACTGGATACCTGGTCTCCTGTGGGGATGCCGTCGAGATAGCCGACAGAACGGCCGAACTGCTCCGTTCCCCAGGCCTCCGATCCTCAATGGGCGAATCCGCCGCCTTTCATGCTCGACGGGTTTTCGACGCCAGCGTTGTCGTTCCCGAATGGGAGTCGATTCTCGCGAATGTCGCGAATGGCGTCTGACAGCCGTTCGATTGATTGACTCGCCCAAACCTCGAACTAGCATGGAGTTAGGGTAACTCGCCCCGTCCCCTCCCCCCAATTGTCTGATTTGCCAGATGTGTGGAATCGTTGGCGGTACCAACACTACGCTCGACTACGAAGCCGCAATTCAAGCAATTCGTCATCGGGGTCCCGACCACCAACGCGTCCTTCGGTGGGATGATCTAGCCCTCGCGTTTGCAAGGTTGTCGATCGTTGACTTACGGGCGATCGCCAATCAACCAATGAGTGCATGCGATGAGAAAGTCTGGATCGTCTTTAACGGTGAGATCTACGGTTATCGAGAGCTACGCTCCCGTTTGGAGTCGCTTGGGCATCAGTTCCGCACCAATTCCGATACGGAAGTGTTGCTGACCGCTTACCTCCAGTGGGGCGAGGACTTCGTCGACAATCTCGACGGCATGTTTTCGATTGCAATCTACGACCGGCGCGATCGGCGACTGCGCCTCTACCGAGACCGAGCAGGAATCAAACCGCTTTACTACTACTGGGACGGAGAGCACTTTGCGTTCGCGTCTGAACTGAAGGCGATCGAGTCCCTTTTCCCAGATAGCCTAACTGTCGATCAAACGGCCCTTTACGACTTCTTAACGTACCACTATGTGCCTTCACCGAAGAGTCTCTATCGGAACATATTCAAGCTCGAGCCCGGCAGCTGTCTCCGGTTCAGCGTTGCGCGACAGGTGATTGAGCACAATGATTCGTATTGGTCAATCGACCCAGCGCACCAGCGACCAGAGATGACAATTGACTTGGCAGCTGAAAGAGTTCGGTCATTGATAGCGGCAAGTGTGACGGACCAATTGGTGGCGGACGTGCCTGTTGGCGCGTTTCTCAGCGGTGGCGTTGACTCGAGTGTTGTAACACTGGAAGCAACCCGAACAACTCCAGGGCTGAAAACGTATTCGATCGGCTTTGATTCGATGGAGGAGTCGGAAACAGTTTTTGCGAGTGAGGTTGCCACCGCTTGTGATTCCGACCACACCGAAGAGTTGGTCGACGCCGAGACGGTAGAGAATCTGTTCGGGAGGCTCCGCTCTTGGTACGACGAGCCATTCGCCGACACGTCCGCCTATCCAACTTACTGCGTTGCGAGAATTGCGCGGCGCGATGTAACCGTCGCGCTCAGCGGCGACGGTGGTGACGAGGTCTTTGGGGGCTACACTCGCTTCCAACGCTGTCCGCAGTTCCAGAAATTCGGGATTCGCTGGACGCGTTTGGATCGCCCGCTTGAAAGACTGAAGATCTTGCTGCGGAACGGGTCCGTTGCGCGCCGAGCCTGCAACTTGGCCGCATTGGGGCTTCACGACCCAATTGCTCTGTACGTGAAGTTTATGGGTGGCATGACTGCCGGTGAAAAGGTTGGTTACGGCCGAGCACTCGAGATTCCCAATGACTACGACGACTATTGGAAGTTTCGTCGGTATTGGCGCAATGACCTGCCGTGGAAAACGCGCCTACAGTACTTAGACTTCAAGACCTATTTGCCGGACGACATTCTGACGAAAGTGGATCGCGTCAGTATGGCGAACTCGCTGGAGGTCCGTGTCCCTCTACTCAGCAGATCACTCATCGAATTCGCGTTTTCATTGCCTGAACGAATTCGTTACTACGAAGGACTGCTCAAAGGCTGTTTGAAGTACGCCTATCGGGATCAAATCGCGAACCACATCCTGCACCGAGAGAAACAGGGATTTTCGATCCCG
>JASMLW010000518.1 GCA_030748485.1 Pirellulaceae bacterium
AGTGCAAATCGGGAATGTCCAAACGGGCCGCGAAAGATGCGTAGTCGTCCCGGATCTGTTCGAACACTTCCTGCTGAAAATCGACCAGATCCATCTTGTTGACGGCGACCAGCAAGTGCTTGATGCCCAACAACGCGGTGATAAACGTGTGGCGTTTCGTCTGCGTCAGGACGCCGTGCCGGGCGTCGACCAGGATGATCGCCAGGTCGGCCGTCGAGGCGCCGGTCGCCATGTTGCGCGTGTACTGCTCGTGGCCGGGCGTATCGGCGATGATGAACTTCCGCCGCGCCGTCGAGAAGTAACGGTACGCGACGTCGATCGTGATCCCCTGCTCGCGCTCCTCGCGCAACCCGTCGGTAAGCAGGGCCGGATCAAAAGCGCCGTCGACCGTTCCGTGACGCACCGAATCGCGTTCGATCGCCGCCAGCTGGTCCTCGTAGATCATCTTGGAATCGTAGAGCAGCCGGCCAATCAAGGTGCTCTTGCCGTCGTCGACACTGCCGCACGTAATGAATCGCAGCAGCTCTTTCTGCTCGTGCTGAGCGAGATAGGCGTCGATGTCGGTGGCGATCAGTTCGGAATGGTGTGACATGAGTATGCAATCGTTTTGGTTAGTTCACCCGCGTTCCGTTTCACTCGTGGAGACGGACGAGCCCGGCGCTAGAAATAGCCTTCCTTCTTCTTGTCCTCCATGCTGCCCTCGTCGTCGTTGTCGATCAGTCGTCCCTGCCGCTCCGACGTCGTCGCCAGCAGCATCTCCTGAATGATCTCGGGCATCGTCGTCGCTTCCGACTCGACCGCGCCCGTCAGCGGATAGCAGCCGAGCGTGCGGAAACGAACGGATTTGGTTTCCGGTTCCTCGCCCGGTTCGAGAACCAGGCGGTCGTCGTCGACCAGAATCATGATGCCTTCGCGCTTCACGACCGGGCGTGGAGCCGAATAGTAGAGCGGTACGATCGGGATCTTCTCGAGATGGATGTATTGCCAGATATCCAACTCGGTCCAATTCGAGAGCGGAAAGACGCGGATGCTCTCACCCTTGTTGACGCGAGCGTTGTACAGATTCCAAAGTTCGGGCCGCTGGTTCTTTGGATCCCAGCGATGGTTCTTGTCGCGGAATGAAAAGACTCGCTCCTTCGCCCGCGATTTCTCTTCGTCCCGCCGCGCCCCTCCAAAGGCCGCGTCGAATTGATACTTGTCCAGCGCCTGCTTGAGACCGTCGGTTTTCATCAGCGTGGTGTGTTTGCCGCTGTGCTCGAAAGGGCTGATGTTCTGCGCGCGGCCCGCCTCGTTGATGTAGACGATGACGTCTAGCCCGAGTTCCCGGCGGGCGTACTCTTCGCGAAACTGAATCATCTCGCGAAACTTCCACGTCGTGTCGACGTGCATCAACGGAAACGGCGGCTTGGCCGGATGGAAAGCCTTCAACGCCAGATGCACCATCACGGACGAGTCTTTGCCAATCGAGTACAGCATCACTGGATTGGCGAACTCAGCGACCACCTCGCGAATGATGTGGATGCTCTCCGCCTCGAGCTGCTTTAGGTGAGTCAGGTTGTACCCGGCCATCGGGCGTTTCTCCGTGTCAATTGGCCCGGACCTAACGGCGGCCCGACCCAAACTAGATGTAGTACATGTTGTCCGTGCGACCGCGAACGCGTTCCACTAGCTCAGCGAACGATGTTCGTGACAACAGCTCCTGTCGCGCGTCGGCCGCGCGGCGCCAAACTTCCAGCAGCGTGCGCGTTCCCGGCGTCTCCGCGCTCGCGTTGCTCACCGGATCGTTGCGGCCGTCGATGACCGCCATCACTTCGGCCAACGTCAACTCGCTCGGGTCGCGAACCAAACGGTAGCCGCCAGCTGCTCCCCGTGTGCTCGCCACAATGCCGGCGCCTTTCAGCTGCAAGAGAATCTGCACCAAGAAACGCGACGGCACTCCATGCGTCTCGGCGATCGACCGGATTCGCACCGGGTCGCCGCCATAGTTGATCGCCAATTCAAGCACGGCGATGCACGCGTATTCCGTCTTCGCTGAAAGATTCACGCTTCCATCCGTCGTTGTTTCATCGACGCTCTTGATGTTTCATCGACGCTCTTGAAAACGCGCGTCGCCACACACGGAGCGCGCCGCTAATCCTCGTCCTCGATCGAATGCAGTCCGCATTCCGTCTTCGCGAAACCGCTCCACCTGCCGGCCCGCTCGTCCTCGCCAAACATCACCGCGCGAGTGCAAGGTTGACAGCCAATGCTCGTGTAGCCTTGATCGTGCAGAGCGTTGTACGGGATGTCGTGGTCGGTGATTAGTTTCCAAACCTCGCGCTTCGTCCAGTTCGCCAACGGGCTGACCTTGACGAGCTCAAACTTCTTGTCCCAACCGACGATGGGCGTCTTCGCCCGATCGGGGCTCTGGTCCCGACGAATCGCGCTCGCCCAAGCGCGCATGCCCCGAACCGATTCGGTTAGCACCTCGATCTTGCGGTCAAAGCAACACCGGTTGGGCTCGTTCACGTAGACAGGCCCGCCGTTGAGCTGCTCGTATTCCGCTACCGACAGTTCCGGCCGCTTGTACTCGACCTCGATGCCGTAGCGGCGCTTGACCCGCTCCCGTAACTCGAGCGTCTCTGAGAACTGGTATCCCGTCTCCAGATTGAAAATCGGCGTCGCCGGGGCGATCTCAGCCAACATGTGGATGATCGTCATCCCCTCCGGCCCAAACGCGGTCGCCATCGTGAATCGAGGCGCAAATCGCTCAACCGCCCAGCTGAGAATCTCTTGAGGGCTGGCCGATTCCAGCCTCTTACTCGCCGCTGTCATCTCCCCCTGAAGCTCCTCCGTTAGCTCCAACCCCTCTCGCTCGGGTGATGATTCGTCGCCGCCAACCACTCGTAAACTCACCGTATCAGAGGACTTGTGGTCTATTGTCGAGTCTGCGGACATCTGTCGAACCGGTAGCATGGGAACCTCCCAACCACCTTGGCTGAGTGCCAAGTGGGCAATCCTACGAATGTTACTCATCAAAGTCAACAATCGACGGTGACACTCTTAGATTGGTCGGTTCCGGATATACCGGTTGGTGAAGATTTAGAGGAGAAAAGTGGGATTCGAGAGCGGCTCGCCCGCCGCCTCGACCGCCGGCCGCTCACTCGTGGAGGCTCTGATCGACCTCGTGTTCGGCCTCGATCGGTTCGAGCGGCTCGGGAATGTTACGACCCTCGCCGTGGAATCGAGCGCCGGCGGGCTGCACGTAGCGGACGCCATTGGCGAGGACTCGGCGGACGTTGGCGTCGTAGTAGATCGGGAAGGTTTCGTGTCCTGGGCGGAAGTAGAAAACCTTGCCTTTGCCGCGGCGGAACACGCAGCCGCTGCGGAACACTTCACCACCTTCGAACCAGCTGATGAAGATCAGTTCGTCGGGCGCGGGGATGTCAAAAAACTCGCCGTACATTTCGGTATGCGGCAGTTCGAAGAACTCATTCTCGATTCCCTCCGCGATGGGGTGCGATGGATCGACCACCCAGATCCGCTCTCGTTCGGCCGCTTCGCGCCAGCGGAGCATACAGCTGGTGCCGAGCATGCGTTGGAAGATCTTCGAGGCGTGGGCGGAGTGCATACAGACCAGCCCCATTCCTTGCAGCACGCGCCGCTGCACTCGGTCGACGATGGCGTCGTCAACTCGATCGTGGGCCGCGTGCCCCCACCAGGTCAGCACATCGGTTTGGTCGAGTACTTCTTCGGTCAGCCCGTGCTGGGGTTCATCGAGCGTCGCCGTGTGAGTTTGAACGTCGTCTCCCAGTTGTTCGGCCAACATGTCGGCGACGACGCCGTGAATGCCGCCGGGATAGAGTTTGGCGACGGCTTCGTTCGTTTGCTCATGGACAAATTCATTCCAAATCGTGACACGGATGGGCATTCTTCGAACCCTTCTTACTGTTGCGTTTTGTATTGTTCGGCGATCGCCAGCTTTTGATCGGCTTCGATGAGTCGATTGAATTCGTCGAACGACATGAGTTGATCGCGGGCGCCGGCGGTGGACTGAGCGCGGTGGATTTCATCACAAACTTGCTGCATGGCGCGGGCCGCGGCGAACAACCCGGCCAGCGGGTAGAGAATCAAATGAAAGCCGAGTTCCAGCAGTTCGTCTCGAGATCGCAGCGGGGTGGCTCCGCCTTCGATCATATTGGCGACGTTGGGAGCGGGTGCGAGCCGGCCGATCGACTCTTGCTGCTCCGCGCTGACTGGCGCTTCGACAAAACAGGCGTCGGCCCCGAGATCGCGAGCCGCCTTGACGCGTCCGATGGCTTCCTCCAACCCGTCTGTCGCGAGGGCGTCCGTGCGGGCGACGATGAAAAAATCAGCCCCGCCGCGCTCATCGACGGCGGCGCGAATTCGCTGGAGGTATTCGCCGCGATCGACGACCTGTTTGCCGCGCATGTGACCGCATCGTTTGGGCCACGACTGGTCTTCGAGAAAACACCCGGCGGCTCCCGCGGCGATCAGTTCACGAACCGTGCGACGCACATTGAGCGCGTTGCCATAGCCTGTGTCCGCGTCGACCAGAATCGGCGTGGGGACGGCTGAGCAGACTTGTCGCGCGCGGTCGACGATCTCCGTCTGAGTCAGCAAGCCAATATCCGGCTCGCCAATCGCGGTTGCGGCCACTGAGTATCCAGAGATAAAACCCAGCGGGAATCCGGCCTGGGCGGCAATCCGCGCCGACAGCGCATCGTAGACGCCCGGCAGCGCGATCGCGCCGTGCTCGTCGAGAATCGTCTGCACATTGGAAGTCATGGCGACCGGCTTGATGATCGGCGCGGGCGGCAAAGCCGCTCGGTCAGGGTGGAGCAGGAAGGGGATTCAGACGCGATGGTAACGCCGGCTGGCGGCGGGAACAAGAAACGGCGGCGAAGTTGGCACCACTTGACCGGTCGCGCGCTGCGCGGCAACATCGGGAGCCTTCCCTTGAGTTGTTTGCTTCCTCACCCCACCTACCTGCCAAACACGCGCGGCGTGTTCAGCGAACTTCAAGAGCATCATGTCTTCGACAAAGACTTACCTGGCGGTCGACTTGGGCGCGTCCAGCGGCCGTGTTGTGGCGGGACGGTTTGACGGCCACAGGCTCGCCCTGGAGGACGTCCACCGCTTCCCCAATGGGGGAGTTCGCGCGGGCGGGCGGCTGTATTGGAATGTGTTGGCGTTGTGGAGCGAGATGCTGGGGGGCTTGCGCGAGTCGCGAGGACGCTACGGCGATTCGATTCTCAGCGTCGGCGTCGACACCTGGGGCGTCGATTTTGGGTTGCTCGGCTCAGACGGCCAGTTGTTAGCCAATCCACTCCATTATCGTGACGAGCACACCAACGGGGCGCTGGAGCGGGCCTTTGCCGTGGCGCCGCGAGAGGAGATCTTTCGGCGGACCGGATTGCAATTCATGCAGTTCAATTCGCTCTACCAATTGGCGGCGATGAACGAAGCGGGCAATTCCGCCCTGGCGGCCGCCGAGTCCTTCTTGATGATCCCCGATCTATTTCACTGGCTGCTGACGGGCGAGCGCGTGAACGAGTTCACCAACGCCACGACGACTCAGTTCTTTGATCCACAGCGGAAGGAATGGGCGGTTGAATTGTTCGAGAAGATCGGGCTCCCCGCGCACATTCTGGGCGAGGTCGCACAGCCGGGCGCCAACCTCGGCCGGCTAACCAACTCGGTCGCCGCTGAAACGGGAATGCACAATGTCGACGTCGTGTTGCCGGGTACTCACGACACGGCGAGCGCGGTCCTGGCCGTGCCGGCGGCCGCCCGCTTTGGAACTCAACCCGATTGGTGCTACATCAGCAGCGGCACTTGGTCGCTGATGGGAGCCGAAACGCCGGCGCCGGTGATTAACGATCAATGCCTGGCTCGCAACTTTACGAACGAGGGCGGCGTCGGCGGATCGATTCGGTTGCTCAAAAACATCGCCGGTCTGTGGCTGGTGCAAGAGTGCCGCCGCATCTGGGCTCAAGCGGGACACGAGTTCGCCTGGAGTCAGCTCGTCGCCCTGGCGGCGGAGAGCAGTCCGCTGGCGTGTTTGATCGATCCGGACGACGAGTCTCTGATAGCGCCCGCCGACATGCCTCAAGCGATTCGCGCATTTTGCGAACGATCGGGACAGGCGGCGCCCGAGACTGAGGGCGCAGTGATCCGCTGCGCGCTCGAGAGTCTGGCTCTCCGCTATCGGCTCGTCCACGGCTGGACTGAAGAACTAGTCGGCGGCGAACTCAAGACGATTCACATCGTAGGCGGCGGCGCGCAGAACGAACTGCTCTGTCAAATGACGGCCGACGCCTGCGATCGCCCGGTCGTCGCGGGCCCCGTTGAGGCGACGGCGATCGGCAACCTGATGATGCAGGCTGTCGCGCACGGCGACGTCGGGTCTATCGAAGAAGCGCGCGAGGTCATTCGCGACAGCTTTGCGGTGAAGCGCTACGAACCGCGGAATACTGAACCTTGGCGTGAGGCGGCGGGCAGGTTCGCGCAGTTACTCAAATGACGGCCACAACGCGAGGAGCAAGATTGTGAAAGTAGGAATCGCCGGCATCGGCTTCATGGGTTGGATTCATTGGTTGGCCTACCAGAAAGTCGCGACCGCGAACGTGGCGGCGATCTGCACTCGCGACCCCGCCAAGCTGGCCGGCGACTGGACCGGCATTGAGGGCAATTTCGGCCCGCCCGGCGAGCAGGTCGAGTTGGATGGCGTTACGGCGCACAGTCAAATCGACGCGCTGCTCGCCGACGACGAGCTGGATGTGATCGACATTTGCTTGCCTCCCAACTTGCATCTCGGTGTGGCGACTCGCGCCATGCGAGCCGGGAAGCATGTCTTCTGCGAGAAGCCGATGGCGCTGACGCCCGCCGACTGCGAAAGCATGGTGGCGGTCTCCCAGGAAACCGGCCGCCTGCTGTTGATCGGCCAAGTGCTGCCGTTTTTTCCCGAGTACGCGTTTGCGTTGCGGCAGATCCGCAGCGGCGCGTACGGCAACGTGCTCGGCGGCGTCTTCAAGCGAGTGATCTCAGATCCCACCTGGCTTAAAGATTTCTACAGCACTAGCGGAGCCGGCGGACCGCTGATCGATCTACACGTCCACGACGCTCACTTCATTCGATTGCTGTTCGGCATGCCGAAACAACTGACCAGCCGAGGCAGACTTCGCGGCGAAGTGACCGAATACTGCAACACGATCTTCGATTTTGAAGATTCGTCGTTGGCGGTCAGCGCGACATGCGGCGTCATCAACCAGCAGGGCCGCAGCTTCACTCACGGCTTTGAGATTCACTGCCAGGAGGCGACGTTGCAATACGAATTCGCCGTGGTCGGGAGCGAGGCCGAAATGATGATGCCGTTGACCGTGTTCCATCGATCCGGCTCAGTCGAGCGACCCGAATTGGGTGATGGCGATCCGGTGAACGCATTCGTCGCGGAAATCGAAGAAGTGTCGCGGGCCGTGGCTACCGGAGTCTCTTCGCCAACACTCGGCGGAGATCTGGCGCGCGACGCGATCATTCTCTGCCAACGCCAAGAGGACGCGGTTCGTTCCGGCGGCTATATCGCCGTTGAGTAGAGGGCAGGGGATCGCGCGGCGATGGATCGATCATTGCCAATTGATGATCGACACCAGGCGGACCTTCTCACTCGATCCTGTCGTCGCTGTCGGGCTGGGGATTTTGCGCCCAGCCATTATTGCAATTTGATTCATAGCAAATCGTTGCTGCGCCGCAATCTGGCCGCAAGGTTTACCAACACTTCTTCTCTTCTCAACAAAGTGTGGAGAAATTCTGATTTTGGTCTTAAAGCCGATCGAAACCGCCCGATACCAGTTTTATCGATTTACCCGATTACTCAGTTCGACCGCCCATCAACAGCGGCGCGACGAGCTACCAACCACGGGTCCCGGGGGCTATTCATGGGCATGGGGACAGGCGTGCGCGCCATATTCGCGTTCGCAGCAATTCTGGCGATCACTTCGATCGTCCGCGGTCAAGACCGCAAACCAATCGTCTACAACATCTCCCACCAAGCTGGGCGATGAGGCGGACGTTGACGACGCTGCGAACGACGAGGCCGAAGATGAAGCGGCCGAGGAAGAGGAAGACGACGACCTCGACAGTCTCCTCTCCCTCGACCTCGAGGACTTGGCGATGGAGCGTTCTGTGGCTCCTTCGCTGGACCTGGAAGTCTCAACCGTTTCGCGGCAGAAGAGCACGGTCCGGCGGTCACCGGCGGCTGTCTTTGTAATCGACCAGGAGAAGATTCGCCGATCGGGGGCCCGCAACGTCCCCGAGTTGCTGCGGATGGTGCCGGGTGTCCAAGTCGCCCGCATCGACGTCAACAAATACGCCATCACGATCCGCGGGTTCAACGGACGCTTTACGAACAAACTGCTCGTCCAAATCGATGGGCGCAGTGTCTACACGCCGTTGTTCGGTGGTGTCTATTGGGATGTCCAGGACGTGCTGCTGGCCGACATTGAGCGGATCGAGATCATTCGCGGCCCCGGCGCGACCGTCTGGGGAGCCAATGCGGTCAATGGGGTAATCAATATCATCACCAAGAACACCCGCGACACGGTCGGCGTCTACGCGAACGGCGGAGGCGGCGACCAAGAGGGCGCTTTCACAGCGGCCCGTGTCGGTGGACACGTCAACGAAGACCTGCACTACCGCGTCTATGGGAAGTACTTTGACCGACCCGAGGGCTTCAACGCGACAGGGCCCGCGGTCGACATCTGGCGCCAGGGGCGGGGCGGATTCCGCATGGACTACACCCCGAACTGTTTTGACGAAGTCACCGTGCAGGGCGATATCTACCAAGGCTATTCCGGTGGAGCTCAGGTGCTGCCGGCTCCGGCCTTTCCATTCGTGAACCCGGTTCAAAACCGCTCCTTTGTCCGCGGCGCCAACGCGTTGACTCGCTGGACGCGGACGCTCAGCGACGAGAGCGACTTCGCCGTACAGATGTACTACGACCGGACGGAGCGCGACAGCGCCACGGGCAGCGAAGACCGCGACGTTTTCGATGTAGATTTCCAACATCGCTTTCCAATTGGTTGCGCGCACAAGATGATCTGGGGCGGCCG
>JASMLW010000519.1 GCA_030748485.1 Pirellulaceae bacterium
GAGTGATCGCCGGTTGGACGGAAGGCGTGCAGTTGGTGAATCAGGGTGGCATGATCGAGCTTTGGATTCCCTCCGAGTTGGGCTACGGCGCCCGTGGAGCTCCCGGCGCGATTCCACCCAACGCCACGCTGCACTTCGTCATCGAACTGTTGGGCGTTCAATAGTCGCCGCGCGCATCCTTTGTGGCCTGGTGCCTTTGTGTGAGAAAAAGAGAATCTCACACGGAGGCACGAGGACACCAAGAAGACAGCGAAACGCAGTGGTCGAGAAAGTGCGCGTCCCCAGCTGACTGGCTCCCGTGGTCGCGCTGCCGTCAGGCGATCGCCTCGTGAACCACGCGGTGAGGTTGAACACCGGTCAATCGTTGGTCGAGACCGTCGTGGAAGTAGGTCAGTTTTTCGTGGTCCATGCCCAGCAGATGCAGAATCGTGGCGTGCAAGTCCGACACATGGATGCGATTCTCACTGGCCATGAAACCGACTTCGTCCGTAGCCCCGATCGCCTGCCCGCCTTTGACGCCGCCGCCGGCGATCCACATTGAGAATCCGTAGTGATTGTGATCGCGTCCCGGCTTGCCGACCCCTTCGCTCGTGGGCGTCCGGCCGAACTCACCACCCCAAATGAACAACGTGTCGTCCCACATTCCGCGTCGCTTGACGTCGGCCATCAAGGCGGCGATCGGCTGGTCGATTTCCTTGCAATGTCGCCCATGATTGTCGATCACATCTTCGTGCGCATCCCAGGAATCGGCGCCTCCGCCCGAGTAGAGCTGAACGTATCGAACGCCGCGCTCGAGCAGTCGGCGCGTCAGCAGGCACTGCCTGCCAAAATACTCCGTCTCCTTTTGCTCGAGTCCGTAGAGCGTCTTCGTCTCAGCCGACTCGGCGTCGATGTCAACCGCTTCGGCCGCTCCCGCCTGCATCCGGTACGCCAACTCGTAGGACTTGATCCGCGCGGCCAGTTGCGATTCGCCGCCGCGAGCGGCTAGATGTTTTTCGTTGAGGCGCGAGAGTACTTCCAGACTGCGCTTTTGCGTTTCCGCGGCGACTCCCTCCGGCGGATCGAGATTGAGAATCGGCGCCCCTTGGCTGCGAAACAACGTGCCCTGCAAAGCCGCCGGCATGAATCCAGAAGTCCAAGCGGCCGCTCCACCGCGCGGCCCGCCCCGATGGTCGGTCATGACAACGTAGCTGGGCAGATTGCTGGTCAGCGTCCCCAAACCGTAGTTGACCCACGCGCCCAAACTCGGCCGGCCGGCGAAGATGCTGCCGCTGTTCATCTGCAGGATGCCGGGACTGTGCGTCGGCGTGTTGGCGTGCATCGATCGGAAGACGCACAAGTCATCGGCGTGTTTCGCCACGTGGGGAAACAGACTGCTGATTTCGAGCCCGCTTTCGCCGTGTTTTTGAAACGGAAAATGCGACGGCGTCAGTTTCCCGACCGGGCGTCCGTTCGAACCGATTTGCAACTTGCGATGATAGTCCTTGCCTTCGTACTTCTTCAGCGCCGGCTTGTGGTCGAACGTGTCGACCTGGCTCGGACCGCCGTTGAGGAAGAAGAAAACGACATGTTTGGCCCCGCGGCGCACGCCTTTGTACGCCGCCGAGTCGTCGGCCAGGACGCCGTCGGTGGTGAGCAGGTCGAGCAATGGCAGCGCGGTGAATCCGCCGCCCCATTGCCAGAGAAACTCCCGCCGCGTGCGTTGACAGACCGTCCGATTCGCCAAATATCGCGGCTCGGTCATTTCCGTATCCTTGTGTAACTCGCTTCGTGTAACTCGCTCAGTCGGTGTACACGAACTCGTTCAGGTTGAAAATCACACGGCACATTTCAATCCGCGCTCGCCGCGACGACTCTTGCTCGGACGACGGTTCGCGCCCGTCGCGATCCGACATCAGGCTGGCCGTTTCCTGCTTCACAAACTCGGACAGCGCGGTCAGTTCATCTCGACGCGGCTGGCGAGCCAACGCCAACCGGTAAGCCCGCGTTATCTGCGCCTCCAGATCGTCTCCGACCTCCTGCTGCAGGCGGCGCGCGAAGTGGGCGGACTGGCGGCTGACGAATTCTCCGTTGAGTAATTCGAGAGCCTGCGGAGCCACTGTGGTGACGTTGCGTTGGGCGAAGCTTTGCGTCGTGTCGCAAAAGTCGAGCGTCTCGAGAAACGGAACGACCAGCGTTCTCTTCACGTAGGCGTAGATTGTTCGCCGCGAAGCGTCCTTCTCGTCGAACGGCTTCCAGACCTTGGCGGGATCGTAGCCACTTTGCAGCGCCGCCTCGGGAATCTTGGGATACATGCAGGGACCGAAGAGCTTTCGATTCAACTGACCGCTGACGGCCAGCATCGAATCGCGGATCGCTTCAACCTCGAGCCGGCGATACGGGACGCGCCAAAACGTGAGATTGCCCGCATCCAGCTCCGCCTTCCCCGAATCAAATCGCTTGCTCATCCGATACGTACTGCTCGTCATGATCAGCGTGTGGAGCTTCTTCATCGACCAGTCGGCGTCGTGGACAAACCAATGAGCCAGCCAATCCAGCAGTTGCGGGTGTGTCGGCTGTGAGCCGCCATTGCCAAAATCACTTGGCGACCGCACGATGCCGACGCCGAAGTGATGTTGCCAAATGCGATTGACCATGACGCGCGGGGTCAGCGGGTTGGCGTCGGCCGCGATCCATTGAGCCAGAGCGATGCGCCGCCGGCTTGTGAACGCGTCCGGCTGCCCAAACGTTGGCTGCGGCAACTTTGCCTGGGCCGCGATCGCCCGCGGCGCAGCCGGCCCGACGACTTCACCCGGCTGCTTTGGATTTCCACGCTTCAGCAAATGCGTGACCGGCGGCAGCGGCGACGGCTCGTAGAAAAAATAGCCCTCCGGATAATCGAAGCGGCGAGTCAGTTCCGCCGTTTCGGCAACGGCCGCGGCGATCGCCGCGATCGCCTCGTCGGAGAGAAACTTGGCGGCGGTGGCCTTGTCCTTCAACGCCGCGGAGACTTCGCCGTCGAACGTCGAAGCGAAACGTTGGACGAGTTGCTTTTGCGCGTCACTGCGTTTGTCGGCGGGAGCCTTCAGAGCGGCGACCGCGTCGTCCGGCAATTTGGTCGCGCCGGTTTCAATTAGCCCCCGGCGCAGTGGGGCGTCGAGTTCTCGTCTTCGAGCAGCGAGCTCCGCAATGCGCTTGTCGGCGGCGTTCTTGTCACCCAATTCGCGCGGCGGCACCGCCGCCCGGGTTAACTCCGTGCGGCCGTTGTTGTGCCTCTTCAATGGACTGAAGATCGCCACCAGACTGTAATAGTCGCGGCTGTCCAGCGGATCGAATTTATGGTCGTGACAACGAGCGCACCCCAGCGTCATGCCGAGAAAGACCTGGCCCGTTGTGCTCACCAAGTCGTCCAACTCGTTGAACCTCTCGGCGATCACCTCGCTGGGCTGCACCGACGCGCCGCGCTCCGCATCCCACGGACCAACTCGCAAAAAGCCAGTTGCGATGACCGTCTCCGCCGTCGCATCCGACAGCTCATCGCCCGCCAACTGCTCGAGCACAAATCGGTTGTACGGCTTGTCGTCGTTCAGCGCTTTGATGACGTAGTCCCGGTACTTCCACGCCATCGGCTTCTCGCCGTCGACTTCGTATCCGTTGCTGTCCGCGTATCGCGCGACGTCCAGCCAGTGCCGACCCCAACGCTCTCCGTAATGGGAACTGTTCAGCAACCGCTGCACTAGGTCGGCGTAGGCCGCATCTGGATTGTCCGCGGCCGCCCGCTCAAAGTCGTCCAACTGCTCGAGCGACAAGGGCAAGCCGGTAATGTCGAGTGCGGCGCGACGAGCCAGTTCGTTGGCGGTCGCGGCGGCCGACGGTTCGATCTTCGCCGCGCGCAGTCGAGCCAACACGAACGCGTCGATCGGATTGCGTACCCATTCATCACCCTGAAACTTCGGTGGCGGCGTTGGCCGGGTGAGCGGCCGAAACGACCAGGGCGCTTGAATGGCTGGGCCGACTCCGTCTACTCCATCCGGCCAAACGGAGCCGTCGTCAATCCATTGCTGGAGCGCACTGATTTGCGATTGGAGAAGCTTCGGCGCCTCGTCCTCCGGCGGCATGATGCGCTCGTCCGCGTCGCGCCCCGACACGATCTTGACGATCGAACTCTCCGCGCCCTTGCCTGGGAGGATGACCTTGCCGTTCTCTCCTCCCCGCAGCGCATCGGCTCGCCGATCCAACCGCAACCCGGCCTCTTGTACATCGCGGCCGTGGCACTGGTAACAGTGCTTGCGAAAGATCGGCTGAATCTCTTTCTCAAACTTCGACGACGCGGGAGACGTCGCCGGCTCGCCGTCTTGGCCGGCGAGCGGGTGGGCCAACAGGCAGACGAGCAAACTCCAAATCGCTGGGAACATGATGCCGCGCTGCATGGGTCAACTTCGCGTTGGGAGGAGCCGGGAACCGCCGCTTTCCGCGCGGGGGTCATTTTAAGTCCAAACGATCCCCGAGTGAAGAAACCGACTTCGGTCTCATTCAGCTCGCCCGCTGCTCCCAGTGAAAACCGTCCGAATTTGACCAGCGCGCAAAAAAAGGGCAGGAATCGCCAGAACGGCAAAACCTGCCCAAAACACGGGGGTGAGAAAGCCTTGTTTAGGCGAGCCAGTAACGATTTGTTTTGGCCCGCAACTTAAAAATAACTCGCGATCGCGATTGGCGAGCCCCCTTCTCGCGCCCAGCGGAGCAGTTTGGGCAAACTGTCGTCGATCGCGCCGTTTGTGCCGATTTTTCGGGGAATTGTGCACTTGGTCCGACCCGCTGACGGCGAGTGGAGCTCCACCAGGTCGCCGATTCACCGCGGCGACCCGCGGTTCTCAGGCGGCCCAGTCGGTCGACAAGCGCCGGCGACTCAGCTTGTCGCCGCGCACAGACGAATGAGCCGTGCGAACCGAGCCCAGAATTCGCGCGTCCATGAACTCATCCGATCTCGCCGCGAACGGGACTGGGAAAATCTGATGACAGCGTTACATTTGTAACCTGCTCGCCGCGATATCGGCGGCCCTTGTTGGACTTTCGCCCCTGCGTTGCCTGGAGTTGGACGATGCACTCTGTTGAGATCCCTCGACCCGATGACCTCGCACCCGCCGAAACGGATTCTGACGACGACGCGCAAGTTGAATCTGCGCCGGACAATGACCCGGTAGACGCCGACCTACCGGCTCCGCAGGGAGCCACCGATGGCCCGGATGAAGACCTCGACGATTTCGATGACTTCGATGACGATTTCGACGACGACTTCGAAGAGGAGACGGAGGACGACTACGAAGTTCTCGACGACGACTTCGAGGATGGCGGCGCCAGCGCCGATGACAACGGGTTCGAAGGTGGCGCCGCACCAGCGGGCGGCAAAGGCGGCTAGCCGCGATCAACGGCAGACATTCTGGGCTCCGATGTTCTCACCTCCACTCAAGCACGTTCACTTTCCCTCGTTGGAAGAAGAGATTCTATCGTTCTGGCGGGAAGAGAGAGTTTACGATCGCTCTCTCGAACAGCGCGCGGATGCGGAACCGTTCATCTTCTATGAAGGTCCTCCCACCGCGAATGGACTGCCCCACCCAGGGCATTGCCTGACTCGAGCCATCAAAGATCTGTTCCCGCGCTACAAGACGATGCGCGGGTTTCATTGCGAGCGCAAAGGCGGTTGGGACACGCACGGTCTACCGGTCGAAGTGGAAGTCTGCAAAGAACTCGGTATTCACACCAAAGAGGATATCGAGCAGTACGGCGTCGAGCCGTTCATTCAACGGTGCCAGCAAAGCGTCTGGCGCTACATGCAAGAGTGGGAAACGCTCACCGAACGCCTCGGCTTCTGGATTCGCTTGGAAGAAGCTTACGTGACGTATCACCAGTCGTACGTCGAAAGCGTGTGGTGGTCGCTCAAACGATTCTTCGACCGAGGCCTGCTGTACCAAGGACACAAGATCGTCTGGTGGTGGGCTCAAGGCGGCACGGCGCTCAGCGCCGGTGAAGTTGGCGACGGCTACCGCGATGTGGCCGACCCCAGTGTCTACGTTCGCTTCCCGCTGGTCGACGAAGAAAACACCTCGCTGCTCGTGTGGACCACCACGCCCTGGACCTTGCCGAGCAACCAATTCGCCGCCGTCAGCGAGGAGCTGGAATACGTAATCGCCGAAGACGAGGAGACGGGCGAGCGGTTTGTGTTGGCTCAAGCGCTGCTGGAAACGGTGGCCGAGAAAGCCAAGCGGAGCTGGCGGGCCGTCGACACGATCTCCGGGAAACAGATCATCGGCAAACGATACGTGCCGCCCTTTGACTACTACTACCAACATTCGGGCGACGTGCGCGGCGCGACCGTCGATGGCGGCGAACAGCACGTGGCTTGGCGAGTCCTGGCGGCCGACTTCGTTACAACGGATGCGGGCACAGGCGTCGTTCATCAAGCCCCGGCGTTCGGCGAAGACGACTTCCTTGTCCTCCAAGGTGAACAGGCGCGCTTCGTCGACGGCCAAGGACCCCCGCTAATCTGCGCCGTCGGACCGAACGGTGAATTCACGAGCGAAGCGCCCGACTACGAGGGCCGCTGGGTCAAAGAAGCCGATCGCGACATCATTCGCGATCTGCGAGCTCGCGGCGTGTTGCTGCACGATGAGCAGTACAAACACTCCTACCCATTCTGTTGGCGAGCCGACGAAGATCCTCTGATCCAATACCCCCGCGAAAGCTGGTTCATTCGTACGTCGCAGTTCGTCGATCGCTTGCTGGAAAACAACCAACAGATCAATTGGCTGCCCGACCACATTCAGAGCGGACGGTTCGGGAAGTTTCTCGAGTCGAATGTCGACTGGGCGTTGTCGCGCGAACGCTACTGGGGAACTCCGCTGCCAATCTGGGTCTGCTCCGAAACGGGGCGGATGGAAGCCGTCGAATGCTACGACGAATTGCTCGGCAAAGACGACGTCAGCGGCACGGAGGTTTGGGAGCAGGCCAAGGCGGCCAACCCCAAACTGCCCGACGACCTCCGCGTCCACAAGCCCTACATCGACTCGATCACCTACGCGTCCCCCTTCGCCGACGGCGCGCGGATGCAACGCGTCTCCGAAGTGATCGACTGCTGGTACGACTCCGGCGCCATGCCCTTCGCCCAATGGGGCTATCCGCACGGCGGGCAGGAGGAGTTCAACTCGCAGTTCCCGGCCGACTTCATCAGCGAAGCGATCGATCAAACGCGCGGCTGGTTCTATAGCTTGCTCGCCATCAGCACGCTTCTCAACAGCGACAGCGGTGAGACGGGAGGCGAGTTGGCCGCCGATCTGCCGCACCCGTTCCGCAACTGCATCGTCCTCGGGCTGATGCTTGCCGAGGTCTGGGCTTGCCCGAAAAAGTCGTGTGGCGAACGGTGCAAGACGGAGGCGAAGAAGTGCTCCAAGTGCGGCGGCCCGGTCGAACGCAAGATCGAAAAGATGTCCAAGAAGCTCCGCAACTACCCGGAGCCCGCCGAGATTTTCGACAATCACGGAGCCGATGCGCTGCGGTGGTTCTTCTTCGCCAATCAGGCGCCCTGGAGCTCGATCCTCTACAGCGAGCGGGCGATCCGCGAGAGCAGCGCGAGCTTCCGCTTGACGCTCTGGAATGTCCACAACTTCTTCCTGCTCAACGCGACCGCGCAAGAGTTCTTCCAGGTCGAAAACTGGCTCGACGGTGACGTTGGGCAACTGACACCCGATGCGATGTCCCGCGCCGCGACATATCGGCCGGTCGGCGAGCGCGGCGAACTCGATCGCTGGGTGCTGAGCGAATTGCACCGCGCCAGCCGCATCGTCGTGGAGCGGATGGACGCGTACGACAACTTCGTCGCCGCTCAGCAATTAGAAGAGTTCGTCGAGTTGCTTTCCAATTGGTGGCTGCGCCGCAGTCGAGACCGGCTGTGGAGCAGCGACAACGAATCGACCGAGAAACTCGACGCCGCCTGGACACTTTACGAGTGCCTCGTCACACTCACCAAACTGATCGCGCCGTTCACGCCCTTCCTGGCTGAGGCGATCTGGCGAAATCTGGCCGGCGTCTTCGGAGAGCGGGCGGCGACGAGCGTGCACTTGTGCGACTACCCGACCGGCGACGATTCGGTCATCGACGAAACGCTGTCCGAGCAAATGCGGTTGTTGCGGCAAATCGCCTCGCTCTCGCGAGCCGCCCGCACCAACGCCAGAATCCGCACTCGCCAACCGCTCCCCAAGGTGGAGGTCGTTCGCACCGGCGTTGAGCACCAGGACTGGCTCGAAGCTCACAACGAGCTGCTGTGCAAAGAACTCAACGTCAAGGCCGTCGAATACACGACGGACGCCGATGATTACATTGAGTACCAGGTGCACCCCAACTTCAAACGGCTGGGGCCTCGCGTCGGCCGCCGTATGCCGGCGCTCAAGAAGGCTCTCGTCGGTGCGGATGGCGGAGCGCTGCTCGCGGAGATGAATGAGTCCCAAAAGATCGCGGTCGATGTCGACGGTGAAGTGATCGAACTGACAAACGAAGATATCGAGATTCGCTTACAAGCTCGTGAAGGCTGGGTCGCCGCCGGCGACCGGGACTGCGTCGTAGTCATCTCGACCGAGATCGATGACGCGCTCGTCCGAGAGGGAATTGCGAAAGATTTCATCCGCCTGATTCAGGAACGCCGCAAGGAACTCGACTGTGAATACACGGACCGCATCGTCGTCGGCGTTGTTTCGCCTTTCGACGACGCGATTGTCGAACACGCCGAGTACATCAAGAACGAGACGCTGGCGATCGAATTGACAACCTCCGCGCTTGACGGCGTCGAGCCCGTCGAGAGAATTGTCGCCGGCGAAACTGTCGTCATCTACGTGAAAGGATTGAGGAATGACTAGTGACTAGTCACTAGAGGCTGTTTCAAATCCTTGTACGATGGCCTTCCAAGGCCGTCGAATGCGGGTTAGTCCAAAAGAAGCCGCCAGATTCGTGCTCGGCGCCTTCCAAGGCCATCGTACAAGGTTTTGAAATGCCCTCTAGTCATTCATTAGTCACTAGTCATTAGTCATTCCTACATCATCCCAACGCGGTCCCGTGCCTCCTCCTCCTCCCTTGCCGATCGCCGTTCTCATCTCCGGGGGCGGTTCGACGTTAAAGAACTTGTTCGCCAAGATCGACGCGGGTGAGTTGGAGGCGGAGGTGCGGTTGGTCGTTTCGAGCAACCCGGCGGCGAAGGGAATTGAGTACGCGGCGGAGGCCGGGGTCGGCTCGTGTGTGGTCGAGAAGACATCGGGGACGACGTCCGAGGAGTTTCGCGAGGCTGTCTTCCAACCTTGTCGGGACGCCGGCGTCGAATTGGTAGTGATGGGCGGCTTCCTCAAGCATGTTCTGATACCGGCCGACTTTGAGAATCGCGTGGTCAACATTCATCCGGGCCTGATTCCCGCATTTTGCGGCAAGGGTTTTTACGGGCTGCGAGTTCATCAGGCCGTACTCGACCAGGGCGTCAAGATCACCGGCTGCACGGTTCACTTTGTGGACGACGAGTACGACCACGGGCCGATCATTCTGCAGCGAGCGGTGGAGGTGGCGGAGGCCGACACGGCGGAAACGCTCCAGCAGCGCGTCATGGAACAGGAACGCCGAGCCCTGCCCGAAGCGATCCAGCTGATCGCCTCCGGACGAGTCAAAGTCACCAACCACCGCGTGCAGATCTCTCCCTGATCCACGCGCGTAAGTAGACGCCGCGCCTAGATCCGGGAAACAACTTCGGCGATGTAGGGACGACCAGTTGTGGGATCGCGCTGGACTGAATAGTGCCGCAGCGGCGGCAGAATCCACTCGATCTCCTCGACAAAGCGGTATGCCGGGCACTTCTCCAAGTCTAGCGCCTCTTGTTGCACTTCGCCAATCGCGCGGAGATGCCGGATCGGACCGATCGCCGCCAACACGTCGGCGTGCTCCGCAGCGGTCCGAGTTTCGACGGTCAACTTCGTGATCAAACCCTCGCTGTACTTCCAGCCTCGCACCGGCGCACCTCGCGAATGGACACACCCCTTGAGTGGCGTCGTGTTCAGGTAGCGGTGAATGGGAGCGTTCGACCGCTTGCGATTCGCCGCGACAATTCGGTTGGCCCGGCGGAGCAGCACTTGCCGCCGCGGGTGCTGCGGATCCTGTGCGATCTGGTGGTAGATGCGCAGCGCCTCACCCCGCTCATCCCCCCGCTCCTCACACCAATCGGCGAACATCAATCGCAGTTCGCTGTTGTAAGGATCGGCGGCGATTGCTCGAACGAACTCGAACTCCTCCTCCATCTCGATCACGCCCTGCGTTGCTGAACTTGAATACGGATTTGTGCTCTTCTCGACACCAGGCCTATGGAAATGTTCGCCGCGTGACTTCCATGTCAGAAGCATGTGGAACGCCGATTGGCGCGACTTCGTGGCGAAGTCCTGCTCCGTACGATGGCCTTCCGAGGCCGTCGAATGCGGGTTGACCCAAAACCGATCGCGAGATTCGTGCTCAGCGTCGAATCAAACCGCAGCGCTGTACGAAGTGGAACGCCGATTGTCGCGACTTCGTCGCGAAGTCCTGCTCCGTACGATGGCCTTCCGAGGCCGTCGAATGCGAGTTGACCCAAAATCGATCGCGAGATTCGTGCTCAGCGTCAAATCAAATCGTCGCGCTGTAGCGACTGGAACGCCGATTGTCGCGACTTCGTCGCGAAGTCCTGCTACGTACGATGGCCTTCCGAGGCCGTCGAATGCGGGTTGACCCAAAATCGATCGCAAGATTCGTGCTCAGCGTCGAATCAAATCGTCGCGATGTACCAACTGGAACGCCGATTGTCGCGACTTCGTCGCGAAGTCCTGCCCGGCAGGCAGGACCTACATGCCTAAGTCAAACTAGCGAAACCAGTTAGACTTTGCGGCCAGATCACCTGGTCAGAACTCGTCTCCACCCAAAATTCGATCATTTCGCACCATTAGGTGATTGATCTTGCGCACGAAAACGTTCAGAATGGAATCTTATTGGATGCTTTTGCGCATAAACGCCGGGAGGTTGAGCGGTGCCGATCACGGAAGAACGCCGCGAACGGTTGCTGGAGCTCGTTCGCAGGAGCGGGTTTGCCGCGCTGCCCGATCTGGCTCACGAATTGGCCGTTTCGGAATCGACCGTCCGCAGGGACCTCGATGTGCTGGAGGAGAACGGCGTCGCCCAGCGAACCCATGGCGGTGTGTTCTACACGGGACCGTCGCCCAAACTGCCGCACTTTGACAATCGCCAGAGTGCCCAACGCGAGAAGAAGGTCGACATCGCGACGCGGGCGGCCGAGTTGATTGAGGATGGCGACACCGTGCTGCTCGACGGCGGCAGCACGACCTACGACTTGGCTCAACTGCTGGTCGGACGCCAACTGCAAGTCGTCACCAATTCGTTGCCGGTGGCGACGCTGTTCGCTTCGACGGACGCGGTCGACTTGGTTTTCATCGGCGGCTACGTACACGGGCGGACGGGGGTGACGTTGGGACCATACGCCAACGACATGCTGGCGAGCTTGAACGTCCGCCGAGCGGTGCTCAGCGTCGCCGGCGTGAACGACAAGGGCTACTACAACAGCAACTTGCTGCTGGTGGAGACAGAGCGGGCGATGATGCGTTCGGCGGACGAGGTAATGGTCGTGGCCGACAGCACGAAGTTCGGCCGCACGAGTCTAGCGCACCTTTGCGGCCTGGGCGAGATTGACACGTTGGTGGTCGACAACGAGATCACCGAAGAGTGGCGCAGCCGCATCATTGCGGCTGGCGTGCAACTGGCGATCGCCGGAGCCACCGACAACACAGCCACCGACAACACAGCCACCGACTGACCCCGACATAAACACGACCCACACCTTCGACAGACAACCCAGAGAATCGCAACGATGTCAACGGCGCCCACTCTCGACCGCTCTCTTGTGGAGAGCATTGTCCGGCGGATTGTTTTGCAGCAAGCACCAGGCGAGGCGACGGCGCCGCAAGGTGGCTCGGAGCTGGTCGTCAGTATTTCCGCGCGGCACGTACACCTGACGGACGAGCACGTCGAGACGCTGTTTGGGCCGGGGCAAACGCTGACTCCGATGAAGCCGCTTTATCAGGACGGTTTTTACGCAGCCGAACAGACCGTGATGGTGGTGGGACCGCGGCGGCGGATGCTGCCGAACGTCCGCGTGCTGGGACCGACGCGGTCGCAGAGCCAGGTCGAGTTGGCGTTCACCGATTCGATCTCACTCGGCATCGACGCGCCCGTGCGGCACAGCGGCAAACTGTCCGGCACTCCCGGGTGCGTGTTGGTCGGACCGCAAGGCGTTGTCGAATTGTCGGAAGGCGTAATTCGCGCCGCCCGGCATGTCCATATGAACTTTCGCGACTGCGAGCGATACGGCGTGCAAGACGGAGACCGCATGAAGCTGCAGATCATCTCGCCGCAGTGCTCGGTCATCTACGAGGATTTGTTGGTGCGTGCGGACGAGACGAGCAAGCTGGAAGTGCACTTGGACACCGATGAAGGAAACGCGGCCGGGCTGGAGCTGGCCAACACAGTCGAACTGCAGACGCAGGACGCCGACTGCTGTTGCAAGCGTTAGCGCGGCGAAACAGACAACTTGAGTTTTGATATTGCGACGGCTTGGATGGCCATCGTACTGACGACAAGGACGGACAACACGATTCTCAAATTCGGAGACCCATCAAGATGGCGAAGGCTATGGAAGCGTTGGGCATGATCGAGACGAAGGGCTTCATTGCTCTGCTCGAAGCCAGCGACGCGATGATGAAAGCCGCCAACGTCCAGTTTCTCGGCTGGGACAAGGTCGGTAGTGGTTTGGTGTCGGCCTTTGTGACCGGCGACGTCGCCGCGGTGAAAGCGGCGACGGACGCGGGAGCCAATGCGGCTGGCCGGATCGGTGAAGTAGTCAGCGTGCAGGTGATCCCCCGCCCGCACGAGGACATCGGCGTCGTGCTGCCGACGCCCGCGAAGAAGTCCGCGCGCAGTTAGTTTCCGAACTCAACAGCGCAGCAACCAAAACAAGGAACCTATCTCATGCAAGCAATTGGATTAGTTGAAACCAAAGGCCTCATCGGCCTGGTCGAAGCAACCGACTCGATGGTCAAAGCGGCGAATGTGGCGATCGTCAAACGCGTCAATATTGGCGGCGGTCTCGTCACCACGGTGGTCAGCGGCGACGTCGGCAGCGTACGAGCCGCGGTCGAGGCGGGCTCGAACGCGGCCAGCCAAGTGGGCGAATTGGTCGGCAGCCACGTCATTCCCCGCCCGGCCGAAGGTTTGGTCGACGCGTATTTGGCGTAGCGGAACTGGGACGCGCATGGACGATCACGGACGTAAAGGAACTCGGTCATGAAGATCCTGGTGGCGAATCTCGGTTCGACGAGCTTCAAGTATCGCCTGTTCGATATGGCGGACGAGCGTCAATTGGCGCGCGGCGGCATTGAGCGGATCGGCGCGGCGGAGAGCTCGTGCTTTGTCGAGATCGGTGAGCACCGCAGCGAACTTGTGACGGCGATTCCCGATCACGCGGCGGCCGTTCAACTGTGCCTCGAACAACTCACCGAGCCCGAACGAGGTTGCTTGACGAACGCCGGAGATGTTTCGGCGATCGGCTTCAAAGCGGTCCACGGCGGGCGGATCACCGGAGTCCAGCGAGTCAACGACGAAGTGCTCACCGCCATGGATGAGATGAGCCAAGTGGCGCCGGCGCACAACCCGCCGTACATCGCGGCCATGCGGCAACTCGCCGACAAGCTGCCCGACATTCCTTTGGTGGCGGCGTTTGAAACCGGGTTTCACGAGACCGCTCCCGACCGCGCTAAGTTCTACCCGGCGCCGTACGAGTGGGGCGTTGAACACCACGTGAAGCGGTGGGGATTTCACGGAGCCAGCCACCGCTACATCGCCGGACGGATCGCCGATCTGTTGGGACGCGAGGACCTGCGAACGATTTCCTGCCACCTCGGCGGATCGAGCAGTCTTTGCGCGATTCGCGGGCGCGAAAGCGTCGGCACGTCGATGGGGATGAGCCCGCAATCGGGCGTACCCCACAACAATCGAGCCGGCGACTTCGACCCCTTCGCGTTACCCGTGCTGATGCGGGCGACCGGCAAGTCGCTCGACGAACTACTCGACGATCTCGCCTGCCGCAGCGGACTCCTGGGACTCAGCGGTGTCAGCGGCGACGTGCGGGACCTGGAGGCGGCCGCCTCGCAAGGCAATGCGAGAGCTCAATTGGCGCTGGACGTTTTCGTCGGTGAAACGCGGCGGCACTTGGGCGGACTGCTGGTCGAACTAGGTGGAGCAGACGTGATCGTCTTCACCGGTGGAATCGGCGAGAACGGTGTCGACGTGAGACGACGGATTTGTGGCGAGTTGTCTGAGTTGGGCATTGAGTTGTCGGACGAAAAGAACAACTCCGCCGGCGGTGAAGCGGCGATCCACGCCGCGGCTAGTCGCTCGCAAGTCTGGGTCGTGCCCACCAATGAAGAAATCGTGGTGGCCCGCCAGGCGAAAGAACTACTTGAGCAAGGAGCCTAGCGAGGCCGTCCATCGACTGCAACGCGGGAGAAGTGTCATGTTTGTCGCCAAAGTAACCGGATCGCTCGTCGCCACGCAGAAAGTCGACGCCATGGTCGGCTTCAAGCTGTTGGTCGTCGAGCCGCATCGCGTCGACGCCAAAACTCGCAAGTCCTTGTCGACGACGGGCCGCACGTTCATCGCCGTCGATACGCTTGGAGCCGGCGAGGGCGACTTCGTATTGATCACTCAAGGCTCGAGCGCGCGATTGACTCCGGAAACGAAGAATCTACCCGTCGATACGGTCATCGTGGGGATCGTCGACAAAGTGCACGTGGACCAAAAGTGCGTGTACGACCGCACCTGATAACTCAACGTCTAACTCATCGACGGAGCCGTTCCTGCTCACGGAGGAGTCACCGAGCCGCCGCCCGCGGCGAAGACACTCAACACAAATCGAAGCAAACAGCAATCATGCAAATCGACGAAAATCTCATCAAGAACGTGGTCTCCCAGGTGCTCGCCGAAATGGGCCCGACGCCGGCTCCGGTCGCCGCCCGCGGATTCGCCGGCCGGCACGGTGTCTTTCAGGACGCGGGGGAAGCGGTCACGGCCGCCCGCGACGCATTTGAACAACTTCGCGATCGCGGTCTGCAGGATCGCAAGCGAATCATCGATCACATCCGCCGCATCTCGATCGACCAAGCCGTCGAACTCGGCACGATGGAGATGGAAGAGACAAAGATTGGACGGCTCGACCACAAGATCGACAAGCTCCGTGTACTCGGCGACAAAACGCCGGGCGTCGAATTCATGCAGAGCCAGGTCTACAGCGGCGACCGCGGTTTGGCTGTCATCGAACACGCTCCGTTCGGCGTGATCGGTGCGATTACGCCCGTCACCCACTCGTTGCCGACGATCACCGGAAACGCCGTTAGCATGATCGCCGCCGGCAACACAATCGTGGTCAATCCTCACCCCAGCGGAAAACGAGTCGCCGCGGAAGGCGTGCGACGATTCAACGAGGCCATCTATCGCGACGTCGGTATCGACAACCTGATCTGCGTCATCGCCGAGCCGACTTTGGAAACGGCCGCGACGCTGTTCGGTCACCGCGACGTCGCGCTCATCTGCGTCACCGGCGGACCCGCAGTCGCGCGAGCCGCGCTGAACAGCGGCAAGCGAGCCATCGTCGCCGGACCGGGCAACCCGCCGGTCGTGGTCGACGAAACGGCCGACCTGGATCGAGCCGCTAAATCGATCATTCAAGGAGCCTCGTACGACAACAACTTGCTCTGCATCGCTGAGAAAGAAGTCTTCGTTGTCGAATGCGTTTTTGATCAGATGATGAGCGCCATGGACCGGGCCGGCGCGCTGCGATTGAACGCCCGCGAAGTCGACTCGCTGACCCGAGCGGCGATCGTCCAAGTGGGCGACGATCAACACGACGCCCCCTCCAAGGACTTTCTCGGGCAAGATCCCGCCGTGCTCGCCAGAGCCGCCGGTAAGACCGCCCACCAAGGCGTCGACTTGCTCTTCGGCGAAACGGATGAATCGAATCCTTTCGTCCCTGTCGAGCAGATGATGCCGTTCGTACCGTTCGTCCGCGTCCCCGACGTCGACGAAGGAATCGCCAAAGCGCAACGATACGAGCACGGCTTTCGACACACGGCGATCATTCATTCACACAACGTTCGCAACATGACACGGATGGGCCGCGCGTTGGACACCACGTTGTTCGTGAAAAACGGCCCCTGCATGTCGGCGCTCGGATTGGGTGGTGAAGGGTATCTGTCCTTCAGCATCGCCGGCCCGACCGGAGAAGGCGTCACCACGCCCATGACGTTCACGCGCGAGCGACGCTGCTCGATGATCGACGACTTGTGGATCCTCGGCAACCCAAAGTAACCCAACACCTCTTTCGGTCTCATCATGCAAATCGCCCAAGTCCTCGGCCCGGCCACATCGACCATCAAACACGAATCGATGGTCGGCAGTAAGCTGCTCGTCGTGCAGCCAAAGTTGATCGACGGCGGCAACGACGGCGGTCCTTTGGTGGTGGTCGATGGCGTGGGCGCGGGCAAGGGCCAGCAAGTGCTGATCTCGAGCGACGGTCGAGCCGCCCGGGAGATGTTGCAGGTGGATAAGACGCCCGTGCGCTGGACGGTCATCGGTATTCAAGACGATCTCAATTAGTCTTCTCAATTAGTCCATGGCCAACTCGCGACAACAACTCGATCTTGACGCCATCGTCCAGGAGGTCGTTCGCCGCCTCGTGGAGCGATCGCCGGCGGACAGTCCGGGTGACTGCGAGGCCGAGTTGCTGGTTGCCGATCGCGTCATCAGCTTGGCGACGCTGGAGAATCGCTTGCAGGGAGTGCAACGAGTTCGCATCGACGCCGTGGCGGTCGTAACGCCGGCGGCCCGCGACGAACTGGCCCAGCGGAAGATTCAATTGTTGCGGGGGGGAGTCGTCTCCGCCGATTGCCGCATCTTCTGTGATCCGCAAACCAGTTCGACCTCGCGGCGGGCGCTGTCCAACGCGGAGGGTGCATGCGTCGAATTGGATCTGGCGACGGCGATCCGGTCGCTGCACGACGCGACGGCCGACCGCCGAACGCGGTGCATCTGGCTCACCAGCCGACCGGCGGCGTCCGCCTGCCTGATGAACCGAAATCCAAATCTGCGCGCCGTCGCTCCCGCCGCAGTGGAGCAGTTGGATGAAGCGATGAGCACTTTTGACGCCAACGTCTGCGTGCTCGACTCCCGCTGGACCGCGGACCGCCTGCGCCGCCTGGTTGAGCGATTCCGCTCCGCCGCCGGCGATTGCAATGACGAATTCGAGAGCCTGAGATGAGAACGAGGAGTTGAGATGCGAATCGGAGAAGTGATCGGCGAAGTGACTCTCAGCCGTTGTCATCCGTCGTTTGTCGGCGCCACGCTAAAAGTCGTCCGGCCGTTGACGCTTGAGAACTTGACGGGCGAAGTCAAGCCGGACGGCGAGCCGTTGGTTGCCTGGGATGAACTGGGCGCCGGGCACGGGTCGCGCATCGCCTACAGCGACGGAGCCGAAGCAGCTCAGCCGTTTCGCCCCGAACTCAAACCGGTCGACGCCTACAACGCGGCGATTCTGGACACAATCAACATCGAATAACGCGAAACTCGAACTACGATTACCGCGCCGCGATCGCCGCAGAATCCGGCGGCCGACGGCGAAAGACAAGATAAAACGAAACCGCAGTGAACTGTCGAAAGGGATTTGCAGAATGACAAACGTCCACAAGATCAAGCAAGACATGTGCGAGATCGGAAAGCGCATATACAACAAGGGATTCGCCGCCGCCAACGACGGCAATATCACAGTGCGAGTCGGTGAGAACGAGTTTCTCTGCACTCCCACGATGCACTCGAAGGGATTCCTCAAGCCCGACGACATCTGCACTGTCGATTTCACCGGCAAACAGACCGCGGGCAGAAAGAAACGTTCGAGCGAAGCGCTTTTGCATTTGGAGATCTATCGCCAGCGACCGGAAATCAAATCGGTCGTCCATTGCCACCCGCCGCATGCGACCGCGTTCGCCGTCGCCCGCGAGCCGATTCCGCAATGCGTACTGCCCGAAGTCGAAGTGTTTCTCGGCGATGTTCCGATCACGAAGTACGAGACGCCCGGAGGTCAAGCGTTCGCCGACACCATCCTGCCTTTCGTGTCGAAGACGAACGTCATCATCCTCGCCAACCACGGTACGGTTAGCTACGGCGAAGACGTCGAGCGAGCCTATTGGTGGACGGAGATTCTCGATGCGTACTGCCGCATTCTGATGCTCTCTCGGCAGCTGGGGCGAGTGAACTTCTTCAGTGAAGAGAAGCAACGCGAACTGTTGGACTTCAAGACGCGGCTCGGATTCGCCGATCCGCGGTTGACCAAAGAGTACGAGGATTGCGACATTTGTGCGAACGACATCTTCCGCGATAGCTGGAGCGACTCGGGAGTCGAACGCAACGCCTTTCCGGCCCCGCCGCCGATGGGGAAGAGCTCTGGTGACGCGTCCCCCGATCAGGAGGCGCTGGTGCAGGCAATCACTGAACGCGTGATGGAAGCGTTGCAGCAACAGGCCACTTGAGCACTCGGTTGGGCGGCGAGAACGCGTGGAATTGTCACAGCGGCGAAGTTGTTGAAGGGGAACGCGACGATGAAAGTGAGCATTATTGGCGGCGGCGGACTGGTGGGCTCGAGCGCGGGATTCGCATTGCAGTGTGGAGGCGTGGTCCGCGAGATCGCGTTGTTGGATGTCAACGAGAAGCTCGCCGAAGGGCAAGCGCTCGACATGCTTCACGGCGGGCCGAGCACGGCGGATCAAATCATCTCGTCGGGCGGCTACGAGCACATCGCCGACAGCGATGTTATCTGCATCACCGCCGGGCTGCGGCGCAAACCGGACGAGAGTCGGCTGGACCTGATCAACCGCAACACCGATCTCTTCATGTCGGTTCTGGACGGCGTCGCCGGCGGCAATCCGCGGAGCGACGCGATCGTCTTTGTCGTTTCCAACCCGGTCGATATCCTCACCTACCTGGCCGCCGATCGGCTCGAGCTGCCGCTGTCGCAGGTGATCGGCCTCGGTACTCAATTGGACACGATTCGCTTTCGCGGCCTGATCGCGCAGCAGTTGGGGGCCGCGCCGACGCAAGTCTCGGCGATGATTCTCGGTGAACACGGCGACAGCATGGTTCCGATTTGGTCGAGTGCGACGTTGGCCAGCCTGCCTCTGGATAAACATCCTCATTGGACGCAGAACACGGCCAACGAACTCTTCAAACGCACCAAGGGTTCAGGCGCCGAGGTGATCTCCAAGAAAGGCGGAGCCGGTTTTGCGGTGGGAATCGCCATCCGCGACGTGATCGAGTCGATCGCTCTGGACCAACGCCGCTTGCTGCCTGTCTCGAGTGTGCAGAGCGGATGCTACGGAATCCGAGACGTGGCTCTCTCGGTCCCCACCGTCGTCGGTCAGGGCGGCGTCGTCGATCGCGTGGAGGTCGAGCTTTGGCCGAAGGAGATGCAAGGGCTGCGAAACAGCGGCCAGGTTCTCCGCCAAACGCTCAACGGCGTACTCGACCGGGTCGGCCGAGCTTGAACCGCGACGCGGCGGCGTGTGAGCAAGGCTCCCCAACGCCCCCAAACGCCCCCTCGACGCCCTCACGAAGATGGCGCGTGACGCGCCTGCCAGCTTCGCACGCGAGACGGGAGTGCTCACGTCGCCACGACGCCATTTCGCGAGAACGGCTTCATCCATCCCAGCATCCATCTGGAGAAAGAAAAGCTCCGCGTCGCCGCGGAGCTCTTCGCGAGGCGATCCCGGGGCAGAGGACCTCTTCTAAACAAATATCGGTCGCCGATACGGGGAGCTGCACGAGGATATCAAGATGACAGTGGGGTGTCACACCTTGTGGGGGGCTCGAGGCCGTTTGCAACGATGGCGCATTTAAGGCGCCCCGCACCGGGGGAGACGACTCGACATGACAACCCCATGACACCTATCTACTACCCGAAAGTCTGAGCGATTTCGCGGAGGTAGTCCAGCGCTTCATCCAGTTCGGGGGCGTCCGCACCCGCCACGCGGCCGCCGCGATCGCAGCGGCAGAGCAAGATCAGCTCATCGTAGCTCTCCGATTCTCTGAGCCGCCGGTGAGCGCGGCGGCCGATCTCCCGGTCGAGCACGCGATGGGCGTCCATGTGGTGCTGGATCAGCCAAGTCGTTCGCTCGGTGATGAAACCCTGCAACGCCTCGACGCCGGCCAACACGTGGTCGCCCGGATCGATCGCCTTGCCGACGTCGTGCAGCAGAGCCGCCAGCAAGAACTCCTCGTCGTAGGGCAATTCGTCGCTGGCCAGCTGAAAGACCTGGAGGCTGTGGTAGAGAGCGTCGCCCTCGGGATGATACTTGCGGCTCTGCCTGACGTTTTCCAACGGCAGCAACAACGCCTCGTAGACTTGGAATCGGTCGATCTTCTCCTCGACTTCCGCCACGGCCGACTCGACATCCACGTCCGGGTACTCGTGAACCAGAAACGCCTCCAACTCGGCGATACTCGCCCGTTCCATCGCCTTGCCGGTGATCGAACTCTTAAAGACGTAGTGAGCCTGATCGGCGGCGTAGATGGTCAGTTCAAACGGAAACCGATCGCGCACGTGAACGTGCGTGAAGACCCTTTCCTCACCGTGTTTGCGAACTTGCTTTCGTTCCACGTCGTAGACGAAGCCCTCTTCGTCGAGCGCGGTTGTGACGCCGTCGATGCTGTCCGAAAAGACGTGGACGTCGATGTCCGATCCGGTGCGGATGTGGCCGGTGAGCACACTGCCGATGAGGCGGGGCCGGTACCGCCGCAGAAATCGCATCAATCGCAACGCTTCGAATCGCATGTCGCGAAGGTTTTTGGTGCGTTCTTCGCCCTCGTAGAGGCGAGCCAGCAACAACACCTGCTCGCGAATCTCGGAATTGCTGGGAAGATCGGCCGGCTTGATCCAGCCTTTGCAGAGTCGCCGTGCGGCTTTCACTTTGGCCCGGAAATACTCGGACTCTTGACGAGAGTACATCAACCGCGCGGCTTCCCACGCGATGTGGCGACGAAGCTTGGAACCTCTCATTAAAAAGCGCGCCATTCACGACGCGGCTAGGTGAGGAATGATGCGACCGACCGCAGTGTCGGTGATCTCAGGCAGCGGTGATCTCAGGCAGTATAGCAGGGCGGCTCGATCGGCATCTACGGCGAATGCAGTCACCCGAACAAGGCTACTCGTCGTTCGATGCGTCGTTCGCCTCATCGTTCGCCTCATCGTTCGCCTCGTCGTTCGCCTCATCGTCGGTCACGGCGGGCGGGCGCGTAGGCAAGTTGAGCTCGTAGAGGCGGCCCTCCCGGTCGATGTTCAGCACAAGTGGGTTGGGCAGCGTGACGAGCTTTCGATACAGTGCGTCGCTCGACTCAAATGGTTCACCATTCAAGGCGAAAACTCGATCGCCGAGCTGCACACCCGCTTGTTCGGCCGCCGAGCCCGGCGTGACCAGCGTGACGACCACCATCCGCGGATCGGCTTCGTCGCTCCGCCAGGAGATGCCGATGCGCACGGGAGCGCCGTCGAGCTGCAGGGCGAGTTGTTCGACCTTATCCGAGCCGCCCGCTATCCGTTCAACCGCGGCGTCAGTCGACGACGCCAGGATGTCGATGCGTAACTGTTCGTCGGAGGAGATCGCTTCACCATTGAACGACACAAAACGATCGCCGGCTCGCAGGCCCGCGCGCGCGGCTGCTCCGCCCGGCGTGACGCGAACCAACTCGACGCCGCTCTCCCCTTGCCGCCAGCTGACGCCTAGCCGAGGCGCCGGTGGCGCGAGTGGTCGTTCAAAATACTGCTTTGTCTTGTTCGATTCGCCGCGGGCGATCGAACGAAACCGCGAGCGTTCGATCTGGTCGGCCAACTCCCAAGCCGTGCGGAACATGAGTCGCGCGACCCGCTCCATTCCGGGGGCGTCAACCAGTTCGGCGTCGTCGCTGGGGCGATGGTAGTTGTCGTGCAGCCCCGTATGAAACATGAGTGCGGGAATATCGTGCGAAATAAACGAGTGGTGGTCGCTGTTCGACTTTAAATCCCACTCGAAGTTCAACCGCAAATTGGTGTCGCTGTTCCATTGAGTTAGTTGACGGCGCAAGGCGTCCGTTGTCCGCACGCCGAACACCTTCACCTCCTCGTTCCGCAACCGTCCGATCATATCGACGTTGAACGCGAAGGCGACCTGGTCGAGTGGAATGGTCGGCTGCCGAACCCAATGCTTGGAACCGAGCAGTCCTTTTTCTTCGCCGTCCCAAAGCGCAAACACGATCGTCCGTCGGGGAGGCGTGGGGAGTTGGCGGAACGCCTGCACTAGCTCGAGTATGGCGGCTGTGCCGCTGGCGTTATCGTCGGCTCCGTTGTGAATGTACCCGATCGGACCCAAGCTGTTGCGGCGGGAGCCGTACCCAACGTGGTCGTAATGAGCTCCGATGAGGACGTACTCATTCCGCAAGTCGGGGTCCGAGCCGGCGATCATGCCGAGCAGATTACGGTACTGCGCACCGAACGCCTGGTAGAAGTCGCCCTCGTCGCCGGCGGGCTCCAGTTCGTGCTCGGCAAAATACTTGCGCAGATAAACGGCAGCCGCGTGGCCGCCGCGCGAACCGGCTTCCCGACCCTCGAACACGTCGTCGGCCAGCACATTGACGTGTTCCTGCAGTTCTTCGGCCGTTATTGAATCGGCGGCGGCCGTCAGCGACGCGCGACGCTCGGTGCCTCCGAGAGCGGACGGACCAAACGACTGAGCAAGAACCAGGGCGGACAACGCTAGCGCAACGCGAATCATTCGAAACGTCTCCAACGCGGTGAACATCGGGGGAGAGAAGACGCGACGAATTGCGGCGTTGGACAAAAGGGCGAACCGGGGTCGGGTTGCTGGGGTCTTAAGTCCAATTGACGAAAGTCATCTCACAGCCAAAATATAGCCTCCCCGATGCGCCGTCATCGTCCGGGGGGCGTGAAACCCACTTGCGGACGAACTCCCTTTTTGCAAATCTACTACAATCGTTACGAGCTGATGACAATCCGGAGAGGTGGCTGAGTGGTCGAAAGCGCGGGTTTGCTAAATCCGTGAGGATTAACGTCCTCCGCAGGTTCGAATCCTGTCCTCTCCGCTAAGTTCTTTTGCAGCACTAAGTTGTGTGTCGTCAGGAGTCGCAAAAGCGGCGCACTCCAAAGGGGTTGCGCCTTCGTCATGCGATTCCCCGCCCTTCGCGGCGCGTCCCGGCTGCGCCGCATTTTGTGCGCTTCGTGCGCCGCTTTGTGCGCCGCCTTGCTTCGTTGCTTGGGCCGCCCGTTCAAAGTCGGCGTCGGTCACTTGCAGGTAATGCTTCAAGGCGATGCGGGGCGTATTGCCCAGCCACGCGGTAACAACGTGGATCGGGTGTTCCTTCGCCAGTTCGGTTTCGCGGGTCGCCCGCATGGCGTGGAACAGCCGGGGCCAGGGTTGTAGGCCGGCGCGTTTGACGATCCGCTCGAATTGGGTTCGCAAGTTGCAATTCCGCCAACCGCTCGCCGTGTTCGCCGCTTCGCGATGGTTTCCGTCCACAACGTACACTGCGCCGTCTGGGGCCAGGTCGAAGGCTTCGGACAGGATCGGCCGCAGTTCGGCGAATAGCGGAATCGTGCGGCTCGCCTTCCCAACGTGGTGTTCCGTCTTCGGCGATTGCACCACGATGCGGCCAGCTTCCCAATCAACATCTTGCCAGCGGAGCGAAAGCACTTCGCTGGGGCAGCGCAGGCCGCCGTAGCGGGACAGGGCCACGATTACCCGCCAGGTCGGATTGCAGACCGCCAGCAGCCGGTCGGTTTCCTCTGGCGTGATGAATCGCTGCCGATCCTGCCGCATTACCGCTTTGGCCGACACTTCGGCAAATGGGTTGTCGGCAATCAGCTTCCGTTTCTTCGCCGCTTTGAAAAACATGCGGGCGAATTGCAGCCGCTTGGCAACCGTGGTCGGGGCCAGCTTTTGCGACACAAGGTACATCTTGAAGTCTTCGGCGTCGGCTTCGGTCACTTCGGCCAAGTCCCGATCCGCGCCGAAATGGTCCACCAAGTTCCGAATTACTTGCGACCAGACTTCCTTCGTCGCGGGCTTTACGTCGATCCGGCGTTCCACAAAGTCCGTCAGAAACGGCCCCAACGTCGCCGCCGCCTTGGCTTCAGGATTGGGAATCAATCCCACGGCCGCAAGCCTCTTGGCCAACCACGGTTCCAGGTTCGTTACCCACTGGGCTAAGTCGGCTTCCATCGGGCGATTGAGATTGAGCGATTCAAGCAGTTGCTCCACGCGGTACTTGATGCTCTCGGCCGCCCGTTGGGAAACCTTGCCCAGCCGAATCGTCGGCCGCCGGCCGTCGGGGGCCACGAAAAGAATCCGCCGCGTGCCGTTCTTGTCTTTGGCGATGCTGGCCATCGTTCACTTGCCTTTCTGTTCGGCCTTCCGGCCCAGGTGAATTGTCAGTTGCAAACAGTCGCCCAAGGCGTTCAAGGCTTCCATCGAAAGCCCCCGCTGGCCCAGGTAGAACTTGCTCAATGTCGCTTCGCTGACGCCCGTTTCCTGGGCGATGCGATACCGCGTCATGCCGGAATCGTCGATTGCCTGCCTCAACTGGTCTGTCAGCTTTTTGCTTTTCGTTCGTTTCTTCACCATATCCAGATTGTCGCCAATACTATCCGTATTGTCTAGCAACGTGTGTGCTTCTGTTCGTTCGCCGGCGAATGCGTTCGGCCGCTTCCGCCAAACGTCGGGCAGCCGTGGGCGGGTCGCAATTCATACAGCGCCACCGCCCAGGCGTCAGGCCGAACAAGTCGCCCGCCGCCGATTGCC
>JASMLW010000520.1 GCA_030748485.1 Pirellulaceae bacterium
CAGTACCGGGAGACGGTCGAACGATTGGCGGACGCGGTGGTCGCCAATCGCTCATCGAGCGATGCGAGCGACGCGCTCGAGACAACGGGCGACGAGTGGCAAATGACGGCGGGCTCGATCCGCGCCAACGTCAACGAATTCGTGGCGTCGGTCGTCTCCGTCGTCGCCAACCTGCTGGGAAGCGGCGATCGGCCGGGTCCGTCGTCAAGTCGTCCGCCCCCGTTGTGACCGCGCCGCGGTGAATCTCGACGCGCACAACTCCCATCTGTCTCAGCGTCCGCGCCCAACCCCCCGTCGGGCGCGCCGTCGCCGGCGAATCCACGCGCCGATCTCTCGAGAAACCCCGCCGGACCCGCCAAATCGCGCAAACGCGTCCGCGAGAATTTGATGAATCTCGCCGCGCGGCAATTTAGCGTTTGGGTGTCCTCTGTTTTCGACTCTTGCCTCTGTTTTCGACTCTTGAAGTTAGATCGCCAGCGATAGCTGGGTCGATCACTGTGTTACTCGCGCCGGTGTCGAGCAGGAACTCGTACGTCTTCTCGTTCACCTTGACTGGCAACGTAATAATCCTACCCTCTTTACGAATCCGAAACGCCGCTAACACTGTAGGGTGCTGGGCTTGTCCAAAGCGAACAAAGCCGCAGGTGAAGCACAGCAGTAACAGGGTCAATCGCATCGGAATCCTTGCAATCGGTCTACGCCGGTTTGGCGGGGAGCGAGGGCTTGCGGCGGAAGATGATGATGGCCAAGCCGAGGCCGGCGATCGCCGCCACCGCGACAACTGCGACGACGCCCAACGTCAACACCCACATCACGATGGAAGCTCGTTGCGAGGTCATCACCGCGGCGACCGGTCCGCCGACTGTGGGGGCTGAGTAGTACTTCTCCGCGAACGCGGCGTCGACGTCAACGCCCTGTTCGATCCAGGCTAACTCGTCCGCCTCCACACGCTTGTACCAGTTGGCTGCTTCGGCCAGTTCCCGCTTAAACGTTCTTTCGAGCTGCGCCACTTCCATCTGCATGTGACCGGAGATCGTTTGGTCGGCCATTTCCCGAAATCGTCTCTTTGTTCGAGCGTCTTTCACGCCGTATGAAGCCTTCAGATAGGCTCGTCCAGCGAGCCGTTTGGAATCGTTGCGGGTGTCGCCCGACAGCAACAAGTCACCGAGGGCTTCCAGCAGCACGGGCGACTCAAAGTTGCCGAACCGCATCATGCCCAGCACGCCTTTGGTGGCCGCTTCCAATTCGCGCCGTTCCGCATCGTGACGGGCGTCGCGACGCGCGGTGCGCTGCCGCCGCTCCTCATCGGTCGTCGCGCGCTTTTCCTCCGGCTCTTCGCCCAGCTGTTGCAAGACGACGAACTCGGCGAATCCCACTAAACCGGTGAACTCCGTCGGATGGAGCCCCGCGTCGTGCCCCTCTTTCTCAAGAGCGTCTCGTAGAGGCAACGTCGGCCGCTGAGCGTCGGGTGCGGTCTTCGACAGCACGTATTCGACCAAGTACTTCTGGTAACGTTCGCGTCCGAAATGCGCTGACGGATTGATCTCGATCGCCCGCTCGATGAATTCCAACCCTCGTTGCAGTTGCCCGTCATGGACATAGAACGTACCCAGATTGGCCAACGTTTCGTAGCGATTCGGGTCGCGCTCAAGCATTCCTTCGGCGATCTCGATCGCTTTGGCGTGGTTCCCCGTCTTTTCATACGCCACTGCCAGATCGTCGAGCAGTTCAAACGAGTCGTCGTCAGCGATTCGTCTTTCGCGATCCTTAACTCGCCATTCGTAGAAGGCGGTTGAGTGACGCAGAAACTTGCCGTTGATCAATTCGAGAGCGTCGGGGAAACGACGCCTTTCCATGTTCAACGTGTCCGTATCCCACAGGCACGCCAACACGGGCGCCGCCCCAAACATTAACAAGCTCAAGATGACCACGATCCGACTTGCGCGTTTCATTTTTCCATCCCGTCTTCAGCGGCCAGATTGGGTGCATCGCAGCGCTGATCCCCATCGAGTCTCGATTATTCCCCAATTGTCCCACAATGCGAACCCCAACGGGATCAATCTTCCGCTTGGTCGATCGCTCCGATTTGATCGCGCCACTCAAGGCCGCCGGGCAAGGAGTGGCGGGCGTATTCAAAGTGCAAGACTCGGCGATGGGACGGAGCCTCGGCGGGTGAAGAGGCGTGCAGAAGCAGCGGCCGCATGGCGACCACTCCACCCAACGGCGGCTCGCACTGATATTCGACCGTCCGCTGTTTCCAGCTGTCGAACTCATCCTCCAGTCGGCCCGATTGGTGCGAGCCGGCCAGTACGCGCAACGGGCCGTTGTCGGCTCCACAGCGATCCAAGTGGACGCGAATTGCGAGCATTCCCTCGAGCACTTCAACCGGCGGCTCGACCTGCCAGACGCCCTTCTTGTTCGACCACCCGCGAAACCCGGCAGCCGAGCTGCGCTCGCGGACAGCGATCACGTTGTCTTGGTGATAGGCAACGCGCCAATTCGCCGCGGGCACCTTATCGAAATACGTGCACCTGACCGCGAAGCAATCCGCTCCCAATACGGGCTCGACGAGACTCCTGGCGGCCGCGCACCCGGCGAAGCGGCGAATCTCCGCTGAGTTGGTCAGCACATTTCGCACGCCGTACCGGATTCCGCCTCTTGCGAACTCATCGCCGTCGATCAGTGCGTCCAACGCAGCTCGCAACGATTCGACGACGTCTTCGCCGATCATCGCCGGCGTGACGGCGAAGCCATCGCGGTCGATGGATGCGCTGTAGTCGTCACCCGCGGGTGAAATCAATTCTGCTCGACGCATGTCAGTGAGGTCCGCGGTCTTGCCGTCGTCCGTTCAGCACGTAGCGGCCGAAGTCCCAGAGCCCGGCGAAGCGAAAGTTCGGGTCGGCGTAGTGCTCGACGACGTAGAATGCAAAGTAGTAGGCTCGCGCAGAAGCCCAGACGGTCAGTGCCAGCAGGAAGGCCGTTCTCAACGAGGGCGATTCGGCGAGCAACAACCCGCCGGCGGTCACTCCGCAGAGGACGAACAGTCCGCCCTTCACGTAGAGCAGGCGTACATCTTTGATATCTCGATTCATGAAGCCCTCGCTCGATCAGCCGCCCACTCAGTTCGACTCGTGCATAATACGCTCAGCCTACGCCGGCGGAAACGGGAACTTGGCATGAAGCCCCGACGCGGTGGTCCTCGCCCTCAGGACTACGGCATCTCTGGCGGCATCTCTGGCGGGTCGTTTCTCGTGCGAGTCCGACCGCAAGTTACGGGGAGAGCGCGGAGAGAAAGGTGCAAAAAGGTGCGCGGCGCGCTAGACGACATCTAGGGAATTGCGCCACTTGGCCCATAGGGCGCGCCGAAATCGGGCGGAGCCGACTGAAACGCCGACGGAGTCAGCTCGCGTGGACGTTCGGGAATCTCGGGCATCGGTTCGTCGAAACGCACGGCCCGAGCGACGTTGGTGAGAAACTCAGGCCCGTATACCTCGTGAATCTTGGCGACCATGATTCGATTGTAGGCTCGATCGGCGTCCGATAATTCGCCGCCCCTGGCGTCGACGATCACCTCGATTTCAATCTTCGCTTCGCGAGCTAACACGCTGCGGTACCGCGACCACCAGTGCGGCAACGGCAGCGGCGGTTGGCGGATGCGAAGAATCCCGTCGTGTAGGTCGCCCTTCGCCGACTTGGAGCCGAATTCGGCCGTCGTCCGCGCCGACGCTTTGTAACTCTCCCCGCCGCAACCGAGCGCGCAGGCGATCAGGGAGGCTCCGATCGCCGTCGTGAAGTGGGAAGGTGAGTTCATCGGTTGGTGGCGAGGGAGTCAATACGTGGTCGTCGCCGTTTCGCGACGCACGTCGATCATACTCGATCCGCCACCGTCGCTCACGTCGAGTTTCCCAGCGGCGAGACCGAGGAGGGGGGCCGCCGGCGGCCGTGATCCAAAACTCCGTTTCCGTGTTATCATCGATTGTGCATCACAACTGGCCTGGGAATGTACGAGAATCAGAGCAAATGGTCCGCGCCGCGGCCGCGATGGCGGACGGCGCGAGTGCGGATCGGGGAAGCTCGGAACAAGTCGCTTTTGGCGCACTGGTGCAAGCGACGCGCGACGGGAAGTCAGATGACCAATAGCGGTAGTGATCGCGAGTCAGAGCTGCGGCGTGCGAGTGCGGTGAACGATCGGATTGAAGTCTGGATCGCCCGCAACTCACGCGCTCTTTCTCAACGGCAGGCGAGGCACGAGCGGGCAGTCTCGATGATTCCGCGTTCCAGCTTGTTCTCCCGCCAGCTCTCGCTCCGCGGAGTCTTTGGTCTGGTTGTGCTGGCGGCGATCGGCATGTCGATTATGCACTACATCCGCCGCGAGGATCGGATCCGCAAGAATCGATTGCGGTTTGAAGTCGCGGCGGCCGCCCTCACGTCTCACCGTATGGACACCAGCCGGCTGCCCGACCCCTCGCTGTACATCGAAGGGCGGCGCGTCGCCCCGAGTTGGCGTTCGATTCTGGTCGACTACTTGGATACCGGCATGTGGGGCGGTCAACGCAATCGAGTTCCCACCGCCGCCGACGCCGAATTTGTCTTCTGCCGCGACGGGGAGTCTGGCGTTTCAGTGATGGCCGTCGTCGGACCGGGAACGGCGTTCGGAGATAGTGCGACGTCGGCGACATCCGCCGCACTACCGGCGGACTTGATCCTCTGCGTCGAAGTGGTGGGAGCCGAAAACACTTGGCCGGAGCCGGTCGATTTCGATGTTCGCTGGTTGGACGACCCCCATCCGACAATTCGGATCGGAGCCCCAGGGTCCGACGGATTTCACGTCGTCTTCGCCGATGGATCCGTCTGGCGGTTGCGGTCGGATACGCCGCGGGAGAAGCTCAAGTCGTTCCTTACGGTCTCCGCCGCCGAAAACGCCGATCGCGATCAGACGCTCAGTCCGCACCGACTGTAAACCACTTATTCGATTTCATGGACGATCAATGCATTGTGCGCGTACTTGGCGATCTGGCTGCCGAGCATAAAGACGATTCGATCGCCCGGTGCGATCGCGTTGTGTTCGATCCCCCAATCTTGAATGAACTCGCGCAGCGCGGGTCCGTCTTTGACGGGCGCGTGCGGCAATGGAATGATTCCCCAGAACAGGCACATGCGTCGCAGCGTCGCCTCGCAATCGCTGACGCCAATCGTGGGAATGTAATCCCGCTGCTTCGCCTTGACTCGCGCCGTTTCGCCGGAGTGCGAGCTGACGACAACCAACTTGGCATTCAGTCGATCAGCGATGCGGCCGGATCCGAAAACGACCGCTTCGGTGATCGGATGCACGCTGGAGTCGGCGGTCGGCTCGCCCCAAGTTTGGGGAGCGTCGCGCAACAACTCTTCGGTTGTCGCGAGGATTCGATCCATCATTTCCACAGCGTCGCGCGGGTATTTTCCGACGGCCGTCTCGCCCGAGAGCATGCAGGCGTCGGCTCCATCGAGAATTGCGTTCGCCACATCGGACGCCTCGGCGCGCGTCGGGCGGCGGTTTTGCTGCATGCTGTCGAGCATCTGTGTGGCGACGATCACCGGTTTGCGGCGCTCCTGGCAGACTCTGATCACACGCTTCTGCGCGAGCGGCGTCTCCGCCACGTCGATTTCCACGCCGAGATCTCCGCGGGCGACCATCACCGCGTCTGAGGCGTCAACGATGGCTTCCAAGTGTTCGAGCGCCTCGCGTTTCTCAATTTTGGCGATCACCATCGCGGTCGAGCCGTGCGACGTCAACAGTCGCCGAAGCTCATGGATCTCGTCGGGGCCGCGGACAAAACTCAGGCTGACAAAGTCGACGCCGGCCCGGGACGCCCACAATGCGTTGTCGCGATCTTTCTCAGTGATTGACGGCACACTCAAGGCGACGCCGGGCAAGTTGATTCCCTGCCGGTGCCGAATAGTTCCCGGCGAAACGACGCGGCAAACCGCCCGGTCGGGAGCCGTGTCGATCACTTCCAGGCCGACCGCCCCGTCGGCCAGCATGACCGAGTGTCCCTCTTTCAATTCATCGACGAGCGGTTTGTACGTGCTGGGCAACTCGTGTTCATGCTGCGGCGAATCGTCGCGGATGAAGTGTAGCTCGTCGCCCGCTTCGCACTCGAGCGGACTGGTCGCCAATTGCCCCAAGCGAATCTTCGGTCCCGCCAAGTCGACGAGAATCGCGCAATGGCGATCGGTTTTTCGCGTCACGTCGCGAATGCGATCGATCGATTCCTGGTGGGATTTGCGAGAACCGTGGGCCGTGTTGATGCGAAACACGTCGGCTCCAGCGTCGATCAGTTGCTCAATCATCTCGGGAGAGTCGCTAGCCGGCCCAATCGTGGCGACGATCTTTGTACGAGCGTGAAGAATCTTCTTAGCGGCGGAGGTCATCCTGGTCTCCTGTTGTTGACCCTACACGGTTCGAGTTGGAGAATGGTCGTCCGACCCGCGGCCGACTGCTGAGCATCCGGCAGTCGATGTCCGCCGATTGTCCACGTTTCGGCATCTGGACGCAAAGATGGAGCATCGAGACCCTGCGGCGGCCACCCGTTCGAAGCGAGCTCGCCAGCGTCGAAAACGCATCTCCCGCATGGTGGCGACGATGTTCATTGGCGCTGCGGTGACTCTCGTCGTCATCGGTCTGTTTCGTGGCGGGACGGCGACACCCGAGTTGACGGTTGAGACGTTCACAGCCGCACAGCAACGTTGGCGACGGCATGGTCCGGCGAACTACATCGTGGAAATCCGTGTCGAGGGTCGACAGCCGGCGACGTACCGGGTTGAGGTCGTCGATGGGATCGCCGTCCGAGCGGACCGGAACGGCCGCCCCCTCAAGCAAGACCGCACGTTTGCCACGTGGAGCGTTCGCGGCATGTTCGGCACGATGGACTCCGACGTGCGGAACGCGGAGCAACAGCGGGCCGGATCCGCCGCCGCCAACGTAGCTCAGCTGCGATTGCGAGCTCTCTTTGACGAAGAACTCGGCTACCCCGTTCGTTACGAGCGGGTGGAGATGGTAAAGTTTGGCAACAACCGGTCCGTCACGTGGGAGGTTGTTGCTTTTGAGCCCGGTGCGTGACCCGGCGACATTCGTTTCGCCCGACACCGACCGACCCACCTTCGCCTCCTCCTGTCTCCTCAAGAACACGGCCGCACGATCGAGATGGGAAGTTGGTCAGGAAAAACCGTGCTTGTCACTGGCGGATCGGCCGGATTAGGGGTCGAGATTGTCGCCGCCTTCGCCGCCGCCGGGGCCACCGTTGTCGCCCTGGCTCGCAACTCCGAACGGCTCGAAGAAGCTGTCGGTGGAATGCGTGAGCGCGATTGGGACGTGCGCGGCGAGACAGCCGATGTGCTCATTCCCGAGCAGGTTGAGCAAGCCGTACAGCGGGCGGTCAGCCTTCACGGCCAACTCGACGTCTTCGTCAACAACGTCGGGCGGTCCGTTCGCGGCCGCGCCTGTGACACGACGCCGGAGGAGTTTCAAGAGTTCTGGGAGGTGAACTTTCTGTCGATCGTTCGCTGTACTCGCATCGCCATCCCGCACTTGATCCAATCGCAGGGCCATCTGGTTAACATTGGCTCCCTTGCCGCCAAGGTCGGCGGCAAACACCTGGGCGCTTACCCGGCCAGCAAGTTCCCACTCGCCGCGTATTCCCAGCAACTGCGGTTGGAGTTAGCCGAACACCGAGTCCACGTGTTGCTGGCCTGCCCGGGCCCGCTGAAACGAGACGACGGCGGGCAACGCTATGAGAGCTCGGCCGCGAACCTGCCCCCGACGGCTAACCAACCGGGTGGGGGCGTGAGAATATCCGGGCTCGATGGGGCGGTCGTCGGTCGACGCATTGTCAAATGCTGCGAGCGGCGACGGCCGGAATTGGTGATGCCGTCCAAAGCGAAGTTGCTGTTCGCCCTCGCGCAGATCTCGCCGGCGTTTGGCGATTGGATACTGAAGAAGATGACAAAATAGTCTCGCGTGTCGAGACTCGGATTCGCGTTGCAGTTTAATCTCCATTTCCTCTTTCCTCCTGAAAAACTCATCGAGCAACCCATCATGACTCATCGCCGGACTATCACCGCAGCTGCAGTTTTCTACTGGCGGCATGTTCACAAGTGAGCGTTGCGGCTCCCCCCAACTTCGTCGTTATTTTCTGCGACGATCTCGGGTACGGCGGACTTCAACCAGCTCCATCGGAATTGGAAAAATAGCGGGGCGCGGGGATGCCTTCCTCCCCGTTGCCGACGTCTCCCGAATGTGCAACCATACGAACTTGGCTTGTCGCGATTGACGTCGGCTGGTGAGCGGCGCGATCGACAAGCGGCGGCGCACCCTTCCGCGACTCGACAATTGCGCGAGCCAACGAAACCCTCTGTGAATTACTTCGTGAGAAAAACTGATGAGCGCATTCCCCGAAATCTCGAAGATTCAATACGAAGGCCCGGAGACCAAGAATCCGTTGGCGTACCGTTGGTACAACGAAGACGAAGTGATCGAAGGTCAAACGATGAAGGACCACCTTCGCTTCAGTGTTGTCTACTGGCACACGTTTCGTGGCAGCGGACTGGATCCGTTCGGCGCGCCGACCATGGTTCGTCCGTGGGAGGATGGAACGGATTCGGTCGAGAACGCAATCAACCGGGCGCGCGTCGCGTTTGAATTCATGGAGAAACTCGGCGCGCCCTACTACGCCTTCCACGACCGCGATGTGGCTCCCGAGGGCGCGACGTTGGCCGAGTCGAATCAGAACTTCGATGCGGTCGCCGCCGTCTTGAAAGAAGAGCAGGAGCGAACGGGCGTCAAGCTGCTATGGGGCACGGCGAATCTGTTCAGTCACCCGCGCTACCTGCACGGCGCCTCGACTAGCTGCAACGCCGACGCGTTCGCATACGCGGCGTGCCAGGTGAAGAAGTGTCTCGAAGTGACGAAGGAACTCGGCGGAGTCAACTACGTCTTCTGGGGCGGCCGCGAAGGATACCAAAACCTGCTCAACACCGACATGAAGCGCGAACTGGACCACATGGCCACGTTCATGCACTTGGCTGTCGATTACGCCAAGCAGATCGGCTTTACCGGGCAGTTCCTAATCGAACCGAAACCCAAAGAGCCGACGAAGCACCAATACGACTCGGACGCCGCCGCCTGCATCAACTTCCTCCGCGCATACGACCTCACCGATGCGTTCAAATTGAATGTCGAGACGAACCACGCGACGCTCGCCGGGCACACGATGATGCACGAACTCGAGTACTCAGGTATGCAGGACATGCTCGGTTCGATCGACGCCAATACGGGCGACTTGATGTTGGGGTGGGATACCGATCAGTTCCCCACCAATATCTACCTGACGACCGAATGCATGCTGAGCATCCTCAAGTTCGGCGGGCTGGCCCCCGGCGGCGTGAACTTTGACGCCAAGGTGCGCAGAGAGAGCTTTGAGCCGATGGACTTGTTCCACGCTCACGTCGGCGGCATGGATGCTTTCGCCCGCGGCCTGAAGATCGCGGCCGCCATTCGCGCCGATGGTGAGTTCGATGGATTCGTCAAAGAGCGTTACAGCAGTTGGGACCGAGGCGTCGGGGCCGACATCGAATCGGGAGCGGCCAAATTCACCGAGCTCGAAAACTACATGCTCGAGAAAAGCGAGATTTCACAAAACGTTAGCGGGCGGCAAGAAATGCTCGAGCACCTGATGAACCGCTACTTGTGATCGGCGGAACGACGCGGTAGTGGTTGCGGCGGCGGCAAGAGGTTTGAAACGACTATGCCGTGGAGAGATCCGTGTCGAACGACGAACGACTCGACCGCCTGCGAACTCGCATCGCCGAGCTTGAATCACATTTTGCCGCGCTGGCGGCCGATGTCGACGATCGGGAGAAGTTGCGCCGTCTGCTCGACCTGCAGGAAAAAGAAAGACGCTGGGCGGCGTTCGAAATTCACGATGGCGTGGTGCAAGACATCACTTCGGCGCTGATGTTCGTCGAGGCCGCTGCGCACGGCATGGGCGATCGCGAACCGGACGCGGATGAGAATCTCCAGAAAGCGATCCGTCTGTTGCGCGATGGGCTCGCCGAGGCTCGCGCGCTGATCAACGGGCTCCGGCCTCCCATTCTGGAGGAACACGGACTGTTGCCCGCGCTGGGGAATCTCGCCTTCGAAGTCTCTTCGGCGACCCAAGCTGAGATCGAGTTGAAAGCGCCCGACGAGTTGCCCGAGTTGGAGAATGCGGTCGAGACGACCGTCTACCGCATCGTGCAGGAGTGCGTCACCAACGCTTGGCGCCACGGGCGAGCCAAGGTGGTTACGATCGCCTTGCGGTGCCGGGAAGGATCGCTTCAAGTGGGGGTGAGCGACGACGGCAGCGGGTTTGATCCCGAGTCGGTGACGCCCAACCGACATGGACTGACCGGCATTCTGGAGCGCGCCGAGCTGCTGGGCGGCTCGGCTGAGATTCAGTCGTCGCCGGGAAACGGCGCCAGCATTTCAGCCGAGATTCCGCTGGCTGACAACGATTGATGCGGCGAGTCGCCTCTCCAGCTTCCGCCAGACGCCCCAGTGTGAACGGCTTCTATTGGTGAATTCGGCCGGTTGTGATAGAAAATCCGCCCTCCCGTTCGTCTCGACGCGCGGGACTCAGTGCCAAGGATGGAGCTGCAATGAAGTATTTCGCGCGCGCCGTTCGCCTCTCGTTGCGGCGGCGGCTGACACTCATGGGGGTCGCGGCCACGTCCCTCGTAGTCGCCCTTCTGTGGGGCGCGAATATCGGAGCTGTCTATCCGGTCATCGAAGTCGTCTTTCAGAAGAAGTCCCTCCGCAATGAAGTTCGGGGCGGAATCGAGGGCGTCGAGCAGGGTCTGTCAGATCACGAGTCGGCGGTCGCTCGCCAGACGATCGAGATTCTAGCGGCGCCGCGACCTGGTTGGTTTGGGCAAGTCGACCTGGTGATTCAGCGGAGTCGACTGGCCGTTCATCGCGGGCTCGTCGGTCAGCTGCGAGCGATCGAACCGAAGTTGCTCTCCGCCCTCCCCCACCGGCCGTTTCACGCTCTGCTGTTGATCGTCGGGTTGCTGTTTGCCGGCACGGTGATCAAGTGCGTGTTTTTGGCGTGGAATATCTTTCTGGTCGCTCGCGTCACCGAGCTCACCACACTCGACTTGCGGAATCAGTTTTTCCGCCGCACTCTGCAAATGGAATTGAGTTCGTTTGACGAACGCAGCACGGGCGCGCTGATGAGTCGTTTCACGAACGACGTCGGCGTCATCACGGCCGGCGTGGCCGTGTTGTTGGGCAAGACGCTGCGCGAACCGCTGAAGATGACGGTCTGTATCATCGGCGCGGCGATGATCAGCTGGCAGTTGCTCGTCTTCTCACTATTGATTGCGCCGGTTTGCCTGTTGGTGATGTACAGTCTGGCGAAATCGATCAAACGAGCCAACCGCCGCGCTCTGGAGGAGATGGCGCAGATCTACAATCGGCTCTCCGAATCGTTCAGCGGAATCAAGGTCGTGAAGGCCTACACGATGGAGCGGATGGAGCGGTCGCGGTTCTCGAAGACGGCGAAAGAGCTCTACCACAAGAAGATGCGGATCACGTACTACGGGTCGTTGACGCGAGCCAACAACGAGATGCTGGGCGTCGGAGTGATCTGTTTGTCGTTGCTGGCCGGCGGCTACCTGGTGCTCTCGGAGCAGACGACGTTGTTCGGAGTTCCCATGGCGAGCCGGCCGTTCTCGCTCGGGTCGATCATGTTGTTCTACGGCTTTCTCATCGGCACGAGCGATCCGGTGCGCAAGCTGGCGGACGTCTTCAATCAGCTGCAGAGCGCGGCTGCGGCGGCGGATCGCGTCTACCCGCTATTGGATCGAGAACCGAAGATCACCGATCCGGCCCAACCGAAAGAGCTCCCCACGGAACCGAGCGAACTGGTTTTCGACGATGTCCATTTCCACTATCGAGCCGACGAGCCCGTCCTGCGAGGCGTCAACCTGGTGGTGCCGCACGGCCAGTCGGTCGCCATCGTCGGCCCGAACGGTTGCGGCAAGAGCACTCTGCTCAATCTGGTTCTGCGTTTTTACGACCCGCAGAGCGGCTCGGTCTGTTGGGGCGATGTGAGTGTCGACGACGCTCGCGTCCGCGACCTCCGCCGTCGCATCGGCCTGGTGACTCAACAAACGTGGTTGTTCGACGATACGATCGAAGCGAACATCCGCTACGGCTCGCCGCACGCGTCAAAGGAGGCGGTTGTGGCGGCGGCCGAACGAGCTCACGCCGATCGCTTCATCAACGGGTTGGAGGACGGCTACAAGACGAACGTCGGCGAGGGAGGCAAGCGACTCTCGGGCGGGCAGCGGCAGCGGTTGGCTTTGGCTCGCGCGTTCCTCCGCGACCCGGACATTCTGATTCTCGACGAAGCGACCAGCCAAGTGGATCAGGAGAGTGAACACCTGATTCAGCAGGCGATCGACGAGTTCAGCGCCAACCGCACGGTGCTATTCATCACGCATCGGATGCGAACGGTAGTCGACGCCGACATGATCGTCGTTATGGACGAAGGACTGGTTGTCGCGACGGGCAAGCACAACGAACTGCTCGCCAAATGCGACGTCTATCAGCGCCTGCACCAAACCGAGTTGCGCAAGTCAGCGTAATTCCCGCCGCCGATCCGTAGTGGAATTCGCCAGAAGTCCCTGCTTCAGTCTAATCGTCAGCCGCAATTCCGAGCCGGACTTCTGGCGAAGTCCACTACGTAACGACCTGGCGCGCGCGTAGTGGAATTCGCCAGAATTCCCTTTGTCCCACGGCCGGTCGGGAATTCTGGTGAATTCAGCTGCGCCTCGCACGGCGGTGCGACGGTCCATAGAATGCAGACCGTCGCCTCTTCTTCCCAGGGTGCGCGACCGTTTGTCGATTCGATTTACGCCATCACATTTCCGGAGTACGCATCGTGAGTGAATTGCACAAGAGCCACCTGGATCGTCGCGAACTCTTGGCCTACACGGCTGCGTTTGGATCGACTTTTCTGGCCGCGCAGGGGCTGGCGTCCGAGGACGACGCCAAGCCGGCCCGCAAGCGCGCTCGCTTGCCGCGGAAGAAGATCGACATGAAGAAGTCGATCAACATGTGGGCTTTCCCCTACCCCGACCAGTGGACGTTGCGAGAAAGTCTCGAGTTGGCGAAGGACGCCGGGTTTGACGGGGTCGAGATCAACTTCGCGCTCGAAGGCGAGTTTTCGGCGGAATCGTCGGCTGCCGAAATCCGCGAAATCGGCCGTCTGGCCAAACAGATCGGGATCGAGATCAGCGGTGTCTGCTCTTTCCTTTTCTGGCCTTACTCGCTGACCCACAACGACGACGCCCGCCGCGCCAAGGGCATGGAGTTGGCCGAGAAGATGATCGCAGCGACGCGACTCTTGGAGATCGAGAATCTGCTCGTCGTGCCCGGCGCCGTTTACGCGCCGTGGATCGAAGACTTTGATCCCGTACCCAACGATGTTTGCGATCGGCGAGCCAGGCAGGCTGTTCGCGACTTGTTGCCGGCCGCTAAGAAAGCGGGCGTCTACTTGAATATGGAGAACATCTTTGCGAACGGGTTTCTCTTCAGCCCCCAGGAGATGGTGGAGTTTGTCGACAGCTTCGAGAGCGAACACGTTCAGGTGCACTTCGACACGGGCAACATCATGCACTACCAGTTCCCCGAGCACTGGGTGCCGATCCTCGGCAAGCGAATCCGCAACATTCACTTCAAAGAGTGGGACAAGCGGACGCAGGAATTCAATCTGCACACGTTCCGCACGTTACTCGACGGCACGACGAACTGGCCGGCCGTGATCGAGGCGCTGGAGAAAGTCGGCTACCGGGGTTACCTCACGTTCGAGTACTTCCATCCCTTCAATCACTATCCCGAAGCGCTGCTGCACCAAACCTCCGACGCGCTCGACTGGATGCTGGGGCGCAAGGCCTAAGTCGCCCGCGCCAGCTCGGCGAGGACATCGCGCGACACTGGGAGGATTCAAAAGAATCTCACACAAAGCCGCCAGGACACCAAGAAGGTCTCCTCGACCATCGTCCGTCTGTCACGATCCTCGTGCCTTTGTGGCTTCGTGTGCGATTTAAAGAATCTCACACAAAGCCACTGACGTCGCTTCGCTCAGCAAGAACCGTTGAGGACTGGCGATGAACTGGTTGCGATGGCGTAGCCCAGTTTGAGGGGCGAGCCGGCTCGGAGTCGCGGCTGCCGTCGTGCGTGTATGAGCCTGTTGGTCTTGACACTTCGTCGCTCAATTACGTACCCTCCCACGCGCAAGTCCCGTTCGGGAGTGCGCACTCGTCGAGCCGCGGAGAAAGTGCATTCATGACAGGATCGGCCGCCGCGGGCATCGGCAAACGCTTGGTATTCACCGTTTCGACGGGGTGTTGCGGGGAAGATCGCTTGGCGAGACTGCTGAGCATGGCGCCGGGCGTCGCTTCGCTGCATGATCCGGAGCCCGATTCCGCCGACGCCATGCGGGATGCTCAGCACGCCCCGGAACGAGCTCGCGAGTTTCTCATCGAGCAGAAGTTCCCCGCCATCGCTCGCCATCGCGAGGCGATCTACATCGAGACGAGTCACTTGTTTTGTCAAGGGTTCTTTGAACCGGCGCTGGAGATGGGGCTGCCGTTCGATCTGTTGCTGCTCTCCCGTCCACACCGCGATGCGGCGACGAGCATGTTTCGGTTCGACACGATTCCCGGCCGCACGCCTCAAGGCATGCTCCGCTACTTGAGTCCTGACGATCCAGGCGTCCTGCCATTGCTCGACTGGAGACAACTAAACGACTATCAACTTTGCTATTGGTACTGTTTGGAAATCCATCGACGGCAACAATCCTTCGCGGCTCGCTTGAGCGACGCGGGGGCCGGGCGTGTCGCCACTTTGACGCTCGCCGAACTACTCGCCGACGACGCCCTCGATCGCGTCGTCGAACTTCTCGACTTGCCCAAGCCGACGCCGTGGGGAAAACTGCGAGCGAATTTTCTCGGCGATCACGTCGCCGCCGACCAACGACCTCCGCTGCGGCTACCCCCGCTCGAGGATCTGGACGACTGGGAGCGGCAGGTGATTGAACAGGTCGCCGCCGCCGACAATCAAGCCGCCTAGTTCGTCTCGGAGCGGCTACCTGCTGCGCTTTGTTTCCCGCGCAGACTCTTTGCACCTCCGTGTGCAGGAAATTGACGACCGTTCGCTCGCCGGTTTAGACTGGCGGGGCCGCGTCGTTGACCCCAACTCGAATTGACGCCGGCGATCCGACCCGCCACCCACGTGCCGCCCCGCCCTAGTCTTCCCGTTCGCTTTCCGGAGCAACTGATGGACGTCTTTGCAACGATTCGACAACAGTACGAATTCAATCGTGGTCGCACATTGGGATTGCTGGAACAGATCGAGGAGCACCCACAGCCCGCCGTCGCGCTCGGTTGGCGACCCCACCCCGAACGGGCTCACATCGGTTGGCAACTGATGCACATCGGCGTCAGCGAGGAGATATTTGCGACCGAACGGCTGGCGCCCGACAAAGAGCCGCAGATGCAACAATGGTGGGAACGGTTTCGAGGCGGCAGCACACCGGACGACAATCCGCCCAGCCCTGACGAGATCCGGCAAGTGCTCGACGCCGGCCGCGGAGCGTACCTGGCGACGCTCGGCCAATTCTCGATCGACCAGTTGGACGAGATAGTCTATGTGCATCCCGCCGGAAATCGGGAACTGTCATTGCTCACCGTGATGAACATCTTGAATTGGCATGAAGCTCATCATCAAGGTCAGGCCCACATCACTTGGAACCAGTACAAAGCGCAAGTTTGATTCGACGATCACAGCTCACACTGAACATTTTCGACACATGAACCAATCCTCTGCGCCGCGGCCCGACAATTTACACGATCTTCTCGAGAGTGGTTGGCGTTCCCAGACGGTCAAGCAAGAGATCTACGACAACTTCACCGCCGCGCTAAAGCGGGGTGACGATCTCTACCCCGGCGTCGTGGGTTACGAGGATACGGTGATCCCCGAGATCAACGTCGCCCTGCTTTCCGGGCACGACATGTTGTTCCTCGGTGAGAAAGGACAGGCGAAGAGCCGTTTGATGCGGGCGTTGATCGGATTTCTGGACGAGGTGATCCCATTCATCGACGTTCCCGACATCCCATTTCACGACGACCCGCTCAATCCGATCAGCTCGGTGGGGAAGCGCGTTGTCGGTGAATGCGATCCGCAGGATGTCCCGATCGGTTGGTGGGACCGCGAAGACCGCTACGCCGAACGGCTGTCGCCGGGTACGAAGTTCGCCGACATCATCGGCGAGATCGACCCGGCCAAGTTGGCTGGCGGCGTCAGCATGGCGACCGAAGAGGCGTTGCACTTCGGACTCATCCCGCGCATGCACCGAGGCGTGTTCGCCATGAACGAACTGCCCGAGTTGGATGAGCTGGTGCAGGTGGGCATGTTCAACATCCTCGAAGAACGCGATGTGCAGATTCGGGGATACCCGGTGCGCTTCGATATCGACGTCCTGCTGCTCTTCTCAGCGAACCCATCGACATACAATCGCAGCGGGAAGGTGATCCCGCAACTCAAAGACCGCATCGGATCGATCGTCCATACGCACTATCCGCGCTCCCGCGACTTGGGAATCCAAATCTGCGAGCAGGAGGCGGGAATCGACTTGGACGGCGACTTCCCCGTTCAAGTGCCGCTGTTCATGAAGGACGTTGTCGAGCAGGTTACGATCCAAGCGCGCGAGTCGCGCTACGTCGATCACCAATCGGGTGTGAGCGCGCGGTTCAGCATCGCCAATTATCGCACGATGGTCGCCAGTGCCAGACGGCGGGCGATCGTGTTGGGTGAGAACCCGGCGGCTCCGCGGGTTTCAGATCTCGGCCACCTCTACTCGTCTTCGCTCGGCAAGCTGGAACTCGACCTCATGGGTAGCCACCAGATGAATGAACGCCAGGTGCTCGATGCGGTGATTGCCGAAGCAATCGCCACCGTGTTCGAGGAATATGTCGACCGCCATGGGTTGGCGGAGATCAGCGAGATTTTCGGCAAAGGAGTCAAGATCGAGGTGGGCGATATGCTTCCCTCCTCATGTTACGCCGAGCGACTGCAGCGCGTGCCGCCGGTTTGGGAGAAGGCGTTCGAGGTAAATGTGGCGACGGGCGACGCGGTCCGCGCATCCTGTGTCGAGTTTGTACTCGCCGGACTGTACGCGACGGATCGGATCTCGCGTTCACAGCACCACGGCAACATCACGTACCAGATCGACTAACCGTTCTGTGACTGATTGACGGCGGCCGCCCGGCGGATGTGGTTAGAATGTGGGCGTCGGCTGTTCGGCAAGAGGAAGATGGCGACATCTATGTCCGATTCGAAATCACATCGCGGCGGGGTCATCCACACCTACCAGGCTTTTGATCCCAAGAGCTTCCCCAGTCCAACACAACCTCCGCCCGATCTAGTCTCGCCGGCGCTGGAGCACATGCTGATGTTCGGCGGGCGACGGGAGTTGACGGAAGAGGAACTGGCCCGGGCCGTTCGCATCGACCCGAGCCAGATTTCCGGGTTTGGACCGAGCATCGACGCCTTGATCGCATTGCTGGAAGAACGCAAGCGCAAGATTCTCGCCAGGTACGAAACAGACCGCGTGCTCCGCATTGCGGGGGATGCATATCACCAGATGGGCTCCGCCATCGAACCTCCGCCCGACCTGCGGCGACGTTTTGAACAGGCCTTTGAAGACGAGCAGATATATGACTTCGAGCGGCTTTGGTACGAGGTCGATGACGATCGGTCGAAGTTCGCCCGGCAACTCGTGCAACTGACCGATCGGCTCGGCGACAAGTACCAAATCGAGGAGCTCGCGGCCAAGTACTACTTCACCGGGCGGCAGCCGTTGACCGTCAATCAGGCGCTGCAAGTGAAAGAGGAACTCGAAAAAATCGACGAGCTCCTCGAGCAACTCAAGCGGGCCGCCGAGACGGCGCAGATCGCGGTGGTCGATCTTGAAGCGCTCGCCGAATTCACCGAACCGGGTGATATCGAACGACTCCAGCAACTGCAGCAGATGGTGGAAGACTACGTTCGCGAGATGGCTGAGCAACAAGGCCTGCAGCAAGAGCAAGGCGCTTACCAGCTGACGCCGCAGGCCTATCGGATCTTTCAAGGAAAACTGCTCGAACGCATTTTCAGCGACCTCCAGGCCTCCCGCACAGGGCGGCACCAGAACGAAGTCGAGGGAGAAGGCGCCGTCGAGTTGCAGAGGACCAAGCCATACGAGTTCGGTGATTCGGTCGCGCAAATGGACATCCCCCAGTCCTTGATCAATGCGATGTTGCGGCGCGAGTCGCTCGCCGAGCCGCTGAGGATGCGGCCCGAAGACATCGTCGTCCACCGAACTCGCAACACGCCGAAGTGCGCGACCGTGGTCATCATGGACATGAGCGGATCGATGCGCTACGACGGCCAGTACATTAACGTCAAACGAATGGCGCTCGCTCTCGACGGCCTCATCCGCGGCGAATACCCGGGCGACTACCTGCACTTCATCGAGATGTTCAGCTTCGCGCGGATCTGCGCGGCTGGGCAAATCGTCGAGTTGATGCCGAAGCCGGTGACGATCACCGATCCGGTGGTGCAGTTGAAAGTCGATATGAGCCGCGAGGACGTCAGCGAGTACATGATTCCGCCGCACTTCACCAATATTCAACACGGACTGCAGCAGGCTCGTCGTCGATTGGCGTCTGTCGATACTCCCAATCGGCAAGTCATCCTCATCACCGACGGGCTGCCAACCGCTCACTTTGAAGACGAGTGGTTGTATTTGCTCTACCCCCCGCATCCGCGGACGGAGTCGGCGACGATGCGCGAGGCGCTGATGTGCCAGCGCGAGAACATCACCATCAATCTGTTCCTCGTCCCGAGTTGGTCACAGTCGGAAGAGGACATTCGCTTCGCTTACCGCCTGGCCGAAACGACCGAGGGCCGCGTCATCTTCACAGCGGGTCGAGACCTCGATCGGTTCGTGATCCACGACTACGTGCAGCGAAAGCGAGAAATCCTGGGGAATAACTAAGCTGAGCTCCCTAGGCCTTGGTCCCTAGTCGCTAGAGCGCATTTCAAAACCGATGTCTTGCCGTACGATGGCCTTCCAAGGCCGTCGTTTCCCGAGGATTTCCAAAATCGACGGCCTTGGAAGGCCATCGTACAAGGTTTTGAAACCGCCTCTAGTCACTAGAACCTAGTCATTCCCAGCGGCCACCGGCCGCTGGGCGGTTAGGCGGTGGCGTCGAAGTTCTCGCCGGAACCGGGAGTCTTGTTCTTGCCGACGGCGGCGTCGATCAGGCGGATGACCGTTTCGCCCTGTTGTTGAACGCTCTCGGCGACTTTCGCCTGCACAGCGTAGGCGATCTGGTTCTGGACGGCCGCCTGCTGCGCCGAGATGACGCTGGCCACTGCCGGGCTGAATCCAGTGATTGCGGAAATCTGCATCGCCTGCTCGTCTGAAAGAGTTACCTCTATATCTTAGATCTGTTTCTGCAGACGGGCGGCGGGAATTTTTTTCAGCAAGTCCGGTGGTAGCGGTTGAGGGTGATGAATGACTAGAGGCTGTTTCAAAACCTTGTACGATCATGCTCAAGCACGGGCCTATGCCGCCTGCGGCGGAATGGGGCGTAAACGCCCCTGGTCGTGCGCGGCGAGGGTGGAACGCGATGCGCGGGGCGACGCGAGAATGGAACGCGATGGCGCGGGGCGACGCGAGAGTGGAGCGTTGGCGCGGGGCGACGCGAGTATGGAACGCGATGGCGCGGGGCGACGCGAGAATGGAGCGTTGGTTGCCGCTGGAACGCCTGGTACACCCGTGCTCAAGCACGGGCCTATGCCGCCTGCGGCGGAATGGGGCGTAAACGCCCCTGGTCGGCGCGGCGAGTGTGGAACGCGATGGCGCGGGGCGACGCGAGTGGGACACGATGGCGCGGAGCCACGTGAGAATGGGA
>JASMLW010000521.1 GCA_030748485.1 Pirellulaceae bacterium
AGGAGGAAATCTCGCTCGCCAAAAAGATTGAGGTCACGCGGCGGCGATTCCGGCGCAGTGTGCTGGGCTGTGAATACGCGATGCGGGCGACCGTCGAGACGCTGAAGAAAGTGCACCGCGGCGAATTGCCGTTTGACCGCACCATCAAAGTCTCACTCACCGAGCGGCTGACGAAAGAGCAGATCATGGCGAGGATGCCGCACAACTTGCGGACCTTGGATCATCTGCTCAGTCACAACCGCGAGAACTTCGAGTTGCTGATTCGCAAGTCGACTTCGCCGTCCCGCCGCAGCGCAGCCCGGCTCAGCTTCCTCCGCACGCGTCACAAGTGCCTTCAGCTCGTCGAGGAACTCAGCCTCCGAACTCGACGAATTCAGCCGCTGATGCACCAGTTGGAGGAATTCTCCCGTCGCATGGTCGACATTCGGGCGCGGCTGGAAGTGCTCGGGGACGCCCCCCACCAGGAGGAGCGAGCCAACCTGCGGTACGAGTTGCGCGATCTGATGAGGATCACGCAAGAGAGCCCGACGAGCCTGCTCAAGCGCTGCGAGATCATTGAGCGGCAGTTTGAGGACTACGAAAACGTCAAGCGCCAGCTGTCCAGCGGCAACCTGCGGCTGGTCGTTTCGATCGCCAAGAAGTACCGCAACCGCGGGCTCAGCTTCCTCGACCTGATCCAGGAGGGCAACACGGGATTGATGCGGGCGGTGGACAAGTACGAATACCGCCGCGGGTTCAAGTTTTCCACCTACGCCACGTGGTGGATTCGCCAGGCGATCACGCGCGCGATCGCCGACCAGGCGCGGACGATTCGAATTCCCGTGCACATGATCGACGTGCTCTCGAAGTTGCGGAATATCCAAAAGAGCCTCTTGCAAGAAACCCGGCGAGAGCCGACAACAGAGGAGATTGCCGACCGCTCCGGCATCGACGTCGACGAGGTCCGCCGCGTCCTCGACATCGGCCGCCATCCGGTCAGTCTCGATCGCCCGGTCGGCGACGGCGACGATTGCAGCTTTGGCGAGTTCATCGAAGATGGTGCGTGCGACAACCCCGTGAGCAACGCAAACAATGGTCTCCTCCGGGAACGAATCAACTCCCTCCTCAAAACACTCACCTACCGTGAGCGGGAGATCATCCGACTGCGGTACGGATTGGGTGATGGGTACACGTACACCTTGGAGGAGGTCGGGCGGATTTTCAAAGTCACCCGCGAACGGGTCCGGCAGATCGAGGCCAAGGCCGTCCGGAAGCTTCAACATCCCGTCCGCAGCCAGCAACTCGAAGGCTTTTTGCGGGGCATGGCGAGCTGACATGGCTTGTCGCCGCGAACAAAACCACCCAGCCGCTGGTCTGCTGATCAGCGGCTTTTTTTGTGCGTCGACCGCAAGCTGGCGGCCGCCGTCGGCAGCCGCCACCCGATTCGCGCAGCGCGCGCGAGACCGTAGACTTGCCGTTTGTCAATCCGCTCTGCACAGCGCCCCCATCTGCTCGACCCCGTTGTCAACGCCCGCGCGAAGGAGTCCGTGAGTACATGACCATCACCGCCAGCGCCCTCCGCGAACTGCACCGAATTCACCGACAACTCTCTGATGTCCGCGGACGCCTGGACAAAGGTCCTCGCCAGCTTCGCGCGGCTGAATTGAGCGTCGACAAGGCTCAAACGGAACTGGCGGAGGCAAAAGAACTTCTCACGCGAGCCCGGGTCGCATCGGACGATAAGCAACTGCAACTGAAGCAGCGCGAAGATCGCATCCTCGAACTGAAGGCGAAACTGAACACGGCCGCGAGCAACCGCGAATACCAAGCTCTCAAAGAGCAAATGGCGGCCGATGAACAAGCCAATAGCGTGCTCTCGGATGAGATCCTCGAGTCGCTGGAGAGAATTGATGAATTGCAAATCGCGCTGGACAACCACACCAAGTCCAGTCAGAACCGGCAGGCTGAGCTGAGCCGAGTACGACAGTCGGTCGAAAGCGAAAGCAGCGTGTTGCAAGGAGAATTGACGCGAGTCGAGGCGGAGTTGGCGGCGGCCGAAAAACTGCTGCCCGCTGACTTCAAGGCCGACTACGATCGCATCGCCAAAGTGCGCGGCGACGAGGCGCTGGCGGCGGTCGAAGGCGATGTCTGCGGCGGCTGCTTCTTTACGTTGACGATCCAGATGCGCAACGAAATGCTGAAAGGAAACGCCGTCTTCTGCGTGTCGTGCGGGGCGCTGCTCTACCTGCCTGAGGACACGACGTTCGACGGTTCGGACTGATCGATCTTTACATCGATTCAGGCAGCGAACACAATAGTGGTCACGAATGAACATTCACTGCGGCCTCCCTTGGGTGGTCGCACTTTTTTTGTGAATAAGGATCCACGGATGCCCGATTCCGTTCCCATGACCCGCGAAGCATTCGACCGCGAGAAAGCTCGCCTCGATGAAATGAAAAACGTGGAGCGCCCCAGAATCGCTGAGCGCGTGGCCGCCGCTCGTGAAGAGGGAGACCTCAAAGAGAATCAGGAATACAAAGGTCAACGCGAACAATTGGCTCATCTGGAACGAAAAATCGGCGTGCTCGCCGACAAGTTGTCGCGCGCCGAAATCGTCGATCCGAGTTCGATCAAACGCGATGAAATCGCCTTTGGAGCCACCGTCGTCGTCAACGACTTGGACTACGGCGATGAGGAGGAGTTCACGTTCGTGGGAGCCGGCGATGAAGACTACGACGCCAACAGGTACTTGATTACCAGCCCCATCGGCAAAGGACTCGTCGGTAAGAAAGTCGGCGACCAAGTCGAAATCGAAGTGCCCAAAGGCAAGTTGCGATTCGAAGTGCTCGACATCCGTTACGAAGACTTTTGACCCGCGCCGCGTCGGACCCGTTATTGTTATTCACCCACCGCGTTATTGTTATTCACCCACTGCCTCGCCACGAGCAATCACTTGGGCATCGACTCCGACAGCGTCCCTGACATCGCCAAGGCTCAACCAGCCGAAAAACGCTCGAACGTCTGGTTGCCGACCTGTCTGATCGGTTGCCTCGGAATCGTCATCCTCAGCGGGGTCGCCATAGTCGGCTCGGTCTGGTGGGTCGCCTCCAACACACACCGGCTCGTCAAAACGGCGATCGTCACAGCGGTCGAAACCTCCGACCTCAATGAACAAGACAAGGCGGCCGTTCGCGGCCAGGTCGAGCGAGTTTTCGAGGCGTACGACAACGGTGAAATCGACGAACGGAAGTTCAAGGACATCGTCCAGGAAATCAGCAGTTCGCCGATCATGTCAATTCCCGTCGTCACATTCCTCGAACAGCAGTACGTCTCGCAATCTGGTTTGAACGACGAAGAAGCGGCCGCGGCGAAGATCACCGTACAGCGGCTCGCCCGGGGAGTTATCGAGAGAAAGATCTCCAAGGCCACGGTCGATGGTCTAGTCGACATGATCTCCGAGCCCGGCCAAGAGGGACAAATCAAAGCTCAGCTGAGCGACGAAGAGCTCCGCGCATTCTTGGCGGAATGCAAACGGCTCGCCGATGAAGTATCCATTCCCGAGGAAGCCTACGTCGTCAACATTGGCGAGGAAGTCCGCAAAGCGGTCGATCGAGCGCTCGCACAGTGACGGCGACCTGACGCCGATTCAGTGAAGCCGGCGGTGGTGCTGTCGAGTCGAGCAAGAACGCGAAAGGCCGGCGATTGCTCGCCGGCCTTCCTGATGTTCTCGCGACGGGCGTCGCTAGTTGGGACGTACGCTCTCCGCCCGCGGGCCCTTGGGGCCAGTCCCCTCTTCGTACGACACCGACTGACCTTCGTGGAGTTCTTCATAGCGAACTCCGTCCAGATTCGACGCGTGGAAAAAGACGTCCTTCTCTTTTCCCGTGTCAATGAATCCGAACCCCTTGTCGGTCAGGTGCTTGATCGTACCCTCAGCCATTTCCACACTTCCTCTTGTTGAGTCTGCGGCGCGACTCGAAAACAACGCGTTTTACTCGACCACTACCGCAACAGAAACCGACCGTCATTGTATCGACCGGCCCGGAAATAAGAAAAGGATTGGGCGGCGCATCGTGATCGCAACGCGCCGGCTTGATCGCCCTGGGAAGGCGCGCCAGTCCAGAAGACTCGACCGGCAGGCTTGTAATTACCTAGGCTGAATGTAGCTGTTCGTCACGCGCGCCTGACTCGCCGCCACGCGCCGCCGAGCCAGTTCACGAGCGGAAAGATCGACGGCGCTCGCCACGAGTAGGCCAAGCTGTACAGCACGGGAATGACAACCAACGTCAGAACGGTCGCGAACATCAACCCGAAGACAATCGCGCCGGTTAGAGGTTGCCAGAATTCGGCGCCGCCGGAGAGATTGAGAAACAGCGGCATGAGCCCGCCGATGGTTGTCACTGTTGTCAGAATCACCGGCCGCAACCGATGCGCGCCGGCGCGGACGATGGCGTCGCGCAGCGGTCTACCTCGAGCCAATTCCTGGTTGATGAAATCGACGACGACGATGGCGTCGTTCACGACGATACCACTGAGACTTACCAGGCCGATGAATGTCGCCAAACTAAACGGAAAACTCGACATCCACATTCCAGCGATTACTCCCACAAAACTCAGCGGCACGGTAATCAAGACGACAAACGGCTGGCGAAAACTGTTGAACTGGATGACGAGGATCGTGAAGATCAGCAGCACGGCCAGGACCATGCAGTTTTGGAGATGCGCAAAATTCTCGTCGCGTTCCTCATTTTCCCCAGTGAACGTAGCGCGGACCCCCTCGAAATCGCCGCCGGCTTTCCCCAGGAACGTCATCTTGTTGCCGACCACCGGTCGAAATCCCATTTCGGGCAGTATCTTCGATTTGAGCACGTCGAACACATCGTCGGGCGTGGTCGTTCCCTCGACGTCGCATTTGGCGACCACGGCTCGCTTGCGATCGTAGCGGTTCACCGCGTGCACGCCGCGCGTGCGGCGCAGGCGGGCCAGTTCACCGATCGGAGCCCGTTGTCCACTGGGCCCAGCGATCATCAGTCGTTCAATGCCGCCCCGACTGCCCCGATACCTGGGGGCTGCTTGCAATCGCAGAATGACGTCCTCGTCCCCCATACTCAACTCGATCGTCGTGTCCCCGTGGATCGCCGTTTGGACGGTCTGGGAGAGTTGCAGGTTGTTGATGCCGTAAAACGGCAGAACATTCAGATTCGGCTCGATGACTAGTTCGGGGTTCTCCGGCCGAAAATCCGATGTGTGATCGACAGTTCCTTTGACATCGCGCAGCGCAACGGCGACCCTCTGCGCAATTGAACCGAGGACAAGGTGGTCGTCACCTGTGAAGCGAATAGCCACATCAGCTCCACCGGGCGGCCCCTCCTCGACC
>JASMLW010000522.1 GCA_030748485.1 Pirellulaceae bacterium
AGGAGCTTCGGCGCCGGCGATCCGCAGCGAGGGAAATTTTTCGGTCAGCCGGTCGCACAATTTGCTCAGCGTTGTTTCAGTTCCGCCGTACAGGTAGATGTCGTGCCCGCGGCGCTCGGCTTCTCGGCAGATACGCAACATCGCCTGAGGACCGTAAACTCGATGCCGCAGCCCGGCCCGATGCAAGAGGTTGAGTCCCCAGCGGACAGGTTGCCCGTCGGGTCCGATCAACTCGAATGAATTGACCATCCGCCGCAGCTCGGCGTCGCGGCTCGCCAGCACCACGAGGTGCACGGCGAAGAAAGACGCGACGGCCGGTGTATGGTTTTCGGCGGCGGCCGCCACCGACGCCACCACCTCGTCGTAGTTGGCGACTGAAATGTCGACGCCGAGCAGCGATTTCTTAACGGGCCAGGTCGTCATTCGTCGGCTCCTGCAACTTGGGGAAAGCCCGCGGCGCTTCGCAGCTTGTGCTCCAAAGCCGATTGGTAGATCGACATCAATTGCCGATAACCGATCGACTCGGTGTACCGTTCCACATACGCGCGACGCGCGGCCAAGCGGTATGCGCGGTAGCGCGATTCGTCGCACTCGTTCAACGAGTCGACCGCGCGAGCCAGTTGTCCGGCGTCGTTTGGATCGATCAACAGGCCGTTCTGTTCGTGGGCGATGATCTCCGGCGGAGCCCCCAGGCTCGTCGCGATGACGGGCGTGCCTACACTGAACGCCTCGACGATGGATCGACCGAATGTCTCCGGACCAATCACCGGGAAGACCAGCATGCGAGCGCCGGCCAACAAGTCCAGCACGGCGCTTTGTTCGAGTTGACCGAGCCAACGAATGCGGTTGTTCGCGCGGGCGGCCGCTGAGACAATGTCGCCGCAGGGACCGTCACCGACGATCTTGAGTTGCGGAAGACCGTTCGATGCGTTCCAGCAGCGGAGCAGCACGTCGATTCCTTTTTCGGTCGAGAGTCGACCGACAAACAGCGCATAACCCCCGTCTCCGGTTCCGATTCGACCGTCGTTCGGGCAACTGTTCACTTTCACGTGCAGCCGATCCGCCGGGAGACCTCCGGCAATCAACTTCTCGCGAGCGAATTCGCTGGGCGCGTAAAATGCGTCGGCGTAGCGGACGGCTCCCGCCCAGCGGTGAGCCCAAGTCGCCGCTGTCACGGCGAGCGTCGCCAGGCGACTCCCTCGATAACACCCGTGGCGCAATCCCGACCAAGGAATGGCGGAGCCCAGACAGCGCTCGCACGACCGTCCATGTCGAGCCAGCTGCGCGCCGGGGCATACCCAGCGAAAGTTGCGAACTGCTTGGACGGTGGCGGCCGAACTGCGGTGGGCCGCGGCGTAACAAGATGCGGAGATTTGTGGAAAAGTGTTCGTGAAGTGAACGATGTCCGGTTGGTGCTCGGCGAGGATCGCCGCCAGACGAGTTGCGGCCGGCCGGTTCCAGACCGCGCGGAGACCGGTCTTCAGTCGGCTGCCCGACACGACATCGCGATTGTGCAGCGTGAACCGCGTGACTTCGTGCCCGTGATGCTCGAGCGACGCTGACTCCTGCTCGAACGAACAGTCTTCGCCGCCTCGTTGCGCGTAGTAGTTGTGGCAGACGACGATTCTCACTGGGCCGCCTCCAGCGCGATGAGTTGTTGTTCGCGATCCCACGCGAGCCGTCCGAAGGCCAAGCCGACTCCGACAGCGAAGACGACCGAGAGAGGTTGCAGAGGACCGAGTAACCCGGCGTTGAGGATTCCCCAGGCGAGCAGCCATGCTCCCATCAGCAGGTAGAAGGCGAACAACTCGCGGCTGCCGTTGGCGTTTGCGGCCCAGGTGGCGATTCCGATCCGAGTGGCCGTCCAGGCGACCGCCAGCGAAAACAGGGCGCAGCCAATCAGTCCAGTCGAGACCAGCGCCTGTAAGAACATGTTGTGCGCGGTGAAGTTCGTGCGGCGGCCCCAGATGTCCAACGCCCCCGTCGATGACGTCACAAAGTAGCCGTGCCCCTTCCAGGGCGAATCGCTGTACGATCGCCACATCGTTTCCCAGAGTTGCCGACGACCGGAAGCGTCTTTCAATTGGCCCGCGGTTTGGCCGCGAGCGCCGTACTTCACAACCGGAGCGGCGACTTGTTCCGCTCCGCGCCACCCGGCGTCGACTGTTAGGTAGGCGATGCAGAGGATCGCGCCGGCCGTCGCCAAGGCCGCGCGAGTCTGTGGGCGCAGGTACATCGTCAGGCAGGCTAGCGAGCCGGTTGTCGCCAGCGCGATCGACCAGCGATTCCAAGCGATCAGCAGAATCAATCCATGCGTTGCAAGCGAAACGATGAACATGCGGTTCGCCCACCGCCAACCGCGGAGCGCGGCGAAGGTGGCGATGATGACTCCCAGCGTCATCCAGTGGGCCCGGCGAAACGGGCTGTCGGCGAGCCGCTTCCTGATCCCGCTGAGCTATGCCTCGATCCTCGGAAGCATCACGACCATCATCGGCACCAGCACCACGCTGACC
>JASMLW010000523.1 GCA_030748485.1 Pirellulaceae bacterium
CGCGGCGCAGATAACCGTGGCGCAAGTCGTCGCCCCGCGCCACCGCTCCAATAGACAAGGGGCGTTTACGCCCCAATCCGCCACAGGCGGCAAAGGCCCGTGCTTGAGCACGGGTGAACCAGGCGTGGCGGCGGCATCCAACGTTCCATTTTCGCGCCGCCCCGCGCGGCCGCGTTCCAAACTCGCGTCGCCCCGCTCCACTGCTCCATCAACCGGGACACCCAACCGTTCCATTTGGGATTGATCGGTATTATTGTGCCCATTCAGGGCGACGGGTCGGGAGATTTCCGTACCCAGGGCGGCGCTTCGCGGCTGCGCCGCTGCGCTCTGCCCTGGGCTGACATGTTGCGGCCCCTTCGGGGCAAAGAGAATGACTAGGGACTAGTGACTAATGACTAGAGCGCATTTCAAAACCGATTTCTTGCCGTACGATGGCCTTCCAAGGCCGTCGTTTCCCGAGGATTTCCAAAATCGACGGCCTTGGAAGGCCATCGTACAAGGTTTTGAAATGCCCTCTAATGAATGACGAAGGACTAATGACGAAGGAGGACAGACCCCTCCTTTCAGCACGTCGCTCGAGCGTCTCCCCAGAATCTCAGTCCCTCGTCCTCAGTCTTCAGTCCTTAGTCATTCTCCATGTCCTTAGTCATTCTCCCTGTCTCCTACGCGCCGAACTTCCCCAGACGCCCCGCGTTCGAGAGCGCCAAAGTCATCAAGTACTTGGCTTCGAATTGCCCGAGTCCGCCGGCGATGCACGTCGATTCGTTGAACGCGGTGAGCGGATCGGGGCGACAGCAATCGGAGACCAGCAGGGTTGGCACCGGATGCCAGCTGTGGTTCTTCAGGTAGCTGGGCGTGCTGTGATCGCCCGTAACAATTGTCACCGCCGGGTTCAACTCGTTGAGCCGCGGGATGATGGCGTCCAATTGCTCGATGCGCTGCACCTTCCCGTCGAAATCGCCGTCTTCGCCCGTGCTGTCGGTGTACTTGAAGTGAATGAAAAAGAAGTCGTAGTCGTCCCAGTGTTCGGCCAACGCATCGAATTGTTCATCCAACGTCTGGGCGTCGCCAACGATATCCATGCCGACCAATCGGGCGAGACCTTTGTACATCGGATAGACGGCGATCGCCGCGGCTCGTAGACCGTACACCTCGCGGTAGGAAGGCAGGTGAGGTTTCGCGGCGAATCCCCGCATCGTGTGAAAGTTCGCCTTCGGCTGACCGGCCAACAGTTCTCTAGCTTGCCGCAGAAACTCGTTCGCAACTTCCACCGTTCGCGCGCTGCCGCTGTCGTCGGCGACTGGATCGAGTGGGGCGACTCCGACCGCTTGGGGATCTGTGTCGCGTACGTTGCCCTCCAGTCCTTCGCCGCGGAAGACGACGACAAAGCGATGTTCCTTCACCGGTTCGACGAAAACTTCGACGCCATCGATCGAGATCGCTCGCAAACTGATCGCCAGCGGGGCGCTTTCCTCAGTGGGTATGCGGCCGGCGCGGCGGTCGGTGATCAGCCCCGATTCGTCAACGCTGCAGAAGTTGCAACGAATGGCGACGTCCCCGTCCTGCAACTCAAAGCCGATACCGGTCGCTTCCAACGCGCCGCGGCCGATCAAGTACTTGAGCGGATCGTAACCGAACAGACCGAGATGACCGGGTCCGCTGCCCGGGCTGATTCCCGGCAGCACGGGGATGCTGCCGCCCTGGACCCCGCGTGCGGCGAGCTGATCGAGGTGCGGAGTGGCGGCTGTTTCCAACTCGGTCTTCCCACCCGGGTCCATCGGCAGGCCGCCCAAGCCGTCCGCCACCAACATCACGATCTTCGCATCGTTGGACGTTTGTAAGTCTCGGGTCAGGTCGTGGACGTCGTGAGCCATCGCAGTCTCCTCGTTCGAAATGCGGCGATCACCATTGGTAGCAGATCGGTACGGAAAGTGGAATGAGGCGGTCTGCGACGTGTTTCCGAGGTCACAGAATTATCTCGCCATCGCGATCCGCACGCCCGATTTCCCAAACTCGACTCAATTGATATCCTGCCAGCTGCGCTGACTCGAACGAGAGCTACGAGTTTCGCGCGAGCCCACCACACCCTTGCCTCACGAATTCCCACCATCGTCATCGGTGACCCATGCCTCAACTTAGCTACGACCCGCGCGGTGCATTTCTGGCGGACACGGGAATCAGCCGGCAGGATCTCGCCGACCTCGCGCCACAGCTCGAGCAAGTCCGTCACGACATCGCAGTCGTCGACCCGCAACTCTGCGTATCGGGAGAGACACCGCCGGAGAAGCAACCGCTGGACGCCGCTTTTTTGGAATACCCCGAGCGCTTGCTCAATGACTACGGCTCCCGCCGAGACAGCAGCGAGCTCGGTCAGATTTTGTCCAAGGCGGCGGAGCTTCGCGAACAGGTCGATCGCGTCGTGGTGCTCGGCATCGGCGGCTCCTACATGGGCGCGCGGGCGATGATGGAGGCCTGTTGTCCGCCTTATTTCAATGAGCTCTCGCGGGCTGATAGGGCCGGCTGGCCGCGCATGTACTTTGAAGGCAACAACGTTGACAACGACGCCGTGCAGGGACTGCTGCACCTCCTGGATCGAGGAGCTCCAGCAAAGTCAATTGATCAGCGCTGGGCGTTGGTCGTGATCAGCAAGAGCGGAGGGACGTTGGAAACGGCCGCCGCGTTCCGCCAGTTCCTGAACGCGCTGCACTCTTCCTGCGAGGGCGACGCGGAGCAAACAAACCGACTGCTCGCGCCGATTACGGGCGAGGGTGGGAAGCTCCATCAGATGTGTACTGAAATGGGAGTTGACGATTGCCTCTACGTGCCCGATGGAGTGGGCGGTCGGTTTTCCGTATTGACGCCCGTGGGCTTGCTGCCGGCCGCGTTGCTGGGGTTGGACATCGTCGCCATGTTGACGGGAGCCGTCAGTATGAACGATCACTTCAGAACAGCGGACGCGGGGGAGAACATTCCGTTGCGGTACGCGGCGGTCAGTCAACTGTTTTCTGAGAGGAATGTGACCCTCCGCGTTTTGGCGACGTGGTCGAAGGCGCTCGAATCGGTTGGGTTGTGGTACGACCAGCTGTTGGCGGAGAGTCTCGGCAAACAGGGCAAAGGCCCCACGCCGATCACGACCGTCAACACTCGCGACTTACACTCCCGCGCGCAACAGCACCAGCAAGGCGCTTTCGACAAGCTGATTACCAATCTGGTGGTCGAGGAGGTGCGCACCGACCCGCTGCCGATCGGCGACATTCCATGGCGACAGGATGGGCTGCAGCCACTGGCCGATCGCACGTGCCCGGAACTGATGGCCGCCGCCTTACAGGGTGTGAACGAGGCGTTGTTGAACGACCGGCGTCCCACGACAAACCTCGTCTTGCCGCGCATCGACGAATCGACGGTCGGCGAGCTGTTTCAAATGCTAATGATCGCGACTGTCGCCGAGGGGCGGCTGCTGGGCGTCAATCCGTATGGGCAGCCCGGTGTTGAGTTGTACAAGACCAACATGAATCGCATCCTGGGACGCGACTGACGGAAGTCGCGCCATTCTCGAAGGAGCCGACGATGACGGCAATCACCTGGCTTGGACACGGCAGCTGGCAAATCACGACTGATGAGCACAGCGTGCTGCTCGATCCGTTTCTCGATGACTCTCCGACGGCTCCGGTGAAAGCGGCGGAGGTCGCGGCGGATCACATTCTCGTCTCGCATGGGCACTTTGATCACATCGCCGACGTTTCGGCGATCGCCAATCGCACGGGCGCGGCCGTGGTCGCGATCCATGAAATTGCCGAGTGGCTGACAAACAAGCACGGCGTGCAAAATGTAACCGGGATGAATCTGGGCGGTGAAATCGATTTGCCGTTCGGCCGGGTGAAGATGACGCCGGCGCTGCACAGTTCGGGTCTTCCCGATGGATCGTACGGGGGCGAGCCGGCGGGCTTCGTCATTTCGCTGCCCACGGCCAAAATATATTTCGCCTGCGACACCGCGCTCTTTTCCGACATGCAGTTGATCGGTGATCTGGGCATTGATCTGGCCGTCCTGCCGATCGGTGATCACTACACGATGGGTCCGGCCGACTCGATTCTCGCGATCAAGTTGCTCAGGCCAAAAATGGTGGCTCCGGCGCATTACAACACCTGGCCGCCGATCGAACAGGATGCGGCCGACTGGGCCGCGCGCGTTCAGGAGGACACGATGGCGACACCGATCGTCATTGAGCCGGGCGGTGAGATCACTTTGTGAGCGCTCCTGTTCGAATTCTGTAACAGTTCGCGTGCAAACTGCGTACTCAGCGACATAGAATGACCGAGCAGGGTGCAAAGCGGACCGCCGCGCCGGACCAGGAGGAGAGTGGAATGTATTGTCGAGTTGTCATCGCTGTTGCGGTCGTCGCGTGTTCGCTGCTCCACGTCCCAACCACCGCCGCGCAAACCTTGTTGAGGTGGCGATTCGAACAGGGACAGCGTCTGCGAGTCGCGATGGTTCAGTCGATCGACACTGAAACTTTCGTTGACCGCAAGCCGTTGGCGATGGGCTTTCAGATGAATTTGGAAATGGACTGGGAGGTCGTGGGTGTTGACCAGGACGGGGCCGCTCAAATGACTCAGTCGATTCGCCGGATGTCGTTCATTTCGCGTACGCCCAAAGAGCCGCCGGTCGAGTACGACACCGAGAAGAAGCCGATCAACGCCGCCGGTCGCGCGATTGAGAAAGCTCTGCGGCCGTTAGTCGACGCCAAGTTTCATCTCAAATTGTCCGCTCGCGGCGAAGTGGTTGACGTCCAGTTGTCCGCTGAGGTGGAAAAAGCGATGGAGAACTTCGCCAAAGAATCGCGGTACCGCGCCATCTTCTCCCGCGAGGGAATGAGCAAGACGCTGCGCCACGCCGCCGCCCAACTGCCCGAGAACCCGGTCTCCGCCGGCGACTCGTGGACGACCGCCCAGGCATTCGCCTCGCCGATCGGCGACGCCTCGATCGACAACCAGTTCACCTACCGCGGTGTTAGCGAGGGACGGCAGGTGATCGACGTGAAACGAACGATGAAAGTGAAGGAGAGCGAATCCAAATCGAAAACTCGACTGGCTTCATTCGAGTCCAGCGGATCCATCTCGTTCGACTCGCGCCAAGGCCGACTGGCTCATTCGAAGATCAACCAGACTATCAAGACCGAACGGCCGTTTCGCGATACGAAGATCGAGGTCGTGACGAAATCGGTTTTGGAAGTCACCGTCCGGTAGCGTCGGCGGACTTCAGAATCTCGCCAGGAACCCGCCGTCGACGTAGATGATCTGACCGGTGATGAACTCGGACGCCGGTGAAGCGAGGAACACGACGGTCCCGCTGAGATCGTCGGGCGTTCCCCACCGTCCGAGCGGGCAGCGCTGCGTGACCCAGTCGCTGAACTCGGGATCGTCCACGAGAGCTTTGTTGAGGGGCGTGTCGATGTAGCCGGGGCCGATCGCGTTGACGCGAATCCCGTGGTCGGCCCAGTCGACGGCCATTGCCTTTGTCAGCAAAAGGACTCCACCCTTGGAGGCCGCATAGGGTGTATTGTTGGGCCGCGTCGTGGAGCACATCAGCGAGCCGACATTGATGATTCGCCCCCCGCCTCCGGCGGCCATGCGGTGTTTCGCGAACGCTTGGCTCAAAGCGAAAACCGTCGTCAGATTCAGATCGAGAACCTCTCGCCACTTCTCCAACGGCATTTCGTGCGCCGCGCCGCGATGAGTTCGGCCGGCGTTGTTGATCAGGATATCGATCGGTCCGCACCGTTCGACGACGGATCCGAGAAACGAGTCGAGTTCGTCGGCGGCTGACAGGTCGAACGGCTCGCAGTGAATCGTGGCTCCCGTCTCTTCCCGCAGCCTGGCGGCGGTTGTTTCCAATTCATCAGCATTGCGAGCGTTGACGACCAGTTCCGCTCCGGCCGCGGCCAGACCGCGGGCGAGTCCAACACCGATGCCCTTACTCGCACCCGTGACGAGAGCTCTTTTTCCAGTCAGTTGAAAAGCGTTCACGATCGACCTTTTTTGCTGGCGATGGGGGCGACTAAAGAGGGCGGCGAATCATTCGAATCATTGAGACGAGTTGGTCGATTGGGGAGGCGGCGCGGGCGGCTCGCGATCGGGAACCTTGACTTGGATTTCCTCACCCGCGACGCGAACTTCAAAGGTGTCGATGCCAATGGTGGGATTGTCGCACCACGTGCCGTCCTTGACACAGAACCTCCAAGCGTGCCAGGGACAGGCGACGATGCCATCTTCGACCACGCCGCCGGCGAGCGAGGCACCCATGTGGGGGCACAGGTCGTCGATCGCCGTGTACTCGCCCTGGTGCAGGAAGACGGCCACCATGCGGCCGTTGACGGCGAACGCGGCGCCGTTCCCCTCGGCGATATCGGAAACTCTCGCGACGGTTCTGAACTCGGCATCCGGCATTCGCAATTCTCCAACACAACAGCGCAGCGGCATTCAATGGGTGGCATTCTAAACGCGGCTCCTCGGCGGCAAAAGTGACCGGGCTTTGGTCTGTTCGATCGACTTTTTTCTTGCCATACTGGCTGCTTCGCTCGACAAAACGGTGGCAGCTGGAGTTTTCTGTACGCCCCGCAAGCCTCTCATGATCGATTTCCAATTCAAAGATCAACTCGTTCGGCGCATCCTTCCTGATGTAACCATGCCGGGGCAATACATCGGCGGCGAACTGAATCTCGTCCTCAAGGACCACCGCCGCCTGCGGGGGAAGCTGTGTCTCGCCTTTCCCGATACTTACACGATCGGGATGAGCCACCATGGCTTGCAAGTGCTTTACTCGTTGATGAACTCTCGGGAGGATTGGGCTTGCGAGCGAGCATTTACGCCGTTGGTCGATATGGAAACGCGATTGCGCGACGCTGATTTGCCGCTCTACAGTTTGGAGACGTACACGCCGCTTTCCGATTTCGACGTCATTGGCTTCTCGCTCCAATACGAAATAGGTTCGATCAACGTCCTCACCATGTTGGACCTCGGGCGCATTCCGTTGCGTGGTGAGCAACGGACTCTCGCCGACCCACTCATCATCGCGGGCGGACCGTGCGCTCAAAACCCCGAGCCGATGGCGGCTTTCATCGACATCTTCGCGACCGGAGACGGCGAGCCCAGTTTGCCGCGAATCTGCGACGCTTGGATCGAGATCAAGGAGCAGGCGGGAGCGGTTTTGTCGGGCGAGGCGGGACGTCGTCAGCGCGAAGAGGGATTGGCTGAGCTGGCCAGGCAATTGCCATTCGCTTACGCGCCGCGATTTTACGAACCGGAATACGTCGATGGGCGGCTGGCGGCGCTCCAGCGGACGCGCTCTGATGTCCCCGAAACGATCGAGCCGGCGGTGATCGCCGACCTGGATGCCATCCCGCTGCCCACGGCTCCCATTGTGCCGTACGTCGAGTGCGTGCACGATCGGATCGCCATCGAGATCATGCGGGGCTGTCCGTGGCAGTGCCGCTTTTGCCAAAGCACGGTCATCAAACGCCCTCTCCGCATTCGCTCGGTCGACACGATCGTCGAGGGCGCGTGGGAAAGCTATCTCAACACGGGCTACAACGAGATTTCGGTGCTGTCGCTCTCCAGCAGCGACTACCCTCATTTCGAAGAGCTGATCACTCGACTGAAAGAGCGGTTCAAGCCGCTGGGCGTGAACGTGTCCGTGCCCAGTCTGCGCGTCAACGACCAACTCCGCAGCATCGCCGAGTTGATCGGCAACGACCGCAGATCCAGTTTGACATTGGCTCCCGAGGTCGCTCGCGACGACATGCGCGAACAGATCCGCAAGAAGATCAAGAACGACGACTTGTACGAAGGGTGCCGCGTCGCATTTCAGAATAACTACGAGAGCGTGAAGCTCTACTTCATGTGCGGACTGCCTGGAGAGCGACCCGTCGATCTCGACGGTATTATCGACATGGCGGAGACGATCGCCGACATCGGCAAAGAGGTCCGCGGCCGCCGCGCGCGAGTGACTGCCAGCGTTTCGAATTTCGTTCCCAAAGCCCACACGCCCTACCAGTGGAACGGAATGCAAACGCGCGAGTACTTCCAATGGGCTCACCGCTATCTCCGCGATCGAAAGAGAGCTCGTAGCGTGCACGTCAAGTGTCACGACATCGAGACGAGTTTGTTGGAAGGTGTACTGAGTCGCGGCGACCGTCGGATCGGCGAGGTTATTGAGTTGGCGTGGCGGCGCGGCGCGCGATTGGATAGTTGGTCCGAGAACTTCAACGCCGATCGATGGTGGGGAGCGCTTGCGGACGTCGGCGTCGATGTCGAAACGGCCCTTCACCGTCCGTACGATCTCAACGACAAGTTGCCGTGGGATCACGTCAACGTGAAGTACGGCCGCGCGTTTCTCGAAAAAGAGCAGACTCGAGCCACAATCCAGCTCCAAGACATGGCTGACGCCAAATAAAGCAAGGTGGCGTCGAAAGCGGCGCCGGTCTCATGAACACACCGACGAAGATTCGCCGAGCCGCCGCTCGCCTTTGGATGGCGGCGATGATCGTGTTGATCGTCGTTGCTCATCACCTTGCGGCCACGTCAGCTCGTTGCCAGGAGACGGAGACGCCGGTCGACGAAGAAGTGGCCAGCGGCGCATCGTTGTTTCAGCGCGGTCGCTACACTGAGTCGCAGGAGAAATTGGATAGGTTCGCCGCGACTTCGGTGGACGCCGCCGTGCTCGCCGCGCGGTGCCGCCTGGCGGTGGGGAATCGGTCCAAGGCGGTCGAGTTGCTGGAATCCGCCCAGGATCGATTCGGCGATTCGATCGAGCCTACAGTGCGATTGGCGAAGAGCGCATTCGCTGTTGGAGATTATCCGCGGGCCGAAGCGCTGATTAAGCAAGCCGTCGCGAAAGACCCCAAACACGCCTTGGCTCGCTGGCTGGCGGGCGAGTTGCACCGGGTCGCCGGGCGCGATGACGAGGCGGAGAAAGAGTACCAGTTGGTGGTCGACGAGTACGCGCGGTTGCCGGCCGAGCAGATCGACGCCGAGCGGCTGCGGTGGACGGCTCGCGCCGCCGTACAACTGGCCGAGTGGAAGGGAGACACGCAGTCCTTCAATCTCATTGTCAACGAGTTGCTGCCCGCCGCCGAACGGAAGACGCCCGGATTCTGGCAAGCTCGATTGGAGTCGGCGCGCCTCTTTCTTTCGAAGTACAACAAGCGTCAAGCGGCCGCCGATATCGACGCCGCTCTGGCAATCAACTCGAACGCCGCCGAAATTCACGCTTTGCGCGCTGAGATGGCGTTGCAGTCGTTCAATTTGGAGGCCGCTCGACAGTCGATTGAACGGGCGCTCGAGATCAATCCGAATCTGCTCGCCGCTCGCTTGTTGGATGCGGATGCTCACTTCGTTGATCTCAATCCACACGCCGCCGTATCGGTGCTCGAAGAAGCGCGCAAGCTGAATCCAGTCGATGAGCATCTGCTGGGCCGATTGGCCGCCGCGTATCATGCGGTGGACGGTCTGCACGGCGAGTGCGAGCGGGCGCAGAAGTTGGCGACCGCGGCGGCCGAACGCAACCCGCGCTGCGGTCACTTCTTCGTCGCCGCCGCGGATGCGATCGACCGCATGCGGCGTTTCCCATTTGCGACCGCCTACTACGAGCAGGCGATTGAATCGTCTCCGCGGATGGTGGGAGTCAGGGGCAAGCTGGGCATGCTGCTCATGCGATTGGGCGACGAGCCGCAAGCTAAACAGGTGCTCGACGAATCTTTCCGGCTCGATCCCTTCAATGTTCGCGTCAAGAATACGCTCGAAGTTCTGGACGTTCTGCAGGGATACGCCGTGTTGGAGACAGAGCACTTCGTGCTGAAGTTTGACCGCGGTCGAGACGGCGTATTGGCGCAGCACGCGGCCCGTTACCTCGAGGAGCAAGTGTACGGGGAAGTCGTCGCCGCTATGGGTTTCGAGCCGCCGGAAAAGACGTTGATCGAGATCTTCAGTCGAGCCAGGAATTCATCGGGGCACAGTTGGTTCAGCGCGCGGATGGTTGGGTTGCCGAGCATCGGCACGGTTGGAGCTTGCGCGGGCAGAATGGTCGCCTTGACGTCACCCAACGACGGACGGCCTTTTAATTGGGCGAATGTTTTGAAGCACGAGTTTGTGCACGTCGTGAATCTGCAACAGACTCACTTCAACATTCCCCATTGGTACACCGAAGCGCTCGCCGTGCGCCAAGAGCGACGCCGTCGCCCGCGTGAATGGGAGCTGCTGTTGTCGGCTCGGGCGGGCGACGACAAGTTGTTTAATCTGCAGAACATCAACATGGGCTTTATCCGCCCCGGCAATCGCTCGAACTGGACTCTGGCCTATTGCCAGGCTGAAGTATACGCGGAGTATCTAGTGTCGCGTTTCGGCGACGATGCTCTGCGAAAGTTGCTCGCCGCCTACGCCGATAATCAATCGACGTCCGCGGCGTTGAAATCTCAATTCAATGTGGATGAGTCCGACTTCGAGCAAGGCTACCGCGACTACGTCAAGGAGTTGGTCGACAGTTGGCCGTCTCCGGCGGACGTCGCTCAAGTGCGGTTCGCCGAGTTGATCCGCAGTGCGCGAGACAACCCCGAGAACGCCGATCTCCAGGCGCGGTTGGCCGCCGCTTATCTCGACCGGGGTCAGAAGCCGGCGGCCCGCGCGGCGGCGATGAACGCCCGCAAGATCTCGCCGCGGCATTCGCTCGCGGCTTTCGTTTTGGCCAGCCTGCAGATTTCGATTGGCGACAAAGCGCGGGCTCGCGAGATCTTGGCCGATTGCATCGACGTCGACGCGCCGGAGCCCCGTTCGCTCAAGTTGGCCGCTCTGTTGGCTGTCGAACAGAGGAGTTGGGATCGGGCCGCCGAACTGTACGGCGCGGGTTTGCAGCATTTCGCCGATCGCTCGTGGCGCGAAGGGTTGGTGCGAGTCTATTTGCGGTCGGGAGATCGAGACAAACTAAAGACGCAACTCGCCGAATTGTCCGGCGATGATCCCGACAACTCCGTCTACCGGAAGTCGTTGGCGCAACTGGCGCTGGCCGCAAAGGACTTCGAGAATGCCGTCAAATGGGCGAACCAAGCGCTGCACATCAACGTAATGGACGCGGCCGTTCACGCGTCACTCGGTTCGGCGTACGCGTCGCTCGAGAAACCTAAGCGAGCAGTGGCTGCGTTCGAGACGGCCGTTCAGTTGGCTCCTCGAGAGCCGCGCTGGCGACTCGAACTGGCCAAAGCGCAGATCGCTGACGAACGGCCGGCCATTGCGCGGCGCACTTTGGACGAACTACTCGAGATCGACCCCGCAAACGAGGCGGCGAAGGAATTGCTGAAATCTCTCCCTCCATAGCGACGCGCCTCTTTCTCATCTGCAGATCGCGAATCTCTCTAACTCCCCACGCCGTCGATGCCTGATCCGAAACAATCCATCACCGTCGCCGAATTCCAGCAATGGATGCGCGACATGTACCTTGAGAAGGATCGGGCGCGGGGCGTCGACGGCACGTTCATGTGGCTCATGGAGGAGGTGGGTGAGTTGGCGGCGGCGTTGCGCGAAGGCGATCCGGTGAACCAACAGGAGGAGTTCGCGGACGTCCTCGCGTGGCTGACGACGATCGCCAACGTGGTCGATGTTGACCTGACGGAAGCGTTGCTGTCAAAGTACGGATCGGGGTGCCCCGGCTGCGGCCAATGGATCTGCATTTGTCCGGGCGAAGGCAAGCCATGACGAATCGTCAAATCCCCTACAATCTGATGGGCTGCGGCGCCGCCTGGATTGTGGGGAACGGTTCGCCGTCGCCACCCATACTAGCGAAGTGCGGCTCAGACTATCCTGGGAAACAAATACTTGGCAAACAGCGGTTGGCCGGGCGCATGTCGCCACCGCCCTGGCGACTCATCGGAGCACGAAGTGCCCCACCCATCTGCATCTGAAACTCAGCGTCCCAGCCGCTCCATCACTCGTGCTTGGCCGTTCGCGCTGCTGTTTGGTTTGATCTTGTTGGCGGATCCCTCGCCGGGAGTCGCCGTCGAGCCGCAGGTTGAGCTCAGCGTTGGATTCGCCGGTGTCGCCAAGGCGGGGCACACGACAACGGTTCGCGTCAAGGTCACCGCCGGCGACGCGCCCCTGACCGGCCGCCTGCGGATCACCGCGCCGGACAGCGATGGCTTGTTGAGCGCTTACACGGCTCCCGAAGCGATTGATCTGGCGAGCGGCGAGTCGGCGACGCGCGATGTGGTCGTCAAACTCGGCCGCGTGCAGTGCGTGTTGCGGGCGAGCGTCGTGAAGGATGGACGCGAACAGGCCAGCGGCAGTCGAGTGTTCGATCGCAGTGGAGGAATCGTTGAATCGACTCGCGAACTGATTCTGAGAGTTGGTCCGAAGTTGGACATTCAGGATGCACTGCGGCGCAATCGCGCGAGATGGTCGCGCAAACCGCTGATCGTTGCGGTCAAGGACCCGAGCGAGTTTCCGCGGCATTGGAGCGGCTACGGCGGAGTCGATTGGTTTGTCGTCTCCACGAGTGACGAACTCGCGTTGCAATTCGACGACCAGCAACTGGCGGCGCTGGAGATGTGGGTCAGATTGGGCGGCCGTCTCATCGTCTCCGCGAACATGAACACCGAGCAACTCCTACAGAAGCCGCAGTGGCGAGCGCTCGCCCCGGGTGAGTTCGCCGGATCGTTTCGACAGAGCCAAACGGCGATGCTGGAAAGTTACACGCGGGCTCAAGAACGCCTCGGGCCGTTTTCGATGAGTCGATTCGAACAAGTGCGAGGGCGGTCTCTGATCGTTGAGAACGCCGCCGGTCAGGGCAAGGACCACATCTTGATGCGGTACCCCCACGGCTTCGGCATTGTCACGTTTTGCGCAGCTGACTTGGATCAGCCGCCCTTCGACACGTGGGCCAACCGCACAGAACTGCTCGCCGGTATGCTCAACGCGACCGCCGAGTCGAATATTGGTCTGGATGAAAAGAAAGTCGGCATCGAAGCGCATATGGGGTTTGACGATCTTTCCGGACAACTGCGCAGCGCGCTGGACAACTTTGACGATCGCGGAGTGTCGACGATCGCGTTCTCGCCGATCGCGGCGATCCTCGTGCTGTACATCCTGTTGATCGGGCCGGGCGATTATTTTTTCCTCAAGCGTTTTGTCAGGCGGATGGAATGGACGTGGGCGACGTTCGTCGGCGTCGTCGCCGTGTTTTCGATTTCGCTGATCGCCTGTTTCTGGCTGCTGAAGGGAACGGACGTCCATCACAATCAGGTGGACCTGGTCGATATCGACGCGGAGACGGGAGTGGTTCGCGCGTTGACGTTGGCGAATGTTTACAGCCCGCGCACGCAGGCGTTCGACTTGTCCATCGAGCCGGCTGCGGATGCAGTGGAGAGATGGCTCAGTTGGAACGGCCTGCCCGGAGCGGGATTGGGAGGAATCAACACGACAGCGCGGGCGGCCGTGTTCGACACGCCCTACGCGATGGTGAGCGTTGACCAGGCCGGCGGCGGCGACGCTGGAACGGGCTCGCTGACCGCGCTGCCAATCCAAGTCGGCTCGACAAAGAGCCTCGCGGCAGGCTGGTGGAGAATGACGGAGCCGCCCCAGTCGGCTCTCCGCAAACGCGGGACCCGTCTGCGGGGCGAATTAGTGAATCCGTTCGGCGTGGAGATTGTCGACGCGGCGATCGTCCACGACGGACTCTACTATCCTATTCGCGAACCGGTGGCGGCCGGCGAGACGGTGCGACTGAGTGATCTGGCCGAACCTCGCGAACTCGATTGGCATCTGACCCGACGCCGCGTGCTGTTGGCCGATTCGTCCTATCGATCGACGCCGTGGGACGCGGCAAGCAAGGACATTCCCCGCATCGTCGAGATGCTGATGTTTTACGAATCGTCGGGCGGTGAATCATACGTCCAACTCACCAACCGCTATCTCGACCAAATCGACCTGAGTCCGCATTTGCAGTTCGATCGCGCCGTGCTGGTGGGCCGAGCAGCCGGGGCGGCCTGCCGTCTGCAACGAAACGGAGAGCCGTTGGCCGGCTCCAATTGGACTTTTTATCGAGCCGTATTGCCCGTCGGTAAGAGCGAGTAATCTCCCATTGTCGAACTGACTCGCCAACTCCCGATCATTCCACTTCGATTCCATCATTCCCATCATCCTCTTCTCTCCATTCAGAACAGAACCTGACGCATGATCAGAACCGTCGACCTCACAAAGAAGTACGGTGACATGTTCGCCATCCGCTCGATTGAGCTGGATTTGGACGAGGGAGACCTCTTCGGTTTCATCGGTCCCAATGGCGCGGGCAAGACGACGACGATGCGAATCATCGCCACGCTGCTGAATCCGACTTGGGGTGAGGCGTACGTGTGCGACTACTCGATCTACACCAAGCCGAAGGAGATTCGGCGACTGGTCGGCTACATGCCCGACTTCTTTGGCGTGTACGACGACATGAAGGTGATCGAGTATCTCGAGTTCTTCGCGGCCGCTTATCGAATCAACGGTCCGGCGCGACGCGAACGCTGCAACGAAATGCTTGAAGTCGTCGATCTGGATTTCAAACGGGACGCGTTCGCCAACACCTTGTCGCGAGGGCAAACGCAGCGGCTGGGGTTGGCGCGAGTGCTGCTGCACGATCCACAAGTCCTGCTGCTCGACGAACCGCTCAGTGGACTCGATCCCCGCGCGCGGATCGAGATGCGGAACTTGCTGCGGCGACTCGGGCAAATGGGCAAGACGATCATCGTGTCGAGCCACATCCTGCCCGAACTGGCCGATATCTGTAATAAGGTGGGGATCATCGACCGCGGCATGATGGACGTCAACGCGGAAGTGGCCGACGTGATGAGACAGGTGCGGGAACGCATTGTATTGCACGTCGAGGTCGCGTCCGACACGGAGGGAGCCGCCAAGCTGATGTCTGACGACGAGATGGTGGACAGCGTCGACATCGATGACGCGAAGATCGTCGCCACGTTGGGGGAGGGCGTCGATGACTTTGCGCCGCTCGCCACGCGGATTGTCGAAGCCGGTTTTCAGTTGCGGCTGTTCAGCGAGGAGGAGGTCGACCTGGAAGCGGCCTTCATGGCGTTGACCAAAGGCATGGGGGCCAAGACGTAGCGGGCGGGCGTTTGACGCTGATCGTCGCTTCAGGAACGACGTCGCCGGTCCGTTTAGAACTTGAGCTGCGTGAACTCACGCACCCGCTCTGTAATCGCCGGCTCGACGGGAAGCCGCTCCATGCTGCTGGCTCCGTAGAAGCCCACGACGCCTTCGGTGTTGTCGAGGATGTACTGGGCGTCCTCCGGCTCGGCAATCGGTCCGCCGTGGCAGAGGACGAGTATCTCCGAGTTGATTCGTTTGGCCGCGTCGTGCATGGCTTGGACTGCTTGCGCCGAGTCCTCGAGTGTGGCGGCGGTCTGGGCGCCGATGTCTCCCTTCGTCGTGAGTCCCATGTGCGGGATGAGGATATCCGCGCCGGCTTCCGCCATGGCGGCCGCCTCGTCTGGGTTGAAGCAATAAGGTGTCGTCAACATTCCCATTTCATGGGCGATGCGGATCAGGTCGACTTCGTGACCGTACCCCATGTCGGTCTCCTCGAGGTTTTGGCGAAACGTGCCATCGATCAGACCGACTGTGGGGAAATTCTGCACGCCCGAGAACCCGGCGGCGTCGACCTGTTTGAGAAAGATCCGCATCACGCGAAACGGGTCGGTGCCGCAGACGCCGGCCAGCACGGGCGTCCGTTTGACGACCGGGATGACCTCTTGCGCCATCTCCATCACGATGCCGTTGGCGTCCCCGTAGGGCATCATCCCGGAGAGCGAGCCGCGACCGCCCATGCGAAAGCGGCCCGAGTTGTAGATCACCAGCAAGTCGACGCCGCCCGCCTCGGACAACTTGGCGCTGATACCCGTGCCTGCTCCACCGCCCACAATCGGTTGGCCGCCGGCGACCTTCGCCCGCAATCGAGCGAGCACGTCATCGCGAGGAAACATGGCCATCTCAATTCCCTTTCATCTTCATCATAGAGAGCAGTTTGGCGGCCGCCGCGTCGGCGAAAGACTCGTCGTTGATGTGGCAGTCGTGTTCCTCGACTTCGATGGAGTTGCCGCTGCGAATGGATTCGAACAGCGCCGTGCGGGCGGCCGGATCGTCGAAGGGCTGGCCTGCGCAGTCGATTGCTGAGACGCCTTGCAGTGGCAGTAGAACGGCGGTTGGGCCGCTGGCGGCGGCGGCCTTCGCCGCGATCTCCGCCCCCAACTTCTGATTCTCGTCCGCCGTTGTCCGCATCAAAGTCACTGTCGGATTGTGGCGAAAGA
>JASMLW010000524.1 GCA_030748485.1 Pirellulaceae bacterium
CTTCCGCGTCTTCGTCGGCCTCGAGAAGAAATACAACGGTGGAGCCGGCTTTCGCATGGAAGCCGGCTACGTGTTCGGCCGCATTGTCGAATTCGATCTCGGCGACCCGGACCTCGAGGTCAGCCCGGCCGCGCTGGTGCGGGCGGTCATCACTCGGTGACTCGAGCTCCCTGCGCTCGCACCCTCCAGCGCTCGCACCGCCAGCCGCGCTGCGCATCTCAAGTGAACGGGCCGGCGTGACGCTAACCAACGGGCCGAGGATGGTCAAAACGCTTCATCCGCACGCAGAATCGGCCGGTTGTAGCGATTCTGACGTTCGCCGTCAAAACGCTGGAAGCCGCCTCGCGATCTGAGTGATCCGGCCGCCCTACGGCGAGGTACGATGGAAGTTTCCTTTCACTTAAATGCACGCCGAGGCGCTGTGGCGAATGAACTCCTACGACGCGGTACCCTATCCGAGTTATCCGTATCCTCAGACGCATCCGGATCGCCTGGCGACAATCGCCACGTTGTTCGGCATGCAGTCGCCCGATGTGCGAACGGCGCGCGTGTTGGAGATCGGCAGCGCGGCCGGCATGAACTTGTTGCCGATGGCGGAGCAATTGCCGGACGCTACTTTTGTCGGCATCGACTACTCGAGTCGCCAGGTCGAAGAAGGGCAGCGGGCGATTGACGAGATTGGACTCGAAAACGCCGAGCTTCGGCACGTCAACATTCTCGATGTCGACGAGTCGTTAGGTGAGTTCGACTACATCTTGTGTCACGGCGTCTACTCGTGGGCGCCGCGCGATGTCCAGGACAAGATTCTGGAGATCTGCCAGCAAAACTTGGCTCCGCTCGGCGTTGCGTACGTGAGTTACAACACGCACCCGGGATGGCGGATGCGCGGCATGATTCGCGACATGATGGTCTATCGGGCGCAGGAGTTCGCCAACCCGACGGACCGGGTCCGCCAAGCGCGCGCATTGCTGGAGTTTCTGGCCGCCTCCACGCCGAAGGAGGATCCTTACGGCATCTTGCTCAACCGCGAGTTGGAAATGTTGCTGGGCAAAGAGGACGCCTATCTGTACCACGACCATCTGGAGGAGGTTAACGATCCGGTCTACTTCTACCAATTCGCCGAACGGGCGGCGGCTCAAGGTCTTCAGTACGTCGGCGAGGCCGACTTTCGCGTGATGTCGATCCGCAACTTCTCACGAGAAGTGCAGGCCATGTTGCACAGTGTCGCCTCCGACGAAATCCAGATGGAGCAGTACATGGACTTCGTTCGCAATCGGACGTTCCGCCAAACGTTGCTCTGTCACCAAGACGTCGTGCTGGAACGTCAGATCAAGGCCGAACGATTGCTCGATCTGCACATTTCCTCCACCGCCAAGCCGGTCGGTGAAGTCGATGTCCGCTCGACCGAGAAGTCGAAGTTCTCGTCTGCGGAAACGACCCTGGAAACGACCGAGCCGATCGTCAAGGCGGCGATGTTGCAGATGTCGGAGATTTATCCGGTGGCGATTTCTTTCGCCGACTTGCTCGGCGTCGCCCGTTCCCGGATTACAGATGCGCCGGTGCTCGTCGATACGGGCAGCGCCAGCGCCGACACGGCCAAACTGGCCGAACCGATGCTCCGCTGTTTCGAGACCGCGCATGTTCAACTATCCGTTCTGCCGTCTCCGTACACGACAAAGATCAAGGAGAAACCCTGCACCACCGCGCTGGCTCGTTACCAGGCCGGCCAGGGCAATCGGGTCACCAATCTGAGGCATCAACTGACCAATCTCGACGATCTGAGCCGACACGTTCTACCGTTGCTCGATGGCACGCGGGACCGGGCGCAGATGATCGACGATCTTGTCGAACTCGTCCAAGACGGGTCGCTGCAGGTCAGCCAAGACGGCGCGCCGGTCTCCGACGAAGCCGTCATCCGCCAAGCGTTGGCGGGACCGCTCGACCAGTTCCTCTCCAGCGCCGCAGCCAACTGCCTGCTGCTCTCTTGAGCGCCCAGGCTACTTTCCCTTGACCAACGCCGCCTGCGCGGTCGAGTCGGGCGCGTCCAGCAATTCCAAACGCAGCGGCTCGCTTCGGCCGAGGACGTCCACGGCGAACGTCACCGAATGTCGACCCTTGGCGAATGCGATGTCGAGGTTTTCTTTGGGGGGCGTCGGTTTGCCGTCGATCCAGACGAGCAAGCCCTCGGTCGAACCGATCGAAAGGCGGACGACACCCGGTTGGGTGACATCCAGAGCCGTCCGCACGAACGCCGTCTTCACGCTATCCTTGCGAGTCACATAGGTCGGCGCGTTGAAAAACGGCAGATTCGCGGTGGGCAAGTCACCGGCCACAGTACTGTAGGCGTTGAGGTACGTGAAAGCCGGATCCTCTTTCGCGGCCGTGTCGAAACTCGTGCGGCGAATCCGGTGCATTGCAGCCGGGGTGGGCAGCAGCACTCGCCAAGTGCGGGCGACGCGCTCCTTGCCGATTGCGAAGTCGCCGAGTTTGCCGAGCTTTGACAGAAACGAAATCAGATCGACCAGTTCGCCTCGCGTCAGCGCGTCGACCGAACCGTCGGGCATCAAAGAGCGACCCTCTTTCTGCTCCTCGATCGCGTCGACGGGGATCGTTACTTCGCGGTCCTCGCCGTCGCGAAGCACCAACTCGGCAGCGGTCTTTCGCAATGGCACTCCCGCGATGATCTTGCCTTCGTCGGTTTGTACGACGACCGAATGAAAGTTTTCCTTGACCTTTTTGTCCGGCGCGAGCATCGATTCGACGAGGTAGTCGAGTTGAGCGCTGGCTCCCACGCTGACCAGGTCGGGGCCGACGCGGCCGCCGGAACCTCCAATCGCGTGGCACTTCTCACACTGCAATTCAGCTCGACGATAGATTGCTTCGCCGCGAGTCGGGTTTCCCCGCTCGGCGACCTCCGCGACCAGTTCTTTCAAGAGGTCGTCGGTCAACTTCCACCCGGCGTCGGCCAACCCGGCCGTTTTTCGCAAGGCGGCGATCAGTGTGGCGTTCGGCTGACTCGTTCGCTGAGCCGCGCGGACGGCGAGCCGACCTTTGTCCGCGTCCCACTTCTGGTCTTTCAGCGCCCGAGTGAGTGTTTGAGGTCCACGCTTGCGGATCAGGAACGGAGCGATCAGAGCTTGCGGATCACCGCCCTTGGGCAGATCGCCGATGACGGCGACTGCGCGGAGCGCCGCTCGCTCCAGGTTCGCCTCCGTCAACGCGCGGACAGCCGCGACTCGGTCGGCCGTTTCACCGCTCTCGGTGACGGCCGTCAGCGATTCCACACTAGCCGGATTGGCCAGCCAGCCGAGCCCCACGATTGCCGCCGAACGTATGTTGGGTTGAGCCGCCTTGTCCAGTGCTGTCTTGTCCAGTCGCGGTTGCCAGGCAACCTGCTTCCACGCGCCGGCGGCGCGCAGCGCGGCGGCTTGGAGAGCCGTCGATTTGGAGGCGAGCAGCGACTCCAAGGGTTTTCCGGGCGCGGGCGGCGCGATGCGGCGAGGTCGCGCCGTGTCGACCAGCGCGGTCAAGGAGGCGGCCGCCATCTCCGGAGCTTCCTTTGATTGTGCTGCGATATGGGCCAGCAGCGCCTGCAGTTGATTGGCTTCGCCCAGCGACGCCGCCAGGGCCACAACGCTCGTCTGGCGATCGGCCGCGATGCGGCGCTTGCCGAGCAATTCAATCAGCGGCCGCACGACGTCGGGCGACTCCACCGAACGCAGCGCAAAAGTGAGGTGATCGACGTTGCCGTCGAAGTCCAACTTCCCCGTTCTCACTTCCGCCAACCAGATCGGCTCGAGATCTCGCATCGCTTGCCACAACGCGAAGTCGAGGAATCGATCCATTGGACGGTTGAGTGCTTTGAGCGCCAACCTCGCCGCGTCCGTACTCGGGATGCTCGACAGTCCGCGAACAGCTTCCAGGCGGACGCGGGGATGGTCGTCTTCGATGGCGGCGCGGAAGTAATTGAGCGCGTCGCCATCGTCGTTCGCGTGGTCGCTCCACCACACGACGGCGCGGACGGCCGCCGCCCGCACGCGATGATCGGAGGACCGGAAGAGTCTATCGAGCAAATCCCAGTTGGGGGCTCCGAGCGCTTCGTGGACCCACAGACCTTCGAGCAGATGATGTTCGTACTGCGCGTCGTCGGCGGGCAGTCGCTCCATCCAAGACGCCAGCGACGAGAGCACCCTCTTGTGGTTTCGCCGCTTCAACTGCAACTTGGCGTGCAGCCGCACCCAGTCCTCTTCCGCCTTGAGGTGGTTGAGCAATTGCGGCACGCCGGTCTCCACCAGATCGGGATGCCTCAACAGTGGACGATCTTTCGCGGTGACGCGCCAAATTCGGCCGTGGACGTGGTCGCGGCGCTCGTCGCGAAAGTCGACTTCGCCGTGTTGGATGATCGGGTTGTACCAGTCGGCGATGTAAATCGCCCCGTCGGGGCCCATCTTCACATCGATCGGCCGAAACGCGACATGGTCCGACTTGATCACTTCTACTTCTTGCCGCGACGAGTAGCCGGCTCCGTTTTCAGAAACGACAAAACGGCATACACGGTGAGCTCGAAAGTCATTCGTGATCATCGTGCCGCGCCATTCGGGAGGCAAATGGCGGCCGCTGAGTATCTCGAGTCCGCAGTGTTTGGGGCTGCCTGGATTGAGACCTTGCAGGCGTCGTTTCGCTCCCGGAGCCGTCACGTAGACCGCGCCGGGGAAGACGTAGTTGACTCCCTCGCCGTACGCCCCGTCGGTCGCGAACGACTGTCCCCAGTAATCGGTGTGGTGTCCCCACGGATTGACGAAACCGCGGCAGACGATTTCCAACTTCTGCTGGTCGGGCTGATAGCGCCAGATACCACCGCCGTTAAGTCGTTTAACACCGTAGGGCGTCTCGACGTGGCTGTGGATGTAGATCGACTGGTTCATGTACAGCGCGCCGTCGTGCCCCCATCGCAACGTGTGCAGCAGGTGATGCGTATCCTCGGCGCCGAAACCGGACAGCACGATGCGGCGTCGGTCCGACTTGCCGTCGCCGTCGGTGTCGCGCAGGTGAAGCAGTTCGGTGCTATTGACGACGTACGCCCCGCCGTCGCCCGGCAATACTCCGGTGGGAATCAGGAGATCGTCGGCGAAGACGCTCAGCTTCTCGGCTTTTCCGTCGCGATCGACATCCTCGAGGACGAGGATCTTATCGGTCGCCTTCTGCCCGGGCTTGATGTGCGGATAGACTTCGCTACTGGCGATCCACAACCGGCCCCGAGCGTCGAAGTTCATTTGGATCGGCTTGGCCATCTGCGGGTCGGCCGCAAACAAGTTGACTTCAAAGCCCTCGGGTACGACGAACGTCGCTTGCTCGAGCTTGGCGTCCGGCGGCGGGATGTTCTTTAGGTCGCGTTGTGCGAATGACACTCGCGCGACAAGCGTCACCGCGACGTACATCACTGCGAGTTGGACGAGTTGATGGTGCAAGCGCCGATTCAACATGGCTCGATCGTCCCTGCTTGAAGTGGAAGTCAATGAATGGCGCGGGTGACGGTTCCCTGTCATTCTCGCGTCGTTTGAGGAAGTCGAGTCAATTGGAACGATCGCGGCTGGGGCCGCGCCAATTGGAACACCCGTTGTTCGGCGGCCGCGATCAGCGGGTCGAACTGAGGTATTTCGACGGCGTTGTTCCCTTGCTCGTGCTTGCGAAACAGGAACAGGTACGTTTCGTTTTGAGGCCGGTAGCGATGAAAGAACAACGTGCTCTTCTCCTGCACCAGGCGGTGCAGTTCGGCGGATTGGCCGCCGCCGCCGCGATCGGTGAGTTGCACGCCGCGAGCCCATTGCGCCGCGGTGGCCGTGTAGATGGGCTGCTCGCCGATCTGTAGTTCGTACTTCCCGGCGGCCAGTCCCTGGACGCGAATCGTGCCGCGACGCAGCGGAGTGCGCGCTTCGACCGGCGGATTCGGGTAAGGCAGTTGCCGGTCGAGAACCGAAAAGGCGGCGCCCGTGCTCGTCGTCTTCAGGTTGCCGACAAGAGCTCCCTCAGCGTGCGCGGTCTTCGCCGCCGCATCGACCTCCACTTCCCAATCGCTCTCGACGGCGCCGAGTTTGTCGGCCAAACGACCCGCCAGTTTCCAATAACCGGCTTTCGTGTAGTGAACACCGTTCGACTTCCACCCAGTTTCGTGGTCGGAAATCAAGTCGATAAACGGCAGCCCGCGATCCGTGCTGACGTCTCGCAGTAGGTCGGCGTACTGGGCGAGTTTTAGATTGTATCCGCTGGGGTCTTTGTAGCCCCTGCTCGGCTCGTGCAGAGTCGGTGACAGCATCACGATGGCGGCTCCCGTGCCCGACAGGTCGTCCAATAATCGATTCAATTGAGCCTGGAACGCGGCCATCCCGCGCTCACCATCGTGAGCTTCGTTGCCTCCATAGCAAAACAGAATCACCGTCGGTTCCGTGTCGCGGAGGTCCTTGATCAAACGCTGATACCCGTCCTCCGGCGAACCGAAAACGGCGCGGGCGATACCCTGGACCGTGTCGCCGCTCCAGCCGAGATTGCGAAACGTCAGCTGCAGTTGCGGCAGCCGAGAGGTGAGCACTGTTTCCAAATACCCGTACTGCATTCGTTCGAGAAACGCGTCGCCGATCAGCACGACGCGATCATTCGACTCAAAGCGGAAAGGATTGCGCCGTCCGCTCGGTCGCGCCTGTTCGGTTTTCACCGCGACGACGCGGGTGAGCGCCCCCCAAGGGGCCGTTTCACCAAAAGGCCCCAGCACGGCCGCGGGCTTCCACGACTTGTCGTCAAACTTCGCCTGCTTCCAGCCCGCGGTCGGCTTCGCCGCCGTCCGCCAACGCGCGTCGCTGGAGTAGGCGACCGACTTGCCGGCCCGCTTGATTTCTATTCTCACAGCTAAGCCGGCCGAACCTTCGAGATTCGCCGCCTCGACAGCGATCGTATTGACTCCGTCTTTCAGCAGCCCTTGCAAGGGAAGCCGGTGACGAACCTGCCAGTCGTCGCCGCGGACGATGAGGCGACCGTTGACAAACAACGAGAAACCGTCGTCGCAGGCGATCTCCAGTTCTCCATCGGCGCCTTCGCCGACGGTCAATTCGCGTCGAAAGTACGCTCGGCCGGCCGCCGCTTCCGTCGCCGCATCTGGCGTCGTCCAGATCCACTGGGGCGTCGCCTGTTGCCCAATCGCCGGTGACGCCGTCAGGGTGAGGGCGAGCGGCGAGAACAGCAAGCACAGCGCGGACAGTCTGATCGGGAGAGTGGAGTTCACGATCCAGCACCTCAAGAATTTCGCGGGTTCAGCGTAGCAGTTCGATCACATTGAATCTCATGGAGATCACGCAGACAGAGCAGCGGATCATGATACGCCATCCCCACCACGGCAGCCACACTCACAGTCAAGTTGGACGATGTCGCCGAGCGGCGGCTGTTGCGTGTCAACGCCGCGCGACTCGACTAAAATAGCGATCGCCTTACCCAACGCCGTTTACGCAGGAGACCTCGATGACGAACGACAACACGCGGACTGGGATGACTGATCGCCGCACGGTTCTATCCGCGGCCGCCGGCGTCGCGGCGGTTGCCGGCCTGAAGCCCGTGCTGGGGGCCGAGAAGATCACCGACGTCATCGATGCTCACTCTCACATCTGGACGCGAGACATTGAGAAGTTCCCATTGGCCAAGACGGCGAAGTTAGCCGATCTCGATCCGGCCAGTTTTACGACGGCGGAGTTATTGGCGCTGGTGAGGCCGTTGGGCGTCAATCGTGTCGTGCTGATTCAGCACCATCTGTTCTACGGCTACGACAATACGTACATGATCGACGCGGCTCGCCGGCATCCTGGCGTCTTTCGCGTGGTGGGGATGGTGGACGAACTGAAGCCGAACGTCGCCGAGCGAATGAGGACGCTCGCCAAACAGCAGGTGAGCGGTTTTCGTATCACGTCGTGGATCCGCAAAGAGAAGTGGCTCACCGGACCGGGGATGAAGTCGATGTGGGAGTGCGCCGCGGCGACCGGACAGGCGATCTGTTGTTTGATGGATCCGCCGTTTCTCGAGTCGCTCGACAAAATGTGCAAGCGGCGCCCCGACACGCGCGTGGTTGTCGATCACTTCGCGCGGATCGGCGTCGACGGGAAGATCCGCAAGGCTGACGTCGACCAGTTGTGCGCGCTGGCCAAACATCGGAACACGCACGTCAAGATCTCCGCGTACTACGCGCTGGGAGCCAAGAAGCCGCCGTACGACGATCTGGTTCCGATGATCCGTCGGCTGCTGGACGCGTACGGCGCGGAGCGCCTGATGTGGGCCAGCGACAGTCCCTATCAACTGCAGGACGGCAACACCTACAAGGCCTCGCTTGACCTGATCCGCAGTCGTCTCGATTTTCTCAGCCAAGCCGAGCGTCTCGCCCTGCTCAAAGGTACGGCGGAGCGAGTCTACTTCGGCGAGCTGCGCCCGTAGCCGTCGGATTGTCGAGCATCGGTGAGTTGGGTCGGGTTCATTCGCCCGCTTCCTCGCTGAGGATTCTCTCGTAATGCTCGTCCAGCCAGCCGAGCGTCTGTTGAATCCCGTCCCGCAGTTCGGTGGTGGGCGACCAGTCGATTTCCTCGCGAATCCGGTCGTTGGCGAAAGCTTTCATCAAGGCGCCATCCGGTTTTGATGAGTCGTACACCAACTCGCCCGTGTAGCCGACGATGTCGGCGATCAGTGCGGCCAACTCGGCAATGCTCAAGCCGCCGCCCACGCTCACGTTCAGCGGCTCAACCTTGTCGTACCGTTCGGCGGCGGCCACCAACGCAGCGACCGCGTCCTTGACGAACAGCCATTCCCGCACGGGACGTCCCGTGCCCCAGATCTGCACTTCCGCCGCGCCGTTTCGTTTTGCTTCGTAGAACTTTCGCAGCAGCGCTGCCAATCCGTGTGAGCGATCGGGGTGAAAGTGCTCGCGAGGACCGTACAGATTGGCCATCAGCAGGTGATTGGAATTGAACCCATACTGCCGCTCGTAGCACCACCCCTGCACGACCTGCGCCTTCTTGGTGAACCCGTAATTGACGACCGAATCGTGTAGCGGGCCCGACCAGTAATCGGCTTCGCTCATCAGCCCGTCGAGATATCCGGGATAGGAGCAGGCGGCGACGACGTTGATGTACTTCTCAACTCCGGCCGCCTGCGCAGCGTGGAGGCTATTGAGTCCCAGCAACATGTTGTCGTAATAGATCTCCGCGGGGAATTGGCGCTGGTAGGCCAATCCTCCCTGCCGCGCGCCGCAGTTAAAGACAACTTGCGGCTTGTGCTCTGCGAAGAACGCAGCGGCGCTCTGGGGTTGGCGGAAATCCCACCCATCGGCCGTTCGCGGCGTCGCCGGTTCGCAGCCGCGGCTGCGCAGCAGGTCGACGAGGTGGCTGCCCAGAAAACCACCCCCTCCAATCACGGTGACTCGC
>JASMLW010000525.1 GCA_030748485.1 Pirellulaceae bacterium
CGCTATAATGCCTGAGTTTGCGTAAGATAGGTCGGCACCCGCTCAATCCACCTGGCACTTGAGGCTACTCCCTATGGCCACTGATGATTCAACCCTCTCGGGCGATTTGTCGCAGCCCGCCGAAGAAGCTGTGGCGCTGCCGAAGAAGGCGCTGCCGATGGCCGAACCGCTCGATCTGGATGAGCCCTCCGATTTGGCGGACGACGAGCAGTGGGAAGACCAATCGGACGCGCAGGCGGAGTTCGAAGACGAGGAGTTTGAAGACGAAGAATTCGACGTCAAACCGTCGCGCATGCGATCGCTGATTCGCAACTGCGGAGCCGTCTTCTTTTCGATGTTGTTCCATCTGGTCATGTTGATCGTCCTCGGTCTGATGATGTTGCCGGAAGATGTCAAGCAAGAGGTGCGGACGATTGTCGCCAGCGCATTTGAGCGGCCGGAGGAATTAGAACAGATCGAGCTGGAGGAGCCGATCAAAGAGGCGACGGAAGTAACCGAAGCGGTGTTTAGCAGCGCGCCGGTTGTCGGCGACCAGGGAGCGGGCGGCGCGCCGGCGGCATCGACCAACGTATCCATGTCGCAAGAGGTCGTCGAGAATTTCACCGCCAGCGAAATCAAGATCGGCGGCATCTCCAGCGACATGCCGTCGACCAACAAATTGATCTCCGCCGTTCCGGACGGAGCGTTGGGAGATCCGCGAGCGATCGTCGGCGACTACGAAGAAGCGTTCGATCGGATCACGCAAGAGATCCTCTGGCAACTCGACAAATCCGACGTGTTGGTGATCTGGGCGTTCGATCAGTCGGAGAGTATGAAAGATGACCAGCAGGAGATCCGCGATCGGATTGAACGCGTCTACAAAGAACTCGGACTGGTCTCCAACGACGACGGAGACCGTTTGCTGACAGCCGTCACAAGTTACGGAGCGGGCCACCTGAAACACACTCGTCGCCCCACCGCGGATCTCGTCGAGATCCGGCAGGCGATCAACCAGGTTCCCATCGATCCCTCGGGCAAAGAGATGATGTGCGAGGCCGTCCTGCGGGCCCTCGCTGCTCATCGAGATTTGGCGAAACGCTACCAGATCATGTTGGTGCTGGTGACGGACGAAAGCGGTGATCGGCCCAATAATGTGGCCTACCTCGAACAGGCGATCGCCGCGGCCAAGGCGACCAAGACACGAATCTACGCGCTCGGCCGTGAGTCGGTGTTTGGATATCCGTTTGTCCACATGCGCTGGCAACATCCGCAGACGCAGCGCTGGCATTGGTTGCCCGTCGACCGGGGCCCGGAAACAGGATTCGTTGAGCAGTTGCAGACGAACGGATTCCGCCGCCGTTACGACGCCTTTTCCAGCGGTTTCGCACCGTACGAGTTGGCGCGGATGGCGCGGGAGACGAACGGCGTCTTCTTCATGCTGCCGAGCACCGAGTCGGCGCTCGTGCGGGGGGCTAAAAGAAAGTATCAGCTCGACGCGGTGCGCGCCTACCGACCCGATCTGCGACCCCGTATTGAAGTGATCGCCGATCGCGATAAGGCGCCGTTGCGAACGTTCCTGTGGAAAGTGATCAACGACCTCAATCCCTACAACAAGCAATCGGCCAAGGTCGTTGAAATGCGGATGGAGTACTCGATCAACATGGTCGACTTCACCAAGCAAGCTCGTCTCAACCAGCAAAAAGCCATCCTCTTCATCAAGTACCTGGGCGAAGCTCAAAAGGTGCTCGAAGAGGCGAAAACTCACCGCGAGCAAGAGGCCGACCCACGCTGGCAGGCCAACTACGATCTGATCTACGCGCAGATCGTCGCCTACCAAGCGCGGCTGTATGAGTACGGCGTGGCCCTGGAGGATTTCATGAAGAATCCCGCCGTCGCGCCGCCCACCAAATCACCCAATCTGCGGTTGGTCCATTGGGACCTCTACACGACCCAGCAAACGCGCACCGAAGAGAGCAAACCGTACATCGAAAGGTCGACCGAGCTGTTCAAGAAGGTGATTGAGAATCACCCGGGAACGCCCTGGGCCGCTCGAGCAGAATGGGAGCTCAAACGCGGATTCGGACTGGCGCTGCGGCCCGACTACCACCGCCCGCTGCCGAAGGGAGTGAAAGTCACCATTCCCATTCCGAAACTCTAACCGCCGTCCAACTCGCCAACGTCTCACGGCAACGTCTCAAACGTCTCACGACACCTGGTCAATCGCGCGGCCGAGCACGGGCATCTACGGCGCGCGTCGCGTCACCTGTCGGATCACCTGACCCCGGCCTACCGCTGATAGATCGGCAAGAAAGCCTTGTCGAGTTGCAACATGATCAGGTTACACGAGGTGACATAGATCGGGCCGATGTTGCCCGACCAACTTCCGGCGGCGCTCTGCTCGTTGAGAATCTTGTTGTAGAGCCGATCGCGGAAGGGAGCCCACTGCTCTTTTCCTTGGCGATAGACGACCTGCGAGTAATACAGGTAGGTGTAGTGCCAGTGACCGAAGGAACGGCCATTGAGATCGTGCAGCGTCTGCTTGCAGTACTTCAACATCGGCGGGACTTGCTCGCTGTCGTAGTCGCCCGCATTGTAGAGCGCGGC
>JASMLW010000526.1 GCA_030748485.1 Pirellulaceae bacterium
CGTTCGAGGTAAAAGTGTGAAAGTGCGGTTACAGTTACAATGGACGTTTCCACTGGCGTACGCCGCGATTATCACGGGGGACGGCAACACTACGAAACGCCAGAGAGTCGAGCTGTCTGAGACCGGATCGTTCGGCGAAAAGACACTGGAGATCGCAGCGGATGTCGCCGGTCAGCGCTGGCTGCGAGTGGAGGTGTGGGACATCGCTACCAACGGCGCCTTCACACAACCAGTCTGGCTCGACCAGCCATGATGCGAGAGGAGTGACACCGCCATGACGCAGACGTCCGCAATTCGAGCACTTGCTCTGGCCCTAGTCGTGTTCGCCGCCAGCGCAGTATTTGCCGCTGACCGCCCGAACATCGTCATCATCATGGCTGACGATATGGGCTATTCGGATATCGGCTGCTTCGGCGGCGAGATTCGCACGCCGCATCTCGACCAGCTCGCCGGCGATGGCCTGCGCTTTACCAACTTCTACAGTGAGAACATGTGTTGGGTTTCGCGGGCCGCGCTGCTGACGGGTGTCTACCACAAAACTTCGATGGTCGGCGGCGCAGTGCACAAACGCTGCGAGACATTGCCGGAAGCGTTGCGGCGCGGTGAGTATCAAACGCGGATGTCGGGCAAGTGGCATCTCGCCGGAAAGCCCTACCACGTATTCCCAGTGGATCGCGGGTATGACGAGTTCTACGGCATCCTCGGTGGGGCGGCCAGCTTCTTTGCGCCGGCCTATCTGACGCGGAATCGCAGGAATGTCGATGAAGAAGCGCTGGACGATCCCGACTACTACATCACCGACGCGATCAGCGACGAAGCTGTCCGCATGATTCGCGAGGCGAAGACGGACAAGCCACTCTATCTGTCGGTCGCCTACACGGCGGCTCACTGGCCACTGCACGCTCGACAGAAGGACATTGCCCAGTACCGGGGCAAGTACGCCATCGGCTGGGACAAGCTTCGGGAGCAACGGTTGGCTCGCATGAAACAGCTCGGCATCGTCCCATCCAACACGCCGCTCTCGCCTCGTCATCCCAACGTGCAGGCCTGGGAGGACGCTGACCACAAACAGTGGCAACAGCGCCGCATGGAAGTCTACGCCGCGCAGATCACCGTCATGGACACGGGGATCGGCCGCATTGTCCAAGCGCTCAAAGAGACGCGACGTCTCGAAAACACGCTGCTTCTCTTCACCATCGACAACGGCGGTTGTCATGTCGAATACACGCCGAATCGCAAAGGCGACTACCTGCCGGAGAAGACTCGCGACGGCCGCCAAGTGCGGCCGGGGAATCTGCCTGAGATCATGCCCGGCCCCGAAGACACGTATCAGAGTTACGGGTACGGTTGGGCGAACGCCTCGAATACGCCGTACCGTTACTTCAAGCAGTTCGACCACGAGGGCGGTATTCGAACGTCGATGGTCGCCCACTGGCCGCAGGGGATCAAACGCAAAGGCGCACTGGTTCGAGGCGTCACGCATTTGGTCGACATCATGCCGACCGTCCTCGAAATCACGAAGACGCCGGCGGCAAATCAGTCCATCGAGATGGACGGTGAGTCCTTCGCTACAGCCTTCGGACAGAGCGATCACGCGGGGCGACAAACGATGTTCTTTGATCACGCAAGAGGTCGCGCGCTGCGTCGCGGACACTGGAAGATCGTCGCCACGAAGAATGGGAAACGATTCAATTGGGAACTCTACAACCTCAAGCACGATCCGCTCGAACTGAACAACCTGGCAAAACTCGCTCCCGAGAAAGTCGCCGAGCTCTCGGCGATCTGGAAAGCCGAGTCAGCTCGTCATGCGCGCCAAGCGAAACTCGAGTGAGCACTCGTGCGGAGACATTCGTCACCAGCTGCCTGATCGGTGTCGCAATTTGCCTCCTGGCGACAATCTCGCCGACAGTTCGCGCCGCTGAGCGTGACGCGGAAGCGAGCGCCGACGTCGTCGTTTACGGATCCACTCCGGGTGGGTTCTGCGCTGCGATCGCCGCCGCCCGGGAAGGCGCTTCGGTCATCCTGTTGGAGCCGACCGACCACGTCGGCGGAGTTAACACGGGTGGATTGAGTTTCAGCGATTCCAATCAAACTGTTCGCAGTACGGTGATGGGCCTGTTCGACGAATGGCACACGCGGATCGAGAGCGATTACGCGTCCCGGGGAATCAAGTTGCCGTACAAAGTCAGCGTCAAAAACCAAGCCAAGTGGACCTACGAGCCTCACGTAGCTGCGCGTGTGACCAGACAAATGCTGGACGAGGCCAACGTCACCCTTTTGACAAACCGTTATCTCAGATCCGTTAGGAAAGAGGGAACGAAACTCGTCGCCCTGATTACGAAGAATGGCGTAGTCAAGGGAGATGTCTTTGTCGACGCCACCTACGAAGGGGACCTGATGGCAGCCGCCGGGGTCAGTTGGACAATCGGTCGCGAAGGCCGAGCGGAGTTCGGCGAGTCGCTGGCGGGGAAACAGTATCCGAAGAAGAGGATGACTATCGACGGCTTCGACAACGCCAGCCAACTGCTTCCGTTCGTCACGACACGCGACGCTGGCCCGGAGGATGAAGGCGATTCCAATGTGATGACGTACAGCTTTCGGCTCTGCTTGACCGACAAACTCGGCAACCGCCTCCCGCTGCCGAAGCCGGCCAACTACGATCCCGCACGGTTCGAAGTCATGCGCCGCTTTGCGCGGGCGGGTGGCAGGCTGGGCTTCGATCTCTATCCGCTTCCCGGCGGTAAATTCGACGGCAACAATTCGATTGGCGGCCAATTCTCTTTGGGGCTCGTGGGCGGCGGCAACCGTTGGTGCGAGGCAGACGAAGCTGGTCGGGCCGCGATCTGGGAAGCTCATAAACAGTACACGCTTGAGTTCTATCACTTTCTCACCACCGACCCTGCCGTGCCCGAAAAGACTCGTCGGCAGTTTGCTCGGCTGGGGTTGTGCAAGGACGAGTTTCCTGAGCACGGTCATTTCTCTCCGGCGCTTTACGTTCGCGAAGGTAGACGAATGCGCGGCATCTATGTGCTCAGCCAGAAGGACATCCTGGAGAATCCAGCGAAGGACGACGCGATCGTCATCTCATCCTTTCCGATCGACTCACACGACTGTCAACGTGTCGCGCTGAAGAACGGCGGAGTCATCAACGAGGGAACCATCTTCCCCGTAAGGAGAAAGGGATCCGGACAGGGCTACGCATATCACGTCCCGTATCGCTCGATCCTGCCTAGGCCTGAGGAGTGCTCCAACCTGCTCGTGCCGGTCGCCCTGTCGTGTACGCACGTTGGGATCTCGTCCATCCGAGTCGAACCGACGTGGATGATTCTCGGCCAGAGCGCGGGGATCGCGGCGGCGCTGGCCGTCAGAGAGAAGTCATCCGTCCAGAAACTGCCTTACCCACCACTTCGCGAACGGCTGTTGGCGCAAAAGCAAGTGCTCGACTTGCCCGAACCGTCTGAAACTGGGCGCAGCGCCGACTCCATCGACCCGACTACATTGAGAGGAATCGTGTTGGACGACAGCACGGCAACGCTGTCAGGCGACTGGGCTCGCTCGACCAACTTCAAGCCATACATCGCTCGCGGCTACGTCTACTGTGGAGATCGGGACTCCAAAACAAAGGGCGACGGCAAAACGACCGCCACCTTCCGATTCAATGCTCCGAAATCCGGACGTTATCAACTGCTGATGGCTTACTCCGCGCACGAGTCCCGGGCGACCAATGTTCCCGTGACTGTTTCCTCTGGATCCCATAAGAAAGCGATCACCGTAGATCAAACCGCTCCACTCCCGACTGGCAGGTACTTTCGGCCCATCGCCACGATCGTTCTCCAGGCGCCAATGAAAACCGCGATCACGATCACCAACAGGAACACCAAAGGCTTCGTCATCCTCGACGCCTTGCAACTGCTGCCCGTTCCCTGACGGTGGCGCGCGGTAGTCAAGGAACAGCCGTTCGGTTCAGGCGAGTCAGCCCGAGAGTTCGCTAGGCGCTCTTGCTCTGCTCGGGCGTCGCTTCCGGTTCGAGCGCAGCGGAATCGCCTCGCCGCGCGTAGACGCCCCAACCTCTGCGTTTCGCTGTGACCTCCGCGACCGCAACGCCGAGCGAGATGCCACCGTACAGCAGCACGGCGAACAAGGCTCCCTCTCCAAGTGCGCTGCGGGCCGGATCGTTGGCCGGAAACAGAGACGCCTTGAGCATCACGCCCAGATAGGCGTTGCGGAACAGCACTTCGGCGGCGATTGTGAACGTGTCGTCGATGGAGAGCCGCGCCAATCTGCCGACGAGGTACGACAACCAGACCATGATCACACCTAGCGCCAATAGCGCCAGGGGCGTGCGGAGTCCGTATTCCGCAAGGCTGAATCGGCCGCTCGCAAGAAACGCCACAACGTACACCGCTAACAGCACGAGGCTCGCCCGCGCGCAGAATCTGCAAAGATGGGGAGCCTTCTCCGCCGCTACTCGTCGCACGACCAGTCCGATCGCCAGCGGCAGCAACATGTTGACGCCGATGTCGGCGAAGATTCCGCCGATGGGCATTTGGAATCCCGGTGGCAACTGAGCCGTGCCAAAGATCTTCAACACCATCGTCGTGGTCACAATGCACCCGACCGTGGCCACTGAAGTTGCGGCCACCGACAACGCGACGTTGCCGCCGCCCATGTACGCCATTACGTTCGAGAACAACCCGCCGGGCAGCGCCGAGACGATGATCATCCCAAAGGCGACGCCTGGCGGCACAGCAAACAGCCGGGCGAGCAGCAAGGCCAGGCACGGACTGATGACCAACTGCAGGAAGAGAATCCAAGCGATCGCTCCGGGAGCCTGTGCAACTTTGCGAAAGTCGCTGACGGTAAGTGTCGCCCCCATCCCCAGCATCGCGCACATCAATGTCGCCGAGCAAAGATAGTACTCGTAGTCCGAGAGATCGAATGGCATTTCGCGGTTCTGTGTTGGTGGGAATGCGCGGCCGACGCGCAATGCTGATGCCTTGGTAAACGCAGTACGAATCTAGGAGTTCTGGTTGGTCGCGGCCTCCAGTCGCTCGACGATGGACATGGACAATCGCTCCGCCGACTCACGTTGAAATGTGGGCGCGACGAAAATGAAATTACAATACAACTGGCCCTGGAAAGAAAGCGCAGTACATGTCGAGTCTCCGAGAGGTCCGGGAGAAGCCACGAACCGAATCGTCTCGACTCGGAGCGGATCCTCCGGCCACTCGAGCTTCAATTGACCGAGGTTGGTCAGCGCGGTGGTCGTGCGGGCGCGCTTCCTCCACTGCTCGATCAGCTGCTGGTGTGTCAACCGGTCGCCGCCAATCGCGCGATAGAGCCACGCCGCGATTCGAATGTTGACAAGGGCCTGATCCGCCTTCATCTTCCGGACGAGTTGCTCGCGAACGGCCCGCGCCAGCGCCCAGAAATCGTCGCCGCCGGCGCAGCGACCGCGGTAGAAGAGCATCGATGCGAACATCCCCACATCTTCACCAGCGGGCGGAGCAAGTTGCTCACGCACATTCATCGGCGTTCGATGCTTGACGCTGACGCGCTTCGCGGGGTCGATGTGGTCGGCCGTCGCCAGCAGGATTGCCGCCGACAGTGCACTGTGAACGGTCGCGCCCGCGGCGCGAGCGCGATCCCGCAGCGCGGTCGAGAAACCCTCGTCAAACTGCTTTGGCACGAGCAACACGCGCCGCGATTCCAACGATGGTTCGCCGTGCGGTTGGAGGCGCGCCGCCGCGCCCCAGCGGAGGTCGTCAAAGAGCGTGCGGCCGACAAGATTCCAGTGCCGCCACGCGCCGCTCATGCCGCGCGAGTTCTCCGGCATGCGCTGATCGATCGGCGTCATGTCAGCCAGCGGCTCAAGTGTTTCCGGCGAGTCGCCGGCGGCGAGTTGGTTCGCCGCTCGCAACAGATCTCGCATCAGGTAGACGCCGGACATGCCGTCGCCAATGAGATGATGAATCGTCAAGATGATATCGTGCTGATCGTCTGCGTGTCGAATGAGCTGACAGCGCACGAGCGGACCCGTCTCGGACGAGATGGGCTGGTTGATCTGTTCTGCGGCTTGCGACGTCCAATCGCCGTCGCTCTGGCGAGTGCAATGCAAGACGGGAGGCGGTACGTCGTTCGTTTGGAACCATGGTTCTTCGTCCGCGGTTTCCACTCGCAATTGCAACAGCGGGTGGCGAGCCTGAACCAATCGCAGCGAGGCGTTCAAGGTGTCCTCAGTCAGCGGTCCGCGAACGCGACTGATAATGGCGAAGTTAAACGTCGCCGCTTCGCTGAGACGCCAAATGGCGTGTTCGAAGGGACTCAGCCGCCGTGGCGCCGCCCGCGTCATCGTATTTGGTCCCTGCGGCTGAGGTTCAGAGTGACCGCAGGCTAGCGATTCGCCCAAACCGCCGCAACCCGGAATTGACGCCGGCCATTTGGGGAACGTTTCGACGGCCCTCATCCGCCGCAGCCGGCAAAGGGATGTCACTGGCCTACTCGATCGAACGATCGCACC
>JASMLW010000527.1 GCA_030748485.1 Pirellulaceae bacterium
GGATGCAAATGATGGCTCCCGGCTGCATTTGGCAGCTGCAACTCGGACAGACTGCCGCTTTGTGGGTCAAGCCGGCGTCGTCGAGCATGTCGTCAAGGCCACCGGCTTGGGCCGCGGCGGGGATTTGCAGCGGTTGCTGGCAGGCGGGGCACTTGACCACGCGGCCGGCCAACTCGGGCTTGGCCTGAAACGACTTACCGCATTTGCACGAAACGGGGATGGACATAGCGCTGCTCCAATGAATGACAAGAGCACATTCTGATCAGCCGGCCGAGGCAGTACAACGGGCGACGATTTCGCCTCAGGGAAAAAAACGAGCGAGGGGGCTGGCGGAATCCCGGCGCATGCTGTCAAAATGACAGGCTACCAATTGAGCCTCAGGGACGCCCACTGCCCGATTGACTCGCTCGTCAGCCACTGACGCCGACGGGAAACACGGTCATTCGCGGCGAAATTCAGGATGATGGCTGACGACGCGTATTTTGGCGCGCCAATTGCCATTAGGTAAAGGCTCAAACTCCATCTGCAATTTTGACAGCCGGCGCGGGCCCTCGTCCCCCGGATTGTTCGTCCAGTGAATGTTTAGGTCTCGGAGGTTAGCTAGAGATGGCAACGGCGACGAAGAAGAAGTCGAAAGCAAAGGTCAGCCTGCAACCCCTCGGCGATCGCATCGTGCTGCAGCGCGAGGCGTCTGAGGAAACAACAGCCGGCGGCATCGTCCTTCCCGATTCAGCCCAGGATAGGCCGGCGCGGGGAACCATCATCAGCGTCGGCGACGGCCGGTTGCTCGATGACGGCAGTCGCAGCGAGATGCAACTGAAGGCGGGCGACCGAGTTATCTTCAGCAGCTACGCGGGCGAACCGTTTGAGATCGGCGACGAAGAGTTAATTCTCATGCGCGAAGACGACGTGCTCGCCGTCATCGAATAACACCCTCTCCTCTGCAAACTCCACTGCAAACCCAAACCACCAGCGGCTCGCCCGCTCAAATAGAGGAAACCACAATGGCGAAAATCATTGCTTTCGATCAGGAAGCCCGCGAGGCGATTCGGCGCGGCGTTTCCAAGCTGGCTCGAGCCGTCAAGGTGACGCTCGGCCCCAAAGGCCGTAACGTGATTCTCCAAAAGAGCTTTGGTTCGCCCACCGTCACCAAGGACGGTGTCACGGTCGCCAAAGAGATCGATCTCGAAGACGTCTACGAGAATATGGGCTCGCGGATGGTCATCGAAGTCGCCAGCAAGACGAGCGACGTGGCGGGCGATGGAACGACGACGGCCACTGTCCTCGCCGAAGCGATCTTCAACGAAGGCCTCAAGGCTGTCGTCGCCGGCGTCAACCCCGTCCAAATGAAGCAAGGCATCGAGAAAGCTGTCGCCGACATCAGCGATAAACTGCAATCGATGTCGATCAACGTTCGCGACAAGAAGTCGATGGCCAACGTCGCGTCGATCGCGTCAAACAACGATCGGGAAATCGGCGACTTGCTGGCCGAGGCGATGGACAAAGTCGGCAAAGACGGCGTCATCACCGTCGACGAAGGCAAGAGCCTGGCGACCGAGATCGAATTGGTCGAAGGCATGCAGTTCGACCGCGGTTACCTGTCGCCGTACTTCGTCAGCGATCCCAACACGATGGAATGCGTACTCGAAGACGCCTACATCCTGGTCTTCGAGAAAAAAGTCGGGCAGGTAAAAGACCTCGTGCCGATCCTCGAAGCAGTCGTCCAACAGGGCAAACCGCTGTTGATCGTCGCGGAAGACGTCGAGGGCGAGGCGTTGGCGATGCTGGTGATCAACCGCCTGCGAGGAACTTTCAACGTCTGCGCCGTCAAGGCTCCGGGGTACGGCGATCGACGCAAGGCGATGCTCGAGGATATCTCGATCCTCACCGGCGGCACGGCCGTCTTTGAGTCACTCGGCGTGAAGCTCGAGTCGCTCGCACTCACCGATCTGGGCCGCGCCAAGAAGATCATTATCGACAAAGACAACACGACGATCATCGAGGGTGCCGGCAAACGTCCGGGCATCAACGCTCGCATCGAGCAGTTGCGACGAGAAATCGACAACGCGACCAGCGACTACGATCGCGAGAAACTCGAAGAACGTCTGGCGAAGTTGCACGGTGGTGTGGCGAAGGTGAATGTCGGAGCCGCTACCGAGAGCGAGATGAAAGAAAAGAAAGCCCGCGTCGAGGATGCGTTGCACGCGACGCGAGCCGCGGTCGAAGAGGGCATCCTGCCCGGCGGCGGCGTGTCCCTGTTGCGAGCCGCCTCCAGCGCGAAAGCTGGCGACGGTCTCTCGGATGACGAGGCGATTGGCTACAACATCGTGCTGCGAGCCTGCCGCGCTCCGTTGACCATGATCGCCGAGAACGCCGGACAAGATGGCGGCATCGTCTGCGAAAAAGTGCGCAACTCCAAGGGCAACCAAGGCTACAACGCGCTGACGGACACGTACGAGGATCTGGTCAAGGCCGGCGTGATCGACCCCACCAAGGTGACTCGCACCGCGCTCAAGAACGCCGCCAGTGTCGCCACTCTGCTGCTCACCAGCGACGCGCTTGTCGCCGAGAAGCCCAAGGACGACAAGAAGAAAGGCCATGGCGGCGACTACGACATGTATTGATCGCCGAGCCGAACGGCCATCTATTTGAGAATCAAAACGCTCGCTTGTTACAAAGCGAGCGTTTTTTTCGCGCGAGTCGATTCACGCCCGCGTCTCTTCTATGGGGCATCGTCTCCTTGTGCGCGAGTTCTTCTCTTAAACCGTGCGGACTTGCGGTTGGCGGAAAGACTGGCGCATGATTGTCGATTCGTCGAATGGAAAGCCCATTGTCGCGACGTATGACTGAGAGCCCCACGTTATCGACGGCGCCGTCGCGACTACGTCGCGAAGTCCTGCCCGGCAGGCAGGACCTACTTGGCGGGACCTACTTAGAGTAGTGACCCTGCTGCTGATCGTTCGCTACAATCGGCAACTCGCATGCGATGGTCCACCTTCGATCTGGTCGCCATCACGACTAGAAAGGCGCAGCCGTTAATTCATGTCTCAGCAACGCTCATACGATTGCCTCGTCATTGGCGGCGGCCACAACGGTCTCATCACAGCCGCCTATCTGGCTCAAGCTGGGAAGTCGGTCTGTGTTGTTGAGCGGCGGTCGGTTTTGGGAGGTTGCGCCTCGACCGAAGAACTGTGGCCCGGCTACCGCGTCTCGCCGGCCGCGTATGTCGTGAGCCTGCTGCAGACGGCAATCGTCCGCGACCTCAAGCTCAGTCAACACGGCTACCGCGTATTGCGGCGAGATCCGTCGTCATTCACACCGCTGCTGGACGGGCGGTCATTGACGATGAGTTCGGACATGCGAGCAACCCGAGCCGAAATCGCCAAATTCAGCCGGCGCGACGCCGAGCGCTACCCGGACTACGAACGGTTACTCGAACGAGTCGCCGACGCGTTGGATCCGGCGCTGTCGTCCTCGGCGCCCGACCTTTTGCCGTTGTCGAAAAAATGGAGAAAGGTCGGAGTCGGCAAGCGGCTGCGAGATTCGGGACGACTGCTGGAGTTGTATCGAGCCTTCTCGACGCTGCAGGACGATTCACCCGAGGCCCTGGAGATCCTGACTGGAGCGGCCAAGCCGATTCTGGAACGGTGGTTTGACGCCGAGGTGTTGCGAGCCACGTTGGCGACGGACGCCGTGATCGGAGCGTTTGCTCCACCCTCACATCCGGGCACGGCCTACGTCCTGTTGCACCACGTGATGGGCGAGGCGGGCGGGGCTCGCGGCGTCTGGGGATACATCGAAGGCGGCATGGGACGTCTGGCCGATGCACTGGAGTCGATCTGCAAGCAACTGCGCGTCGATATCCTGCGCGATGCGGCTGTCGAAAAGATCCTCGTCCAAAAGAAGCGGGCGCGCGGTGTCGTGCTGGCCGACAACACGGTCCTCGAAGCGCCCATTGTCGCGTCCAGCGTCGATGCGAATTTGACGTTCTCGCGATTTGTTGACGCCGGCGAATTGCCCGACGAATTCAGGCGGGCGATTCAGCGAATCGACTACAGTTCGGCCTCCGCCAAAATCAATCTAGCCTTGAACGGACTGCCGCAGTTTAGTTGCGCGGACGCCGGCGCTGACCGGCTGAGTGGAACGATCCACATTTCGCCGACGATGGAGTACATCGAACGCGCCTACGACGATGCGAAGTACGGGTGGCCGAGCACGGAACCCGTACTTGAGATCACCATGCCTTCCACGGTCGATCCGTCCATCGCCCCCGCAGGTAAGCACTTGATGTCGATCTTTGTCCAATACGCCCCCTACCAACTAGCTCAACGCTCGTGGGACGAAGTGAAGGACGACTTCGCCGATCGGTGCCTCGAGGTGCTCGCCAGGTACGCCCCCAACATCGCGGATCTGATCGAACACCGGCAAGTACTCAGCCCGCTCGACCTGGAACGCACCTACGGGCTGACAGGAGGCAACATCATGCAAGGCTCCATGCACCTGACTCAACTGTTCTCACTGCGGCCCGTGGCGGGCTGGTCCGATCACCGCTCGCCCATCCGCGGACTCTACTTGTGCGGCGCGGCGAGCCACCCGGGTGGCGGCGTGATGGGAGCGTGCGGCCGCAACGCGGCCACCGAAATCCTCCGCGACTTCGGATAGCTCTCCCGCCCCTTCGTCTTCCGCCATTCTGTGGCCGAGGTATCGGGCGGAACCTGTGTCGAAACTCGTCAGTACAGCGACGGAGCGAGCATGAATCAGCCCGCGATCGACGAAGCGGACGAAGCGCGTGACCGAGCGGTCGGCCGCGCTCTGGTCGTCGCCGCCGCGTTGATGTGGAGCACAGCGGGGATGTTCGCCAAGGCTCCGCACCTTGCCGGGTGGCCGGGCCCGAGCCTCGCGTTTTGGCGAGCCGTCTTCGCATCCGCCGTGCTCTTGCCGCTGGTGAGACAGCCGCGTTGGTCGTGGAAAATGGCGCCGATGGTCGTCTGCTTCGTCGCCATGAACTACACGTTTCTGACGGCGATGACAAAGACCGAGGCGGCCAACGCGATCTGGCTGCAGAACACGGCTCCGATTTGGGTATTTCTGGTGAGCGTGTTCCTGTTCCGCGAGCCGCTACATCCTCGCGACATACCGATGGCGATCTGCGGAGCGATCGGGGTCGGCGTGATACTCGCCTTCGAAACTCGCAACGCCAATCTGGAAGGGATCGTCTACGGACTGCTGGCCGCGTTCACGTACGCCGGCGTCGTGCTGTCGTTGCGAAGGCTGCGAGAATACCAATCGTCGTGGCTGATTGCCTTGAACCATCTGGCCACCGCCGTCGTCCTCGCTCCGCTGGTCTACGCCGATTTTCAAGAGAGTGGCGGCGCGACCGGCTGGCCGCACGGCGTGCAATGGCCGTTGCTGGCGGGTTTTGGGATTCTGCAAATGGGGCTGCCCTACGTGCTGTTCGCCCGCGGTCTCAAGCGAATACCGGGACACGAAGCGTCCGGCATCGTGTTGTTGGAGCCAACGCTGACGCCATTGTGGGTTTTTCTGGCGTGGAGTTGGGCTCCCGGCTACGAGAGCCCCCGGTGGTGGACGTTGGTAGGCGGCGGCCTGATCCTCCTCGGCCTGGCCTTCCGCTATGTGGGAGCCAACGCGGCGCCGAAGGATGCGACGACGGCCGCCGACGAACCGCAACGGCAAGTCGACGATTAATTGGTCATGCGAAGTCAGGTCATGATCGGTTGCCGTTGAGATGCAGTTGAGCTCCGCTCGACACTCGACGGTAGTGGCCCTTTGAGTGACCGGACATGTCACTTGAATGACGCTCCGAACTACTATCCCAGAACTCCGGTTGTTCGCTTTTGTCGCTTTGCTGCGTCCGCCAGACGAAGTTGTAGTACGGCATGAGGATTGCAACACGCTCTGCCAGATCCCCCACAAGCAAACGGCGGGCGTTGTCTGCTGACCGCTAACCACCAAGATGGGATGCCTTGGTCCAACGCTGTCCACAGGGGAATGGGTCAAACACGACTACCAACGATTTCTTTTTTGCAGCAGCGCAGACACCCATGCGAGCTGCTGCTAGCGGTTTTGCACCAGCGCTTTGGACAACTCAACCTTTCGCGGTTCTCTTGACGTAACAAAGGTCACCATCTACAGTTGTGTCGAACTGTGTCCGATTGCATCGGGTGACCCATTCGTTTATTCTCCAACAGACGATTCAGAGAAGGAGAAACGCGTGCCCGCCGAACCGCATTACAGCTTTTCACTCCCAGAAAGCGCGTATCGCGAATTGGCGACGCTGGCCAGTAATCAAAACCACCTAGCCCAATTCAAAGAATTCGTTGCGGACGTCGAGGATTCATCCAACCTTAAGGACGTCGTACAAAAGGCGTCGGATCACACCGGCTTGTCGCCGGAAGACGCACGACGCATCATTCGCGCGTTGCTGAATCTCCATTCCGTGATGGTGCATACCGAACTTGAGGCGAAGGCACTTGTCGAAGCTTTCACATCAACGCTTGACGTAAAGGCGACAGAGAGCTGGAAAAGTGACAACCTGGAGCCCTGGAAATCCGCGACTGACGCCATTGTCGAAGTACTGTCGGACATCGGGCCAGACAGCACTCTAGCAATAGCCGGGAAGGCCAGGTCAG
>JASMLW010000528.1 GCA_030748485.1 Pirellulaceae bacterium
GCGACCGATTCCAGCGACCAACGGGAGCGGGCCAGCAGCGTCCGAGCGGCAGCTCGCCTTGTGAGTGGCACTGCCACTTGTGGCGTTGCGGATTCGGGACTTCCATCGATCGACTCCAGCGACCGGCAACTTTGTAGCTACGTTCACCAGAACGTGGAGGCGGCTCGTTTGATCGCAAGATCACCTGCGATGTCCCACCGTTTGCAGATCATCCACATAACCTTCCACAGCCACTTGTGGCGTTGCGGATCCGGGAGTTCTCGCGACCGATTCCAGCGACCAACGGGAGCGGGCGAACAGTGTCCGAGCGGCAGTTCGCCTTGTGAGTGGCACAGCCACTTGTGGCGTTGCGGATTCGGGAGTTCTCGCGACCGATTCCAGCGACCAACGGGAGCGGGCCAGCAGCGTCCGAGCGGCAGCTCGCCTTGTGAGTGGCACTGCCACTTGTGCGGCACGAGTCGTCGCGATCTTAGCGGCCGGTTTCCGCGCGTGGACCGAGCTGTCGCAGCTGAGCGATCTAATCCCCGTCGCGCTCGGGTGTCTGCTCTAAGCGCCTTCGCGGTTGTTTATGAACACCGTGGCTCCTGAGCCCCACTCCATCCTCGACACGTCGGACGATTGCAAACGCCCGCCGCCGTCCGTCCTATGGAAAACGCCAATGAATTATGCCATCATGTGCCGCGACATCAGGTATCGGCGCGTCAGGTCACCGGGGTGGGTGCGAAATTGGGGAGACAACGATGACGATCAAGATGCTGGTCGCCGACGACCACGAAGTGGTTCGTTGCGGGATCCGCAGTCTCGTCGCTGGCGCCGGTATCCAAGTCGTCGCGGAAACCACAACGGGTGAGGAAACGATACACGCGGCCCTCCATTCGGACATCGACCTCCTGCTTCTCGACATTCGCATGGGTGGGATGGACGGGCTGCACATATTGGGCCGTCTTTCGATTGAGAAGCCCAACTTGCCGACGCTCGTTTTCTCCGCCCACGACAATCCCACCTATGTGGCTCGCGCTTACGCGCTGGACGCGGCCGGCTATTTGCTCAAGGGCATCTCTGGCGAGCAACTCGTGGAGGCGATTTGCAAAGCCGCGGGAGGCGAAAGCGTTTGGACGCGGGACGAGTTGCGTCGCGTGACAGGTGCGTTGGCCACCCCGCGGCTCAATGCCGATGTCGAAGTTCCGCTCACCCAACGCGAGAGCGAAGTCCTGCGTCAAGTCGCCTTGGGTCTAACGAACAAGGAAATCGCTCTCGCACTGCACATCAGTTACGAGACCGTCAAGGAACATGTCCAACACATTCTCCGCAAAGTTGGCGTCTCCGATCGCACACAAGCTGCGGTCTGGGCGGTTCGCCACGGCCTGGTCTAATCGGGCCGGCTAGAACTGACGGCGGCCGCCGCCGCGCGGCCCCAGTCAGACGGCTCCTCGCACCGCGCAAGATCAAGCAACTCTCGTTCAGACAACCGCTAACCTTGAAAGCCGATTCTATGTCCGACCAGCGCGCCACCGACATCACGATCAAGGAAGTCCGCACTTCGCTCGAGCAGATCGATTACCGCACACCGATCAAGTTCGGCGGTCGCGTTGTCGTCGACGTGCAACTGCTGAATGTCGATGTCCAAGTCGAAACGCGCGACGGACGCTCGGCTCAAGGGTTCGGATCGATGCCCGTCGGCAACGCGTGGGGGTGGCCGAGCAACACGTTGTCAGGCGACGACACGCTGCGAGCGATGACCGTTCTGGGCGAACGAATCGCGGCCGCCGCCGGTCAATACGACGCCAGCGGCCACCCGCTCGAGATCACGCACGATTTGGCGCACGACTACGACCGCACGGCTGCGGAGGTCGTCGAGCAACTCGACCTCGCCGAACCGATGCCACGCCTGGCTCAACTCGTGTCGGCGAGTCCCGTGGAAGCGGCCATCCACGACGCCTACGGCAAGGCTCTGCAAGCAAACAGCTACAACGTGTTGGGCGCCGAGTTCGCCAATCGCGACATGGGCCACTATCTGAACGCCGACTTTGCCGGCGAGCACCTGGACGCCTACACGCTCCGCGAGCCCAAACCCGAAATGCCTCTGTACCACCTGGTCGGAGCCCTCGACCCGCTCACCGATGGCGACATCGAACAGCGCATCGGCGACGAGATGCCGGAAACCCTCGGTGAGTGGATCGTGGCGGATGGACTGACGCACCTCAAGATCAAGCTCTCCGGCGACGACATCGACTGGGACGTCGATCGAGTTTTGGCGATCGACCGCGTGGCCGGCGAGGCTCAGCGGCAACGGGGGCAAGCCACCTGGTGGTATTCGCTCGACTTCAATGAACGCTGCGCCAACGTGGAATACGTGCTCGACTTCCTCCATCGGATTACCGAGCGCTCAGCGGAAACGATGAGTCGGGTTCAGTACGTCGAGCAACCGACGCATCGCGATCTCCGCGCCAACCCGGAGAATCGCATGCATGAGGCGGCGAAGATCAAACCGGTTGTGATCGACGAATCGCTAGTTGACTTCGAGAGTCTCCTGCTGGCCCGCGAGCAGGGGTATTCGGGCGTCGCCTTGAAGGCCTGCAAAGGGCAGACGGAAGCTCTTCTGATGGGCGCGGCCGCGCAAAAATATGATCTCTTTCTCTGCGTGCAGGACCTGACTTGCATCGGCTTCAGCTTCCTGCACTCAGCGAGTGTGGCCGCCCGCATGCCGTCAGTGGCCGCGATCGAAGGCAACGGTCGGCAATACTGCCCGGCCGGCAACGCGCCCTGGGTGGAGCGCTTTCCGGACATGTTCGAGATCACCCGCGGCGTCGTCGGCACGGGTTGCCTCAATGGCGTCGGCCTCGGCTTCTAGCAATCTCTAGCGCGGCTCCGCTGGCCTGGCTGACCTGGGCGCTGGTAAAGCCGCGCTGATGATGCGGTTGGTTGGAACATGCTGTCGCGGACCGGTGGGCATCGCAAGATTTCGTGGATTCCTCGAATAACATCCAATAAATCGCCCCGGGCGGGAGGTCGTATGGGTAGTCGGCTGGCTGGCACGCGGAGCACCTGATGTGACAACTTGGGGTGACCGTTTGGCGCGGGGAGATCAACTCGCCTACGCCGAACTTTACGACCGGGCGGCCGATCGCTTGTATCACTGGCTGTGGCGTTGGTGCGGCCGCAGCGACGTGGCCGAAGACGCCGTACAAGACGCCTTCGTTCGGCTCGCCCGCCACCGCGAACGACTCCGCGGCGTCGCCGATCCGATCGCCTATTTGTTTCGCACGGCGAGAAACGAAGGCATCCGCCGCTTGGAACGCGAGAATCGCGACCGGGCGCGGACGACCGACTTGGGCGACCCGCCCGCCAGCGGCGCGGCGACGGGAATCGAACAAGTTGACAATTCGGATTGGGCGTCCGCGCTGCTCGGCAACCTCAGCGACACGGAACGCGAAGTGGTCGAACTGAAGATTTTTGGACAACTCACCTTTCGCGAGATCGCTACGGTGATCGAGTTGCCGCAAGGCACCGTGGCGACCCGTTATCGAGACGCCTTGGCTCGACTGCGCGCGATGGAGAGGAGAGCAATCGGATGAGCGACATCGAGCAACGCTTGACTGAACTGACAATCGATCCACCGGACGGCCTCCGAGATCGCACGTTGGCGGCTGTCGCCGGCGAGCTGCGCGCCATTCGCCCGCGGGAGGAGATCTTCGGCGCGCGTGAGCGGCGCGGTGTCGCCGCGGCGCTGGCGCTGCTGTCTTTGAGTATCATTTTCGTCGTGGCCGCTCACCATTGGGAACGGACTCAACTGCAGCTGGCGCTGGGTCCCACACCTACGCCGCGCATCGTTTCTCAGATCGCGGACGCGATCGGCGAATTGAGCCCGGCGTCGCGGCAACAGTACCGCCAGGAACTGACCGCCTTCGTTTGGCGCCCAAAGCAAAACTCACTCGTTGGCCCGATCACCCGCGGAGGATAATCGCATGGCAACAAATACAAAATTCGCGCGTGGTTGCGTCTGGTTGGCGATCAGCATCATCGTTGTGGTCAGCCTCGGGCTGCTCGCCGCCGGCGGGTATTTCCTCTACCGCGGCAACCAGTTGGATGCGGAGATCGCCCGCATCCGCGCCGCCGGCGACCCGGTCGAACTGGCCGACCTCGGCCACAACTCGGGTCCACTTCCCGCGCCGACCGAAGACGCAGCCGCCCTGCTGGAGCGAGCCGCCCAGCCGATGGCGGCGTTCGAGCGCGAACTTGTCGCCGCCCAGGTTTTCGATTCGCCCGCCTTTAAAGCTCAAACCTTGGACGAAAAGTCGGCCGCCGCCATTCGCGAAAGCTTGCTCGCGTTTCCGGATCTCATGCCGTTATTGGAGCAGGCCGCCAAAGCGCCCCACTACCGAACTCAGGTCGATCTACAACTGCCGCCCGACGCGGCGATGGAACAACTGATGGAAAAGGCCGGCAACAATCGCGCGGCCGTGCGTCTGCTCGACCTGCGAGCCCGGTTGCTCGCGCTCGAGGGCGAACACGATGAGGCCTTTCAGCAAGGACTTTACGCGCTGCGGTTGAGTCGCCACTTCAGTGAGGAGCCGACCATGGTTAGCTATCTCGTCGCGCTGGCCGCGCGGGGTATCGGAGTCTCCATCATCAATCGCGAACTTCGCTGCGATGTGTCGGACGAATCGCGAGCCGCGCTCCATCAATGGCTCGACGAACAGGACGTGGCGGCCGAGTTTGTTGTCGCCCTCAAACACGAACGGGCTTTTGGACTGGCGAAAACAAGGACGATGGGACCGTTCTCCGGCGGGCAATCGCTGGGCTACTTGCAAGCCGTCAACGGGCTGATCGCCAGTGTCGAACA
>JASMLW010000529.1 GCA_030748485.1 Pirellulaceae bacterium
GGAGAACAACCACTGAGCGAAGTCCAGTCGATCGAGGCGTTTGTCGCGCGGCTGAATCCTGGGCAGCACAACCGGCGTGTTGATGTTGACGAGGTCGCCTTTGTTGAGAAAGTCGCCGCGGAGATGAATGCGAGTTTCGCGAGCCGCCCGCTCGCTGACGGACTGCGCCTTGACTCCGCTTTCCTTAGGAGCCTGCTTGGCGTGGTCGGCGGCCACCTTCTGCAACTTCAACAACTCGGGGTCGCGACCGGCGTAAAAGTCGTTGATCAGTTTCTTCTGCGCCTCATTTCGTTTCGTCTCTTCAACTTCCAGGGCCGCGGCGAGGGCTTGGTCGACGCCCTGGAGATCGGGCTTGCCGGACGGCGTCACCGAAAGGCGGAAGCGGCCGATGTTGTGCGGTTCGGCTTGGAAGTAGTTTTGGTCGAGCACGATTTCGAGTCGAGCATTGGAGGCGGCGACCGGTTTCTCAACGACAAACATCGCCGTATGCGGTTTACCAATCTGCGGGCTCACCGCCCAACCGTCCTTGCCATCGCCGCTGATCGCCTTGCCAACCTCCCATTCCTTTTGCGAGAAGTCGGCTGCCGCCGTCGTGAACTTCAAATCGATCGGCTCCCCCTCGGCGGGCAAGATTCGCGCGGTGAACGTGGTGAGTACGAAGTTGCCGTTGTTGGCTCGCCCAGGTCCATTCTTCACCAAGCTCTTGTCCGTCAAGACCTCCAAGCGAATCGCCGAGACGGCTGACGTGGGCAGATCGGCGACGATCGTGTAGGCGTCCGACAACTTGTTCTCACCGGTCGCCAGAATGGACTTATCGTCTTGAACGGTGAGCGTCGCGCCGTGCCGCGATTTCACTTCGCTCGCGGTGAGCGCGATCCAGACGGTCGGCTGGTAGCCCCCTGTAGCCGCCCACTTGGCGGCGGCCGCCGGCAGCAAATCGCGACGGTACTTCTCGACCTGCTCGTCGAGCGCAGCCTGCGCCTTGTCAAAAGCCTGCTTGGCCTTTTGATACTTGGCGGCCTCGGCGGGCAGCGGAGCCGAGATGTCGACTTCGTCGATGTTGTTGAAGAACGAATAGAACTGGTAGTATTCCCGCTGGCTGATCGGGTCGTACTTGTGCGAGTGGCACTGAGCGCAGCCGATTGTCAAACCGAGCCAGATGGAGCCGATTGTGTTGGTCCGGTCCACCGTCTTCTTGACTCGATCCTCCTCCTTGTCGGTGCCGCCCTCCGTGTTGTGCAACGTGTTGCGGTGAAAACCGGTCGCCACGCGCATCTCGAGCGCCGCATCTGGTCCGATATCCCCGGCGATCTGCTCGATCGAGAATTGGTCGAACGGCATGTCGGCGTTCAACGCGTCGATCACCCATTGCCGATATCGCCAGGCGTGCGGACGAGGCCGATCTTTTTCGTAGCCGTCACTGTCGGCGTAGCGGGCCAGGTCGAGCCAATGACGCCCCCACCGCTCGCCGTAGTGAGGCGATTCAAGAACTCGGTCGACCAGTCTTTCATACGCGTGTGGTGACTTGTCATTCAGGAATTCCCGCAGTTGTTTGACTGAAGGCGCTACTCCCAAAACATCGAGGAACAGACGGCGGATCAGCATCTCGCGGCTCGCCGCTGGGCTCGGCGCGACGCCTTCCGCCTCGAGCTTGCGGAGGATGAACGCGTCGATCGGGTTAAGCGCCCAAGTCTTGTTCTTCACCGCGGGAACGGGAGGTCGAACGATCGGCTGAAACGACCAATGCGAGCTGGCCAGCTTCCCATCGGCGGCGGCCGGCCAGGCGGCCCCCTGTTCGATCCACGCGCGAAGCACGCCGACCTGTTCGGCGGTGAGCGGGGCTCCCTCGCCCTCCGGCGGCATGAGCCCGAGTTCTTCGTCGAGGCCGGCGACGAGTGTGAGCAGTTTGCTTTCCCGGGGCTTCTTCGCCACGATCACGACGCCGTTGTCGCCGCCTTCCCGCGCGCGGCGGCCGTTGTCCAACCGCAATCCGCCCTCCTGCATCTCGGCTCCGTGGCACGAGTAGCAGTGCTTCCGCAGCATCGGTTGAACCTGCTTGACGAAATCGATCTCGCCCGTCGCCGCCGGAGGCAATTCCTTGTCCGCGGCGTTGACGCGGTTGGCGAAAGCAGCACTGAAGACGGCTGCCAATCCGACAACGCAGTTCCAGCCAACGTGCTGTGGCCCCCTGGTCCGAAAGGGCGAGACGATCCTGAGGGATCCCGACATAAGTCGCTCCAGTGTGGCGAGTTAAGTGCGCGTTGGAAACGGCGCGAGTGTTGGCGGGGGACGATTGAGGAGTGGTCGCGGCAGTCAAACTATTTAAGCAGAGGGCTTTGCCCCGGTCAAACTTTGAACGGAGGCTCGTTTCCTTCGTCGGGTCCTCAGCGCGGTGCTGGCGATTTGGTAAAACACGCGTCTCACTGACGCGAAATCGGCCACTCATACCGTCGTTTCGACTCGCCTTGTAGAAGGAATCCGCATGTCTGTGGAACTGCGCGAACGCATCTTCAATGAACTCGACAGCCTGGTTCTTATCGATCCGCACACCCACATCAATGCGCTGCAGCCAGCCTCGCAGACATTGGCCGACATTCTCGGCTACCACTACTACACCGAGTTGACTCATTCGGCCGGACTGCCGAAGGACCAGATCGAGGAAGCCGACCTCGAGCCGAGGGAGAAGGTCCGCCGCTTGATCGAAAATTTCGGCCCCATCGACAATACGATTCAATCCAGCTGGTTCGTCGAGATGGCTCAGCAGTTGTTCGGTTTCACCGATGACCGCGTGACGGCCGACAATTGGGAACCGCTGTACGACGCGGCGCTAACCAAGATGGAATCGAAATCGTGGGCCGGCGACGTGCTGGCCCAAAGCAAGCTGGAAGCGGTCTTCTTGACCAACGACTTCGATGACCCGCTGGAAGGATTCGACACTTCTGTTTACATCCCCTGTTTGCGAACCGACGATCTCGTCTTTCATCTAGGTAAGGAAGATGTCCGCAGCCGTCTCAACGCGGCGGTGGACAGTGAAGTCGGCGACGTCGAGTCGTTGCGGAACGCGATCGGCAAGCTATTCGAGCACTTCAAGTCCAACAACGCCAAGGCCTGCGCGATTTCGTTGCCGCCCGACTTTGCGCCGGCGGCCGTTTCGACCGGCCGCGCCGAAACGGCGCTCGCGCACGTACGCGAGAAGGGCATGGAGGCGACCGCGGCCGACCGACGCGCGCTGGCGAATTTCGTCTTCTGGACTCTGGCCGAGAATTGCGCCGAACATCAATTGCCGTTCGATTTGATGATCGGCGTCAACCGGGCCGTCTACCGGGAAGGCGTTTTCCAGGGCCAAGACCTTTACGACAGCCGCGTCTCTCTGATCCAGTACGCCGACCTGTTCAACGCGTTTCCGCAAGTTGTCTTCCCTATTTCCGTACTGGCCAGTGTGACCAATCAGGAACTGACCAGCTACGCTTGGATTTTCCCCAACGTCGTGACGAACGGTCACTGGTGGTATTCCAATACACCGACGTTCATCGAGCACGACGCGGCGGCTCGACTGGAAGCTGTTCCCCGAACCAAGCAGATCGCCTACTACTCCGACATGTACAAGCTGGAGTTCGCACTGCCCAAGTTCGCGATGTACAAGCGGATCCTGGCGAAGATTCTGTCCGACCGATTTGTCGTCGATCGCGGTTGGCGGGAAGAAGACGCCGTGGCGCTGGGCCAACAGGTGTTGCGGGGAAACGTCGAGACGATTTTCGGCTAACGTCGTCTTCGCTTCGAGGCGTTGAGACTCGCTGTCCTTCTGCCGCGACAACGCGAGCATATGTAGGACGGGTCTCCAGGCTACTTACGCCGCTCAATGAATGGAACATCCACGGTCGCGACTTCGTCGCGAAGTCCTGCCCGGCAGGCAGGACCTACATGTACGATGGCCTTCCGAGGCCGTCGAATGCGGGTTAGCCACGAAAACCGCCGACAGATTCGTGCTCAGCGTCTTGTCAAATCGTGCCGGTGAAGCAAGTGGAACGTCGGTTCTCGACGACCTTGGAAGGCCATCGTACGGCGCCTTCCTAGGCCGAATACGAATGGAACGTCCACGGTCGCGACTTCGTCGCGAAGTCCTGCCCGGCAGGCAGGACCTACTTAAGGTGTGAAGCCGCTGTTTCACCGCTTCATTCTCACCGGCGATTGACCGCCCCGGCCCGGGTAGACCGAGCCGCCGCCGTTGGTGACGAAGACGCGCGTGTTGGGAATCGACTCCTGCAACTCTTTCGCGCCCTTTGCCGTAACCTCAGTCATGTCCAACGTCAGTCGCGCCAAATGGCTCGCGACGGCGAAATCTTGAACCTCCATATCGCCGACGCCCAGGTTGAGAATCGTGAGCGCGTCGAGTTGCTTGAGTTGGGCGAGCGGCTCGACTGCCGAGGACGTAATGCTGCAGCCGGGCACGCCGTAGTGAGCGCGCCCGAACAACGTCAATTTGCGCAGCGCTGCGACTTCGCCGAGGGCGCTGAGCCCCTCGTCGGTGACATACGTCGCCCGCAGCGTGAGCCGCTCCAGAGCCGGCAACTTCGCCAACTCGATGATCCCCTCGTCGTCGATTTGGTTAGAGATGATCGACAGCGATTCAAGCTTCGACATGCCCGCCAGCCGCTGCAACGTCTGATTGCTGAACCGCTGCGCGTGCAGCTCCAAACGCTCTAACTCCGTCAAGTTGGCCAAACCGTCCGCGCCCCTGTCAGTGAAGTGTGGCGAATTGATCGCCAGCCACTGCAGGTACGAAAGTCGAGTCGCCTGGCGCAGGACGTCGTCCGCGCCGTCGAATTCGGCGGCCGTGACTTCGATACCCTCGACTCGATGAAACAAGTGCAGGCCCAGTCCACCAAACCAATCGGCCGCGAACGGAGGCGGACTGATTGACGTCTGCGTCTTCTCATACGCAAAGTGAATTCGCCCACCCGCCTCCTGCACGGACTGGACTACCTCCTGTTGACGTCGCGCCGACGGCAGGACGCTCGCCATCCACACGGCCGCGGCGGTGATAATCAGCAGCAGGCTGCGCAGGCCGAACCGCAGCCCCAACCCGCGCCGCGGGTTGACGGTCGGTTGTTTGGCGACGTCAGGGGACATTGATTTGTCTCGTTGGCGATTCAGGCGGGCCAGCGTTCGTCGTGAATTGTAACGCCTCGCCGCGCTCCGCAGGCAAGTCATCCGCCGCGATGAGTGCGGTGGACGACACCCCATTTTCGGCCTTGACCTAATTACATCTGTACGTGTAACCTCCCAAGTACATTTGTCATTGAGACACGGAGGTCAGCGGATGACGGAGCGTCCGGCGTTGTCAAAAGCCGAATTGGAGGCGGCCCGCGTCTTGTGGGAGCTCGGCAAGGGCACGGTTCGCGAGGTGTACGAAGCGTTTCCTCGCGAGATCGATTTCACCACCGTGCAGACCTATCTGCGGCGACTGGAGCAAAAGGGATATGTGAGGGCGACGCTGCGCGGCCGCACCCGTATCTACTCGGCCAAAGTCAAACCGCGAACGGTGATTCGCGAGACGATCGACGATTTGGTCGACCGCCTGTTCGGCGGCGAGGCTTGGCCGCTTCTGCAACACCTTGTCGAGGAGCGCGGGTTGGCCGATCACGATGTCGAGCAACTGCGTCAATTGTTGTCCAAGTTGGAGGAGGAGAGCGATGGCGCCGACGCATGAGTATTGGCAGCTCGCCTGGTCACAGCTTTGGCAGCTGACGCTGCTAGCGATCCTGGTGCTCGTCGGCGCCAGGGTGCTCGCGCGACGTCGGCCCCACCTCGCGCATATGCTCTGGTTGTTGGTGATCGCCAAGGCGCTTACTCCCGCCGTGATTAGCAGTCCGACGGGAGTCTTCTGCTGGTTGTCGAGCCAGACGTCGTTGGCGTCCGATCCGCTTCCTGACATGGCGACGCCGCCCGACCAGCGGAGGGAGTCGACCGATGACGACTTGGCGGCGATTTCGTTGGAGCCGCTGCCAACGATGACGTTCACCGTCGATCGCGGTGAACCGCGCGACATCCAAGTCTCGCCATCGCCATCGGAGCCGTCTTCGCGGCGGGCGTACGGACTGATTCTCTGGGTCCTCTGGGTCGCCGGGGGAGCCGTGTTCTTGGCGGCTGCGATGTGGCGTTGGCGGCGTTACTCGAGCCAATTGCGATCGGCCGCAACGCTCGAGCGACCGGATTTGAATGAGCGAGTAAGAGAGTTAGCGCGATCGATGGGAATCCGGCGACGCGTTCGCTTGGCCGTCAAGTCGTCGAACCTCGGACCGGCCGTGATCGGTATTTGGCGACCGACGATCGTCTTGCCGGCGGAGATCACAACGGGTCGCACGGCGTCGGAGTTGACTCCCATCATCGCTCACGAGTTGGCCCACGTGCGGCGCGGCGACTTATGGTTCGCGTTGCTCCAATTCGCCGCCCAGGTCGTTTGGTGGTTTCATCCGTTAGTCCGCATCGCCTGCCGTCGAGCGTCGCGGGCGGCGGAACTTTGCTGCGACGAAGCGGCGATCGCGGCGAGCGGATGTTCGCCGTCGGTTTACGCTCGTCAACTGTTGGAGATTCTGGAACAGAAACATCGACTGGCTGCCGCTCCTGTTTTTCCAGGAGTGCGGCCAGTGGACATTACATCTCAAAGATTGGAGCGAATCATGAAGCTGGGACAAGGAAGTCAAGCGCGGACGCCTTGGTGGTGTTGGGTTGTGCTGGCGGCTTGCGCCGCGATCGCATTGCCCGGTGCGCAGTTTGTCGCCGGAGCGGATGAACCCGACTTGCTCAAAAATGGGGTCGTCGACAAACCTGTCCGGATCAGCGGATTACCGTTGCCGAATCTGGCTCAGAACAAGCCCGTCTATTTGGCGACGTACGACGTCGAAGACCTGTTGATCCGCCTGCAAGCTGCGACCGAGGACGTGGATGAGGCGCGTTCGCACCTGCTCGATTGTCTCACTTGGAACGCGATCGGATTGTGGAACAAGAACCGCTTGATAGTGCGGACGGACAAAGACGGACACAAGCGGATGGAGGCGCGGCTGGCCGCTCTCCGTCAGTATGGATTTCGGAAGTTCGAAATCGACACGTTGTTGATCAAGGTGCCCGAGGACAAGCTGTCCGAATTGCCGCTCAATTGGAACGTCGGCAAAACGGGCAAGGCGTCAACTCAGCCAGCCGCCGCCGCGAACGAGCGCAGTTCCATCGGCGTCGGGACGCGGACCCTCAGTGATGCGGAGCGACGCCGAGTGCTCGCCAAAGTTCGCTCGTTCGAGAAGAGCGTGGTCGAAGCGCCACCGAAGATCGTGGCGATGAACGGCCAGCCCGTTGAAGTCCGCTCACAGACCCAACGCCCCTTCGTGGTCGCCATCAACGAGGGCCAGCCGCAGATTCGCGTGGTCACCGAGGGAGTTCTCTTGACGTACAAAGTTCATCGCGCCGGCGATCGGAATCAGGTTGACGTGACTTACGACCACGCCGATATCGATCGCGTGCTGGTCGTCGCCGAAGACGTTCCCGGGGCGGCTGAACCGGTCAAGTTGCAGCGCCCCATCGTCGATCGGCGGCAATGCGAAACGGCCGTCCGCTTGGCCGATGGACAGTCGCTGATGATCGGCGGGATGACCTCGAGCGAGCGGCTGGTGTCGTTCGCCATCACGCGCGTCCGCGAACGTCCCAACAAATTCTCGGCCGCCGAGTCGGAACTCTGGGAAGAGGCCGCCAAGCGGCGCCGCGACCAAACGACGGCGGAGATCGAGCGACGTTTGAAAACGACAAAGCTGGACATGAAGGCGAGCGATGCGCCGCTCGACGCCGTGCTGCAGGCAATCGGCAAGCAGGCGGACATCAATGTCGTCGTCGACGAACGCGGCTTGGCGGTGGAGGGATTGTCGGCGAAAACTCCTGTCAACTTTGAGGTCAAAGAGGTCTCCGCCGCCGCCGCGCTCACCGCGCTGCTGAAACCGCTCAAGTTGGCGACCGAGATTCGGGATGAGGTTCTGGTCGTCACCAGTCAGAATCAAAACGACATCCGCGTCTACGCCAATGTCTACAACGTCGCCGATCTCGTGATCCCGGTGCCTAAAATGGTCTCCTTGGGCGGCGAGAATGAAAAGGCAAAGGGACGGGCCGTTGCCGACTTCGACTCCCTGATCGACCTGACAACGTCGACGATCACGCCGGACTTTTGGAACGAGAAAGGAGGACCGGCGGCGATCCAACCGTTCCCGACGAACCTCAGTCTGGTGGTCAGCCACAACCAAAACGGACACCAGCAGATCGAGGAGCTGTTCGGACAACTCCGTCAGTTGCAGGACGTCCAGATCGCGCTGGAGTTAAAACTCTACAAGGCGGCTCCTGGATTGGCCGGCGTGGAAGCGGGCCGCGTTCGTTCACTTTCTCAAAAGCGCGGCGGCGAATTCGTCGAATTGCTGGAAAAGGAAGCGGAGCTCGTTTCGAAAGTGAAAGTGACGCTATTCAACGGCCAAGGCCTCGAAGCTCCACTGCCTTTTGGCCGCAGTCGCGACGATGCGGAGGCGCTGGTGCACCTGGTCCCGGTCGTTTCCGACGATCGGCGTTCCGTCACGATCCAGTCGACATCCAACGCGCAGGATACGATCGACGCCATGCGTCGATTCCAGTCGCGGATTCTCAAAGACGGTTCGTATCTCGTCGTCAACGCGACCAGCCGCGATGCGATCCCGATGCTCGGCAGTTTGCCCTACCTGGGCGGTCTGTTCCGCAAGACGCCGCCCGACCAAGGGCAATGGGTGCTGATCTGCCGTCCCCAGATTATCGTTCGGGAAGAGGAGGAGGAGAAACTGGGGATCGAGTTGCCGCGACCATTGCGGCGGTAGCTGTCTCCAGACTACGGAGACATCACCGACAGTCGCTCCGCCAAGTCGACTAACTGGCGCCAGTTTTCGTCGTCGAGTTCAACGCCCTGGCTGGACTTGAGGGCGGCGACTCGGCGCTCGGGGTCGCCCGGCAGGAGGATTTCGTCGACGCCTTCCGCGCGGCGCCCGCTGCGCGCGAAGTCGACCAGTTGTTCGACTTCACGAGCGAAGTAGGAGCCGCCGCCGAAGTGGTTGGGGTCGGCGAGCATGACAAAAACGCAATTCCCTTTCGGCGTCTGGGGAGTCTCGCGCGAACAGAGACCGCCGGACAGCGCGCCGGCGAAGATGTCGATCATCAGCGATAGGCCGAAACCCTTGTAGGTCTGCTCGCCGCCCATTGGCAAGATCGTGCCCGGCGGATCGTCGTAAAGCGAATTGGGATCCGTGGTCGGTTGCCCGGAGCTGTCCAGCAACCAACCGGGCGGGCACTGCTCGCCGGCGATCCTCTTGACTCTCACTTTTCCTTCGGCGGTGGCGCTGGTGCTGAAGTCGAGCACGAGGTGTCCGTCCTTGTGCGGCACGCCCATGCCGAGCGGATTGGTGCCGAGGCGTGGTTCACAACCGCCGGGCGGAGCAACTCGCCGCGCCGCGCCGTGCGTGTTGACCATGATGATCGAGACCAGGCCTTCGTCCGCCGCCAGTTCGCAGTACTCTCCCAGTCGCCCGATGTGACTGCAGTGGATCAACGTTCCCACGCCTACTCCGGTCGACTTCGCCCGCTCGATCAACATCTCGACCAGTCGTCCGCATTGCACTCGACCAAAGCCCCAGTTGGCGTCGGCGACGACATGCGTCGGTGTTTCGTTGGCCAAATCGAGCGGGGCGGCCGACACCGTGTCGCCGCGGTCGAGCATACCGAGATAGAAGGGAATCCGCATGACTCCGTGCGAGTCGTACCCGCGGAGATTGGCGGCGACCAGGCTGGCTCCAACCAAGTTCGCTTCCTCTGCCGTCGCACCTCCAGCGGACAGCAAGTTGATGGCGAACAGTTCAAGTTGTTCAGCGGGAATCGTCGGCACAGAATCACCTCGTCAGTTTCAAAAGGGAGTGATATGTTGGCGGGGGTAAAGGGTGGGGAGAAGATGTTGAACGCTGCCTCGACGGACAATGAAATCAGTTCGGCGAGTCACGGCACTGTCGCAACGCTTCGTAGCCGGCGACCGCCACGCAACTGGCGAGATTCAAGGATCGCACCGGTCCTTTCATCGGAATGGCGATCGCCGAATCGGAATGCGCGGCCAGCAATGTTTGGGGGAGTCCTTTCGTTTCGCCGCCAAACACGAAGGCGTCTCCGCGTTGGAATTGGATGGTCCCAAAATCGGTGTTCGCCGACTTGGTGAAGAGCCAGAGTCGGCCTGCGATCTTGTCGGCCAGCTCCGTCCAACTGTCGACCGCCTCCCAATTGAGATGGTCCCAATAGTCGAGCCCAGCTCGTTTGAGTCGCGATTCGTCGAGTCGGAACGCCAACGGCCTCACCAACCACAGCTTCGCTCCCAGCGCCACACAGGTGCGGCCGATGTTGCCCGTGTTCTGCGGGATCTCCGGCTGATGCAACACGATGTGCAACCAGGGTTCCGCCGGTGAATTCCGATCAGCGCCGTCCACAGCACGCCCTAACGCCCAGCTTTCGAGTCGTGGAAACCGGCTAGTCTAACGCCTGCGGATGGGTTTTTGCAGAGCCGTCGCGAGAGGGGCGAAGGAAGTCGGGCAGTCCGCGTCATTTTTCCGCGGGCAGTTGCACGGGCGCGCCGGCGGCGGCAAGATGTTGAGGCTGACGGAAATCCACCGTCGGCGGCGCTACTTCACCCTCGAGTGGACCTCGCCGGCGCGGTGGCCACCTATCCCAGGAGACAACACCAATGCGTGCTACCCTTCGCTGCGCGTACCTCGCACTTCTCTCGCTCGTTTTGATTCCGACTTCCGCGACGGCTCAACAATTGCCGCTCGTCATCGATGTGGAAGCTCAACCACTCAAGGCGCAAGTTAAACGAATCGCTCAAGCGCTCGACTTCCTCGGCGAGCCGTTGACGAAGAAAGAAAAAGACGCGCTGAAGAAAGCGAACGCCGAAATGGACAAGGCCAAGGCCTTGCGGGCGATTCAAGAAGTGCTCGACGCGCGCGTGTTGGTGGGCGTCAACATCAATCCGGAAAGTCGGGTGAAGGTCGCTCGCGGACCGGCGAAGGCGGAACTGGTGGAACAGGGATGGACCGTCTTCCTCGTAAAGGTCGCGAACGAAGCGGGAGTGACCGCCCCGCTGCGCGCGCACAGCCCCAACGCTGCTCCGCTCGTGAAGCGCTCGAGCGGAGCCAAGGATCCCCCGCAGGTCATCAAGCCGCAAGATGTTTCCGACCGCTGGATGGACATCCAAACCTTCGACCAACAGCCGCTCACGCGCGGCTTGTCGGGCCTCCGATTGGAGTACCGAATCCTCCAGGTGTACAGCCGCGACAAGGGCAAACGCGAGGGCAAGCTGCTGTTTGATGTCGGGCAGGGAACACAGGACTTGGGATTCCGCAACGAAGCGGCGATTCTGTTTGACTGCGACCCAGCGGTGAAACTGACTCTCGATATCGTCGACCACAACGGCAAGCCGACGACGGGTCAGTTTGTGATTCGCGATCAGATGGGCCGCGTCTATCCCGCTCGGTCGCGCCGCTTGGCTCCCGACTTCTTCTTCCACAACCAGATCTATCGTCACAACGGCGAACACGTTTCGCTGCCGCCGGGCAAGTACAACGTCGTCTACACCCGCGGCCCCGAATATCGAATCCTCAATCGCGAGATCGAAATACCGCACGCGGAAACGGCTCGCGAGACTTTCCGATTGCAGCGCTGGATCAAGCTGGCCGATCATCGCTGGTTTTCCGGCGATCACCACGTGCACGCCGCGGGCTGCTCGCACTACGAGTCTCCGTCACAGGGCGTCACGCCGGAGGCGATGATGAGACACATTCTGGGCGAAGATCTCAACGTCGGCTGCGTGCTCTCCTGGGGACCTTGCTGGTACTACCAGAAGGAGTTCTTTGAAGGCGACATCCACAAACTCTCCACCAAAAACTACTTGATGAGATACGACGTGGAAGTCTCGGGGTTTCCCAGCTCGCACGCCGGACACCTCTGCCTGCTGCGGCTGAAGGAGGACGACTATCCCGGGACGGAGCGGGTCGAGCAATGGCCGAGCTGGGATTTGCCCGTTTTGAAGTGGGGCAAAGAGCAAGGCGGCGTCGTCGGGTTTTCGCATAGCGGTTGGGGGCTCAACGTTCCCGGCGACGAGTTGCCGAATTACAACATCCCGCCCTACAACGGGATCGGCGCGAATGAATACATCGTCGATGTCGTGCACGACGTTTGCGATTTCATTTCGGCCGTTGACACGCCTTCGATCTGGGAACTCAGCATCTGGTACCACACGTTGAATTGCGGCTACACGTGCCGGATCAGCGGCGAGACGGACTTCCCATGCATCTACGGCGAGCGCGTCGGGCTGGGCCGCGTTTATGTCAAACTGGATAAGGACCAGGAACTGACTTACGACAATTGGATTTTCGGTATCCGCGACGGCCGCAGTTACTGCAGTGACGGCCTGACTCATCTGTTCGATTTCGAAGTCAACGGACTTGGTGTCGGCGAGAAGGGTAAGGACGAGCGCCCCAGCTTCGTGGCGGCCCAGGCCGGTGACAAGATCGATGTCAGCGTCCGCGCGTCGGCGCTGCTCGGCGAAAAGCCGAATGAGACTATTCGCAACAGCCCGCTCGACCGCAAACCGTATTGGCATGTCGAACGAGCCCGCGTCAAAAACTCGCGCAAAGTGCCCGTCGAACTGATCGTCAACGGCGTCAGCGTCGAGACTCAAGAGATCGAAGCGGACGGCTCGATCCACGACCTCAAATTCAACCACAAACTTGAACGATCCAGCTGGGTGGCGCTGCGGATCTTCCCAGCCGCGCACACCAATCCCGTCTTCATCGAGGTCGATGGCAAACCGATCCGGGCGAGCCGCCGCAGCGCCGAGTGGTGCCGCAAAGGCGTCGATGTCTGTTGGGATCAAAAAAGCAAGCGGATCCGGGCGGCGGAAATCCCAGCGGCCAAAGCCGCCTTCGACACAGCTCGCAAGGCTTACGACGCGATCATCGCGGAGTCCTACGACGACCGGGAAAAGTAATCCGCCCGACGCCGAACCAGCGATGCGCCGGGTCAATGCGCCGGGTCAATGCGCCGGATCAATGCGCCGCGCGGGCTGCGCCAGCTGACCACTCCCCGCGCTACGACCCAGACTCCAGCAACGATTTGAGGTAGGGTTCGAGTTTCGCCCAAACGGTCCACAATCCGGTGATCAGCATGCCGATCGCGGAAAGCCAGAGGAACGCGTCCCACGCCATTCCGGGCGTGATGCGCGAATCGGCTCGCTTGTAGCGGAAGTAGAGAGCGGCGCCGGCGAGCATCGGGAGCATCACGCCTTGCATTACGCCGCCGATGAGGACCAGCATCACCGGCTGGCTCCACATCGTGTACGCGGCGACGCACATGAATGGAAACAGAACGCTCATGACTTGGATGCCGCGGCGGTAACCGGCTTCTGTGCGGGGGCCGACGCCCAACACTCGCAATCCATCCGTAACGACACGGGCCAGACTGGCGGTGGCCACGAAGAACGTCGAATAGAGCACGGCGATCGCGCCGAACAGGAAGATCCAGCGGGCAATCGAACCGAACACGGGCTCGTACATGACGCCCAGCGTGCGGATCATGTCCGTGCCCTTGGGGTGCAGGCCGATGCGGCCGAGGATCGCGGCGCCGAGCAGATAGAACGCGATTGTCGCGAACGTGTAGACGACCATCGAACACCAGGCGTCCCACCGCATGACTCGCATCCAACCCCGCGCCCGCTCACCCCATTCCTCGGACTGGTCGATCTTGCCGGTGAACCGCGCGTAGCCTTTCTCGATGCACCAATAGGGATACGAGATCAGCTCGTTGGCTCCCACGCCGATGATTCCGAACGTGGCCAATGCGACGGCGAGTACGCTGAGTTGTGTTTCACCCGCCGGCGCCGGCGGCAAGCGGAACTTCATTCCATCGGCGATGTCGCTGAGACCGACCGCCCAATAGGCGTTGTTCTGCAGCATGAAGAGGTTGACGATCGTGATCAGAGTGAACGACGCCACCATCACCGTCGAAAACGACTGGATGAATCCGTAGCGGCCGACCACCAGCACCAGGGCTGTGACGAAAGCGATGAAGCACGCCCAGATTTTGTCGTCGTTCGCGGTTCGCCGTCCGAGGCTTTTGACGGCCGCCTTCAACTCGTCCGACTCCGAACCCCCGTCGACATTGAAGACCAACTCGGGTTTGTCGCCGAATTCGGCGACTCGCGATTCGTGGATCGCCAGCGCCTGCTGCAGCAACGTTGCCCGTTCGCCGGTCGCGGCGGCGATCTGCGCCTTGGCCACCTCGCCGCGCTCGTCAACGATCTGTGGACCGAGCCGGTCGACGGTGGCTTGGACTTCCTCGACGGACATGGCTGGATCGTCGCCAACGGTCCGCTTTTCGGCGAGAGCCAATTGCGCGATCGCCACGCTGTACTTGGTTTCTCTGTCGAGTTGACTGTTAAACTCGCGCCCCGCGCTGGTCAGGGGAATGCTGATCTGTAGCGATTGACCGACGCCGCCGACAATGCCGCCCACCTGTCCGATCGTCGCCAGGAAGACGAGCGCCCAAAACCAGATCAACCAATTGCCGTGTCCCTTGATGCGCGGCCCCGGCACTTCGGCGAGCGCGTCCAGCGAAGTCTTCCCGCTGATCAGCGTGTACCTCCCCAACTCGACCTGCACGAAGCACTTGATCACACAACCGATAAGAATGAGCCACAACAGCCAGAAACCCGCCTTGGCTCCGGTCTCGGTCGTCGCGATCAACTCGCCCGAACCGACAATCGATCCAGCGATAATGAGCCCGGGCCCGAGCCGTTTGAGGATCCCCGCGATCTCGCGCGGCGGCTGTTCAATCGTAGATACGTCGGTTTTCGTCGATTCGGACCCGTCGCTCATCGTCTCGGCTCGTCAAGGTGTGGAGTAGATCTCCCACAGACCATGGGAAAAGCAGCGTTACCGTAACCCACCCCGCGAGCCGTGAAAAGGATGCTGACCAACTGGGTGGGACGGCTTTCTCGATAGCGATCACAGCCCAACGGACCTGCCAACACCCGCGAAGCCGTTATCGGCGAATGAAGATGAAACCCTCTTGTTCGCCTGTCACGTCGCGCTGAATTGGCAGTTTGAGCGTGCGTCCAAAGAACCACACGTGGTATTCACGGTGCGCGCGGACGGTGGAACTGTCGTACGAGTCGCGACAGATAACAAAGGGACCGGGTGAGGCGTGAAAGGGCCCCTGAAAGTCGGCGGGTTTGCCAACCAATATCTGACGATCGCCGGCGTCATCGAGCCCCCAGCGCTTCGTCATCTCCCAACATCCGCAATACAATCCGACGATCGTGACCAGGATGAGGAGAGTACGAATTGAGAATCGCGGGCGCATCATGCCCGCATTGTAGGCGCACAGACCGTCCAGCGGACAACGACGGTCGCCAGTAGATCCCGCCAGCAGCTCCCGCCTGCCGGGCGGGACTTCGCGACAAAGTCGCGACCGGAAGCGTTCCACATACTGGGGCGCGTTGTAGGTCCCGCCTGCCGGGCGGGACTTCGCGACAAAGTCGCGACTGGAAGCGATCCACTTGCTTGGGCGTAGTAGGTCCCGCCTGCCGGGCGGGACTTCGCGACAAAGTCGCGACTGGAAGCGATCCACTTACTTGGGCGCACTAGGTCCCGCCTGCCGGGCGGGACTTCGCGACAAAGTCGCGACTGGAAGCGATCCACTTACTTGGCGCACTAGGTCCCGCCTGCCGGGCGGGACTTCGAGACAAAGTCGCGACTGGAAGCGATCCACTTGCTTCTGCGCGTAGTAGGTCCCGCCTCCGCCACCTTACTTCTCGACGTCGCGAAAGGGAGTCTTCTCGTCGTGGGGAGTCTTTTCCAAAACCTCATCTCGTTTGCCGCCCATCAGTTGCCTGGCGATATCGGCGACCAGGAAGACTCCACCCACCAGCGCCCCGCCGGCGTACCCAAAGAAGACGCCGAAGACGCCGCCGAACGCGGCCTGGAAAGGCCACCAGGAACTCCCCGAGCTGATTCCGGCGTACGCCATCACCGCGGCCCAGTAGGGCATGGAGACGAGCATCGAAGAGACTCGCGGAAATCGTCCCTTGAGCACCCAGGCCTGAGCGATCATGACGAGCGTCAGTCCACCGGCGACAAACAACATCAATAGAGGAGAGACACCGATCCACCTCATCAGTCCAAACAGCATCGCGTAGGCGGCCGAGATGACCATGAGCGTGGCCAGGTCGAATTGCCTCGGGGCCGAGTAGAGGCGCAGTGCGAATGGCGTGGAGCTGTCGGTCATCTCAGCATTGTGCACTCGCCGGTCGGTGGCAACAAGAAGAGTGTCGCGCAAAGTGGCCTTCGAGACATCGTTCACCGACGACGCGGCCGGCCGAATGCTGACGACGACCAACCCGCTGGGCGAGATAACGTCGATCGAATACGACGACGCGGGCCGGCGGACGCAGTCGGATTGGAACGCGGTTGCGCGGGAGGGGAACGTCGGGGCGCAGCTGCGACGGCATCATTGGAACGCTGTTGCGCGGGGCGGCGCGGGAATGGAACATCGGGTTGCAGCTGCAACGTCTGGTTCACCCGTGCTCAAGCACGGGCCTCTGCCGCCTGCGGCGGAGGAGGGCGTAAACGCCCTCGGCTTTAGCCGTGGCCTGAGTTGTTTTGTTCCAGGTCGGCGATAGTGGATAGCTCGCATGGTGTTCACGAATGGTCTCCGACCATCGAGTTAGGGGCGTTTACGCCCCAATCCGCCGCGGGCGGCGAAGGCCCGTGCTTGAGCACGGGTGAACCAGACGCGGCGGCTGCATCCAAACGTTCCATACACGCGTGGCCCCGCGCAATCGCGTTCCAATCTGACTGCCCCGCGCCGCGGCGTTCCATTTCTCGCGTGGCCCCGCGTCACCCCGTTCCAACAATGCCCGCAACCGGGCGACTCGCGACGACGGCGTGGACGTGACCAGCTACACCGGTTACGACGACGCCAACCGGCTGCTAGCCTCCAAGGATTCTGGGGAGTTCTGAAGATCGATTGCCGAGAGAGCCGATTTTCATCTATGCTGGCGCGTGTCAGATCGAGAATAGGTAGCTTGATGTTGGACTTCCTATCCAGAACACAGAGCCGCGATTGCGAGGGAGTTTCGCGGCGTGATTTCCTCCGCGTCGGCGCCATTGGCGCCAGCGGACTGAGTCTGCCGTGGCTCCTTCAACAAAGGTCGCTGGGAGAGACTGCCGGTTACCTGCGCGATAAATCGGTCGTGATGCTATTCTTGTCCGGCGGCGCCAGCCATATCGAAACGTTCAATCCGAACATGCAGGGTCCGGCCCCTTCGCGGAGCACCACCGGCGAAGTCGCGACGACCGTTCCCGGAACAACGTTCGGCGGGACGTTTCCGCTGCTGGCGAAGCACGCGCATCAAATGGCGTTGGTCCGTTCCTTCCACCATCCGATCGGAGGCCACACGCAAGCGATCGTGCACGTGTTGACCGGCGGCACCGATCCCAACGGTCAGCGGCAGTCCGGTTTCAGTATGGGTTCGGCCTACTCCAAGCTGCGAGGAGCCAATCACGCAGAGACTGGGATGCCGACCTATTCGCTATTGAACTCCGAGGAAGTCGATCCGCAATATCGCAGTGAGCACGGTCGGGTCGAGCGCGGCTCGCACTCCGGGTCGTTGGGTGCCGTTTCCGCGCCTTTCATTCCGGGCTCGAAGGGGCCGACGGTTGAAAACATGAAGTTGCGGATCAGCGCCGATCGGCTCGACGATCGACGCGCGCTATTGAGCCGCATCGATTCTGCGCGACGCGACGTCGACGACGTCATTGAGTACGAGGGGGCCGAACGGTACACCGAGCAGGCATTTGATGTCATTCTCGGCAGCGCGGCGGAGGCGTTTGACATTTCGCGAGAGGATCCGCGGCTGGCCGCTCGCTATGACACATCACACATCAGCGTGGGGAAGAAAAAGTTTCGTCCATCGCAGCTGGGTCGGCATATGTTAACAGCTCGACGGCTGATCGAAGCGGGTTGCGGATACGTCACCGTGCACTCGGCCGGCTGGGACATGCACGCCGATGGCAACAACCCGGGAATCGTCGCCGGCATGGAAATGCTCGGCCGGCCTGTCGACCGCGCCGTCTCGGCGTTCGTCGAGGATCTTGAGAATCGCGGGTTGCTCGACAAAGTCCTGCTCGTCATTACCGGAGACTTTGGCCGCACGCCGAAAGTGAACGGTCGCGGCGGGCGAGACCATTGGCCGCGATTGTGCACGCTGGCGTTCGCCGGCGGAGGAATGGGACGCGGTCAGGTGATCGGTCGCTCAGCGCGAGACAACGGGCAGCCCGACTCCGATCCGGTCAACGCGTCCCATCTGTTGGCGACGATCATGCATTCGGTCTTCGACATGGGTCGGCTCCGCGCCGCTCGAGGCGTTCCCCGCGGACTTCTTCAACAACTCGACCGGCCCCAGCCGATTCCCGGGCTGATCTCCTGATTTTTCTGGCCGATTGATCGCCTGATTTGACTACGGCCGATTCTGACGTACGTTTTCTGTTGAAGCCCGTTGGCTCTGGCAGGCGAACGAAACTCAAGACCGAGGAGTTGTCATGTCGGGAATCCAGCCCGTAAGTTTTGCCCTGTCAGTCTCGCTGCCCGTGTTCGCCCCGAACTCGAATCCCTCGCCGCCGACGGAATCCAGACCCAAGCAAGCCGACAGCATCATCGACGTCGGCGACCTACCCGACGGCATCATCGATGTGGGCGATCTACCAGACGGCATCATCGACGTGGGCGATCTACCAGACGGAGTCTCTGGCTCGCGCTTCGATGTCAGGGTCTAACGAAGCTGTGGCGAGCCAGTTGTTCGACGCGCTGGGTCGTGATACGGAGACGATCGATGCGCTCGGCAACTCGACGAAGTCCGCGTTCGACCTTTCGCTTATCGGGCGCTACGCTGAGGTCTGCGCGCTCAATACCTACGGCGACTTGCCGTTGGTTTGCCATGTGATGACGCGCGTGGCGACGGCGTCCGCCTTGATGACGCGCAGGCCGCGATTGGCGGACGCGCCAGTGAACATCGAATCGTGAAGCAATGCACCAAGCTCCGACTCGAAACTTAGCTGCGCGGCGCCTGCGCGGGTTGTGCTCGACTCCAAGGCGGACTGGGCTAGCCAACTCCAGTCGAGCGGAAGCCCCTCCGCGCGCGACGCGATGACGACTAAGTGCTCGATACCGAGTGTCGATCCATCGATTTCAAGCGGCCCGACATTCGCGGTTTGCCCCGGTGCGATTCGATTGTCGACGACCAGTCCAGGTTCGGGAAACAACACGTGGACGCCAAATTGGCTGTCGACAAACAAAACGGAATAGTCGACGGCGAAACGGCTTCGATTGGTAACCTCGAGGATGACGACATCTTTGTCGTTTAATCGCAAGCCTTGAGTGCTCCACTCCAGTTTTCGGTCGTTCGATTCGTCGTGATGTTTGAGCGCAGCGGAGACAATACAGGCGGACGACGACGCCAAGGGGCTTCGGCGGCTGCGCGCTCCACAGACTTTGAGCAAGCCGGTCGCGCGCGCGATTCGACCGAGGCTCTCGGCCATCCACTCGCGCGATTCCGCGACACCTCCGGGCCCGACTGCGACGCCGCTGTCGCTTGATCCGAACGGCCACCCTGCGACAGGAGCCAGCGCGGCTCGACCACTCTCATCGACGCCGACGATCCACTCGGCCCGACTTGAATCTTCCACCACCGAAATACTCGACAGCTCCGCGCTGATGGCTTTGAGTGATACGGCGAGCGATTTGCTTTGTTCTTCATTCGCGGTTGCCGAGACGCCAACGCGGAGAGACACGGCTGCTTGCGCGAGGGCAACCGGGCGGCACTCGGCTCCCAGCGGCAGATCGCCATTGCGCGGAACACCGTCGAATGCTATCGGTTTCACATCAGACCGCGCTAGTTGGGCCGTCGTGACTCGAACGTGCCCGAGCGGCGCGTCCGAATCCTGTTGGCCGGGCGGCGGGTGCACAGAGAAAACCGAGCCGCGCCAGGCTCCGTGGAGTTTACCCGCATTGATCGTCCACACGACGTCGTCGCGAGTCGAAAGTATGAAGGACGCTGACGGGCGCTCAGTTCCGTCGCCGAGCACGAGTCGATCCTGACCATTCCCCTCAATCAAGGGCGTCGGGCCCAAACGACCGAGTCCCGCGACATAGTGCGAGTGGACTCGTTGCGTCAGCTCGCGATAGGTGATGGATCCGCGCGACGCCAGGAGCGTTCTGGCGATTGTAAACGTCAGCAATCCGCGCCACTCACCGTGCGGATCGTCAGGCGGCAAATGCAATTCAATCGTCGGCTCATGGGGCTGCGCAGCATAGATCGCGACGAAGCCGCCCTCCGCAACGACTTCGTCGCCAAGGTCCTGCCGATCAGCGGAATCGTCCGCGCCACGGTTCCGCGGCGCTCGACTGCGAGCCCGCTGCAAAGCCTCCGCCGAGAAGAATCGGTCAGGCGAGATCTGGCGGTACACTTCACTTCCGCGGGCCGCCGACCCGGAATGGCAGGCGTCAACAATGACCCAGACGAACGCGCCCGTCTTGCGAATCTCGGCGAGCGCGGCGCGTAGTTCGTCGTCCCGAAGAACGTTTTGCAGTGCGTCGTCATCCGGATTGGCTGGTGGTTTTGTGTCGGCTGGCAGAAAGACTTCGTCTAGTCCATCCGGTTCGACGTCAGCAGGATTCTGTGGATCGTCGTCGGGTTGCTGACATCCATGTCCCGAGAACAACAACAGGACCGAGTCGCCTGGTGTCGTGTTTTCCGCAAGCCGCTTTAGCTCGCCCTGTATGTTCGCCTTGGTTGGCGGGGCGTCGGCGCCTTCTTCCTCGATCAACATTCGCACCTGATCGTCATGCACGTTGAAGTGATCGACGAGTACGTCTCGCATCAGCTGCACGTCGTTGGCGCAACCGCGCAAGTCGGCGTCGTCGCTGAGATGATAGTAGTCGGTGCAACCGACGAGCAAAGCGCGCCAACGAGTGCGCGGCTCGTCGGCGTTTGCGATCGGGTCGGCCACCTCACCGCCGTCGACAGCCTGGGAGTCTGATTCGACGACCGAGTCTCCGCCTGTCGGCGAGATTGCCGGGCCGCCAGTCTGAAAGTCCGGTTGCGAATCGCCTCCACAACCCGCGAATGTCGCCGTGACCACAATCGCGCAAACTGCGAGTGTCCATTTTCGAGGCGTGTACATGTCGTCGCTCTCTTGTCGCCTATTGCCAATCCCTATTGCCAATCGCCGCATAGTGTAAAGGCCGCCCAGTAGACGGGGGGAAGCCGCAACGTCTGCGACTGCCCTGGCTGCTCAATCAACTTGATTCCGCGTGAACGTAGTGTTCGCGTCTTCGGGTCGTAACGCTTCAGCATCGCCACCTGCGCCTGGCGAAGCGCTTCCGATCGGTTCATCTTTCTTTCCCAGATGTTGGCGTAGAACTCCTTCATGAGTTCCATCGTCGCGGCGTCGTCGACCTGCCAGAACCTCGGTACGGACGTTCGCACGCCGGCAACGTGGAGGGCGCGCTGCAACCCCAGCATGCCTTCTCCCGTTCGTTGAGCGCCCAACGAAGTCTCACATGCTGACAAGACGGCGACTCGAACATTGGTCAGGTCAAGCGTGGAGATTTCGAGGGCCGTCAACAGTCCATCGTTTTCGCCGTCGCTGTCGGCGAGAGTTTGATTCGCACCGGCCAAGGCGATCCCACACAGGACCCCCGGCGCCATCACTTCCGCCAAATCCACCAAGCGGCCGTTTCCGTTTTTGGTCGAGCCGTTCGGTTGTTCCGAAACGAAAAAACCGTGAGTCGCAATGTGGAGGTAATTGTGACGCGGAGCGTTTTGCCGAAAGAAGAGTTCAGTCGCCCGGTCGCGCGTACCGAGAAGACCATTCGCACTTGGAAAGTTAGCGCTGAACACGCTCTCCACCGCCGACACTTCACGCGCCGTGCCCGGCAGGGTCTGAAACTGGGATTGTAATAATCGCAGCCCGCCTGCGCCGCGTCGGCCAGCGCCGAAGTCAACGTCGCCGACGGCGAGCAAGGAGAGTTCTTTCTCGCTTTGGCTGGTTGCCCGCTGCGGCTTCCAAACCGGAAAGGGAACTCGGGTGAACGCCGCTTGTTCGATGAGGTAGCTTCCCGGCTCGTCGCCAGGTAGAGCGCCGAGCGGAATGTCATTGATCGGTCCGTCAGGTGAAACGACAATCGTTGCGGCGCCCTCAAGATGAGGCGCGATGGGCTCCCAGACCAATTGTCGAATGGTCGTCTGAGGAGGGGCGGGGCCGTCAACGCGCGACGGGGACGAATGGCCACGGCCGGCCTGGATGTGCTTGCGCCAAAGATTGGCGGCGTCGCTGATCGGCGCGACGGCTCCCAATTCAACCAAACGAAGTGCCTGATTGGGACGCAGGATGAACGCCAGCAACCGCGATTCGCGATTGTCCTTGAACCAGCCTTTCCCGTCTCGTTCCGACGAGAGGTGGTTGTAGATGTAGAAGTCGACAAGCGCCGTGTCGGTCGGATAGCTTTCGACGAACGACGCCCAACTGTCGATCTGCTCAATTTGCGCGTTCCCTACAGAGACTTGCGCGATCTGGCGTTCCAATTCGTCGAACCGTTCCGCCGTGTCGGATGCGACTGGGCGGAGTTCATCAATATGTCTGTGATCGCGATTGACCAACGAGGAGAGCTCACTCGCCGCGATTGCCATCTCGCCGCGAATTCTAATTGCTTCCGGGCCGACGCTCGACCGGCGAATGCGCATCTGCTTGGCGGAAATCGCGCCCTTCCAATTCTTCAGTTGTTGGTAGATGTCAACTTCGCGTCCTCCTGCGAGGAGAGAATGCGAAACGTACGCGTACAATCTTCCCCGCAACTCTGCTGTCCTGACATGCTGCTGCCTTTCCGATTGAGCGTCGAAGTCCTGATTCAGCTGGCCGCGATCGATGGCGAGCAGCCTTTCCAGTAGCGCGATGGACTTGTCGAGATCGCCAGCGAGGAAGTAGTGGTGCGACATATCGGTGAGATAGCCTGCGTATCGCGGATGCCTCGTGCCGACGGTCTGACGGGCGATGCGCTCAATGCTGGTATAGAGGCGACGCGCTTTCTCGTTCTCTCCATCCGCATCGGCGAATTTGGCGACCAAATCCATGATCGCCAACGATTCGGAGTCGTGGTCGCCGAACGCAGTCAACGCAGCCTGGGCCGTGTCTCTCGCTTTCGACATCTCGTGCATGTCGAGATATGCGTGCGCAAGATCGGAGAGTATCTGCGCCGTCAGCGGATGGTCTTCACCGCGCACCTGGAGATGGATTCTCAGTAGTTTTTCACTCGTCAGCAGAGCCTTCTCTTTGCGTCCCGCGTAGTAGAGGTTATTGGATAGCGCGCGCAAGCGATTCAGATAGAATTCGTTGTGAATCCCACGATGCTCGATGGTCAAGCGTTCGGACTGTTTCGCGTAGCCAACGGCGGCGGCGTGATTGGCGAGCGCCCGTTGAATTCTCGACCAAAGAGTCAGATTTCTCGCAAACAATGCGTCTGCGCCGGTCTCTTCGTCGAATTGACTCGCGGCGGCGTCGTATGCTCCGTGCGCCTCAGAGAAACGACCAATCTGGGCGCACAATCTTGCGAGACGCAATTTCGCCGAGATATATAGTCGGTTCTCGACGCCGATTGTCTTTTCAATCGTGCGGATATCCCCCTTAATCTTGGGGACAGCTGCCGCGAGTTTTTCCAATTCAAGGCCTGCGTAACTCGCCGTCCGCGCGTGAACTTGCTTTAGGTTGAGTTGCTGCTCTTTGGTAAGACGCGCGAGCTTCACTGCCGTTCGATGATTCAACTTGGCTTCGGCCACGCGCCAATGGTCTGCGCCGAGGACGCTCGTGAGCGTCGCGATCGCTTCTTCGTAGCGAATCAATCCTACCTTGGCGCGGCCGAGATACTCCTCCAGTTCGGCGAGTTCCAGGAGCGTCTTGGCGACTTCGGCGTGCTTGTTCCCCAGCAATCGGCGCTTGCGGTGAATGAGTCCGATGTATGCGCCCGTAGCCTCTTCGAGCCGCCCGGACCCTCGTAGCTTGAGAACAACCTGGTCCTGGTTGCTCCAGGCAGTCTTCTGTTGTAGGTATGCGTCGAAGAGTGACGAGCCACCGATCAGGGTCCCCCCATCGAACGGCGAAAGTGTTGATCGGCCTCGCGATGGCGACCCTGCCGGGCGAGCGCCTGTCCCAGGTAGTCGTGAGCTTGGCGATCGCTCGCGTCGATGTCCAGCACGGCGCGAAAGTGATACTCGGCTAGCCGGGGCCAGTCTTCATTGAGTCGAATGACGCCGAGGTTGAAGTGGGCGGGTGCGTGCCTTGGCTCCATCGAAATCACCGCTTGAAAACAGTCGGCGGCTTGTTCGACCTCTCCCCGCTCGGCGTGGTGCGACCCCAAGTTGTAGTTGGCGTTGACCGCGAAAGGATTCAACTCGAGGCAATGTCGGTAGAGCTTCACGGCCTCACGCACTTTGCCTTGACGGTGTAACGATGCAGCTAGACTGAAATGGCTGGCCACGTATTCAGGTGCGACGGCGATCGCCCGCCGATACTGTTCTTGAGCGCCGTCGGTGTCCCCCTGCTCATCCAAGATAGCTCCCCAGCCCAAATGCGCGTCCGCGTTGTTCGGATCGTACTCGAGGGCCTTTTGAAAGCTGGCGATGGCCCGTGCGGGTTGTTTTTGGCGATGCCAGTAGACACCCATGTTGGAATGAGCCGTCTCGAATTGCGGATCCACCTTCAGCGCCTGCTGGAAGTAGGTCAGCGCGTCGTCATCCTCACCGCGCTCCAGCAACAGCGCCCCCAGGTTCACCAGAGCGAGTGTGGATCGCGGGTTCTTGTCGAGCGTGTCGCGCCACAACGACTCCAGATCGCGGTAAGCGTAACACCGAGTCCAGGTGAGCGCGGCGAGCAGGACGAGCAGCCCGCAACCACAGGCTCGAGCGACCGCCAGACGATTGGCTGAGGCGCGGCGCGAGGCGGCGGCCGCGGCGGCGATGACAAGAGCGATGACGCCAATACTCGCCAAGTACTGCAGGTGATCCGCGACGAGCGAGTAGCGCTGAAAATAGTAGTTGAGAAATCCGGAGGCGGGCCCCAAAGTCAAACCGAAAAACAGGGCGGCGGCCAGCGGGCCCCGGCCAACTCGTCCACGCATCATCCAACAGGCGATCGGAGTCGCCGCGGCGGCGATGGCGACGGCCAATTGGACGATCGACTTCGCGTCGATGTCCCAGGTCGGATAGACGAAGCAGAGTTGAGCTGGATAGAGCATCTTGCCGGCGTAAAACCACATCGCGCGGCCGGCGATGAGTCCGCGCTCCAAGATCGAGTAGTCCCATTGCCCGCCGCCCGCCGCGGCGTCGCCGACGATCTTCACACCGGCTCCACCAAAATTGGCGTTCGATGAAAACACGATGATGAACATCGGCGCCGCAGCCGCCAGGAATGGGAGCGACAGTGCGAAGTCGCGCCAGGTAAGGGCTCCTCGTCGCCACCAGATCAACACGGGCAATACGAACGGCATCGTCACGACAACCGTCTTGGCGAACATCGCCAGCGAAAAACAGCTGAGCGAAAGAACGTAGTACCGCCATGGCGAACGGGGCTTTGTGCCGGCGTCCGCGCGCTGAATTCGCAAGTCGTCGAACGACAGGAACGCGTGCAGGCTGAGCAGGTAGAACAGTCCGCTCAGCAGATTCTTACGCTCGGTGATCCAAGCGACTGATTCCACGTGCACCGGATGGACGGCGAACACAGCGGCGGCCAGCAGCGCTCCCGGAATGTCGAGCCGTCTGAGCAATCGCCACAGGACAACCGCATTCAATCCGTGCAGCAGCACGTTGTGCAAGTGGTACCCGAACGGCCGCAAGCCCCAGATTCGGTAATCGAACCACAAGCTCGTAAAGCTCAACGGGTAATAGTCCTGGGTGCTGCCGGGCTTGAACCAAATCGAACCCAGCCCGGCGAATGATCTTAAAGTTCCGTTGCCGGTCACGTAGCCTTCGTCGTCCCAAATGAACCCGCACCACAGCGCGGGCAGGTAGGCGACGAGCGTGAGCAGCACGATCCCGACGGCGATCGAACGGGGCGACCGCCACGGCGACGGTCTGTCTTCCTGGGCGACGTCGGCCTGGCTGGGGGATGAGCAACTCGATTCGTTCACTGAATGTCAGCAGCTGGTAAGGTTGACTAAAGTGAATCGCGGGCGACCGTCGCGCGGCGGATGTAGTATAACGCGAGGCGTCGCGACCGCGTCTCCTTGAGGCGCTCAACTTTCTCTGGGCAATCTCTTATTCGCCGGATCAACCGATGACGGAACCGAGGAGTTGTTTGCTGATTGGCGCGGCCGGATTCGTCGGCTCGGCGTTGGCGGCGGCCGTTCGAGACAGCGGCTGGGATCTTCACGCCGCTACGCGTGACAATTACGACACGTTCATTGGGCGTTCGTTCGATTTGGTCATCAATGCGAACGGAAACGCCCGCCGGTTCTTGGCGGACCAAGAGCCGATCGCCGACTTTCGCGCCAGCGCCGAAACGGTCTACCGCTCTTGTCTCGACTTCTCCTGCCGCCGCTACGCGTATATTTCCACCGTCGATGTGTACAACGACACGTCGCGGCGGGCGGAGACTCGCGAAGACGCCGAGATCGACCCGCTAAGGCTGAGCCCTTATGCGTTCCACAAATGGCTGGCCGAGCGATTCGTGATGCGAAACGACGGCGAGTGGCAGATCTTTCGGCTCGCGCAGATGGTCGGCCCCGGACTGCGGAAAGGGCCCGTCTACGACCTGCTCCACGGCGACAAGATCTGGATCCACGATGAATCCGAACTCCATTTCCTGCAAACGCACACCGTCGCCAACGCGGTCCTGGAACTCATCAAAAGCGGCGCCGCCAACGAGGTCTACAACGTTTGCGGCGTCGGAGCGGTTTCGTACGGCGAAGTCCGACAGCTGTTTCCCGATCAAGTGGGAGTGGAAAACGGCGCGACGGCTCGGCAGATGTATTCAATCGACACCGAAAGAACGGCGCGACTGATCCAGTTGCCGGCTTCTCAGATGGAAGTCGTCGCCTTCGTTCGCGGTGCGCTCGCGGAAAAAGACCCGCCCGGCTAGAGTGGTGGTCTTCAGCCCATCCGCCCATCCCCAGACTCACATGCCGCAACGCTCCGTCATCATCGCCGCCTTCAACGAGGAAGCCACGATTGAAGAATGTGTGCGTCGTGTTTTCGCCGTCTATCCGTCCGATTGCGAAGTGCTGGTCGTCGACGGCGGCTCGGACAAAACGGGGCGGATTGTGAACGATCTCACCGGCGAGTTCGGGGACCTCCGCTACATTTACAACGAGAATGATCGCGGGAAAGGGCATGCGATCAAGACGGGAATCGCCGCGTCGCAGACGGACGCGATGGCGCAGATCGACGCCGACATTCAGTTTCTCCCCGAGGAGTTGCCGCTGTTGTTCGATCCGATTCACAACGACCGGGCGGACGTCGTACTGGGGAGCCGATTCATGCGACGCGCGGTGCGACGTCCGGGCAGCACGCCGTTCTTTCGATCGCTGGGAAATAAGACGGCCAGCGGTTATGCTTCAGCCCTGTACTGGCACCGAATGACGGACGTGCAGGCGGGTATGAAAGCCTGG
>JASMLW010000530.1 GCA_030748485.1 Pirellulaceae bacterium
GGTCGAGGATGACGAGACGGTCAACCTGTCGCTCGGCAACGTCGGCGGTCCGGCTTCGCTCGGCGCATCGTCTCATACAACGACGATCACCGACGACGATTCCGCTTTGTTCACAATCGAAGACGTGACGGTGAACGAAGGCGATGGCACGCTGACCTTTGTAGTTTCGTTGTCCAATGAGATCGACATCAGCGTTGACGTCGGCGTTAGTTACGCGGACGTTTCCGCGACGGGCTCTTCGGGAGGTGTCGGGTCGGACTACGATAATGACTCGGACACGATCTCGTTCGCGAGCAACACGACGACGCCTCAAACGGTGACCGTCGCGATTACGGACGACGGAATCGTCGAGACGACGGAGACGTTCATCGCCGGCATGAGCACGATCACGGCGATCGGCGGACGAAGCATCGATACGACCGATACGGCGACCGGCTCCATCGTCGACAACGACACGGCGACTGGGAACGAGCCGCCGGTCATCACTTCGTTGGTCAACTCGGCGGCCTGCTGCGGCGATGCAGGTCACCGAGATAGCGTCACGGTCACGGCCAACTTCACCGACCTGGATGCCGGCGATACGCACACGGCGACGATCAATTGGGGCGACGGAAACTCGACAACCGGAACGGTCGATCAAGCCACGGACACCGTCACCGGTAGCCACACTTACGACGGCGGCGGTATCTACACGATCACTGTGGTTGTCAGTGACGGCACAGACAGCGACGCCGAGACGACGACGGCCTTCGTCACCGGCGTGCGACTGACAGACGACGGAGTCTTGCAGGTCGTCGGCACGGATGGCAAGGACATCGTCAACGTCAAACTTGTCGGCGGCAGGCATCATGGCGGTCACCACGGCGGCGGTCACCACGGCGGCGGACATCACGGCGGCGGACATCATCGTGGATCCGACGGTGGATCCGACGGTGGATCCGACGGTGGCTCTGACGGCGGATCGGACGGCGGCCATGACGCTCGAATCAAAGTGACTGCCAATCTAGACGTTGGCCGCGGACGGCGAGGAAGAGGCGGTCATCGGGGTGCGAGGAACTTCTACTTCGATGCTGACGACGTTCGCCGCATCGAAATGCACCTTTGCGACGGCGACGACCACGCCACCATCGGCGCCGGGCACAGCGACGGCGGCAGCGATGGGAGGTCTGATGGAGGCTCTGACGGCGGGCTGGACATCCCGGCTCTGATTTTCGGCGGCGCCGGCAACGACTATCTCACCGGCGGTCGCGGAGACGACATCTTGATCGGGGGACTCGGCAACGATCGACTGAACGGGCGGGGCGGCAACGATGCGCTGTCCGGCGGAGCTGGGCGAGACGATCTGTGGGGGGGCTCAGGACGCGACATTCTGATCGGCGGAGACGGCCGCGATCGACTTCACGGCGGGAAAGGCAACGATCTGCTCATTGGCGGCATCGCGGCGAACGAGGACGACGCGGCTGCATTGGATGCCGCGCTGGCCGCATGGGTCGACGACGATCTACCGGGCGCGCTGGCCGCGCTGGGAGCGCTCACCGATGACTTCGACAAAGACTCCCTGAGCGGGGGCAGGGGCCGCGACGAGTTGATTGGCGGCTTCCGAGATCGGCTGAGACGGTAGATGAGACTCAATCGTGTAGGGTCCCGCCTGCCGGGCGAGATGTCGCGACAATGGACGTTCCATTCAGCACACATCGCGGCGATTCGGAAGCCGCGCTGAGCACGAATCTGTCGGCGGCTGTCGGGGCTAACCCGCACGCCCTACGATGGCCTTCCGAGACCGCATCAGTCGATTACTTCGCATCCTCTCCGTAGATCGGCGGCTTCCAATCCTTGGGGAGTCGGCCTTGAGGTCGGACGCCTAGGGAGCCCTTCGGGATCGGATGATCCTTGGCCTCCTTCAGTGGCAGTTCGTCGGGCAGATGTTTGATGGTGAAGTCTTTGTATTGGATCTTCATCGCCGGCCCGACGTGCACTTGCACTGCGAGGACTCCTTCGAGCGCGCGGCCCGCCTCGTGCAGGTCGATCAGGTCTGCGGTCGGGTGACCGTCGATCCAGTGTTGATGATGGTTGCCTTGCACGAGAACTCGAAAGTCGTGCCACTCATCGGGCTCAAATTTTTTCACCGGCATCTTGCCCACAATCCACGGCCGCCCTTTCGTATCAATGATCACTCGCTCACCTGTATGTGAGAGGATGCGGCGGCCTCTCTCTTCGTACAGCATCCCGTTGTAGTTAGGATTGTTGGCCACGACGTCGCACTGATAGCCGGTCACGATGTCCAGGCCGAGATCGGGGCGCGATGTGCCGCGGTATTGAATGCCGCTGTTGCCGCCGGCCGTCACCTTCACTTTGACTCGCAGCTCGAAATTGCGAATGGTCGACACTTTCCAAGTGAGAAAACGGTTCGACTTCAACGATCCGTCCGTCACGCCGGTCAGCGCGCCGTCTTGCACGGACCAATAGCGCCGGTCGCCAACCCAGTTGCGGAGCGACCTGCCGTCGAAGACTCGACTGAACTGGGCGTCATTCGCTCCGGCTCTGACTGCGGCGGAGGCCGGCGGGTGCGGGATCGTCGACGCCGTAAAGGCTCCTCTCCGCGGCTGAAACGGGCCGCCCAGTTCGGCCACTCGGGCGGTTGTCCGCTTGCGCATCGCCTTCAAAGTGCCGGCGTGGGCGGGGTCTTTCGCCAGGTTGATCAACTCGTCCGGATCGTTTTTCAAGTCGTGCAAGAACTCGTGCCCGCCGTGATCCACATAGCGGACGTATTTGTAGCGCTGGTTGCGGAGACCCTCGAAAGCGGGGATGCGATTGCGAACGGCGAAGTGTTCGTGAAACGACTCGGTCCGCCAATCGTCCGGTTGAGCGGAGGCGACGATCGGCCGCAAACTGCGGCCCTGGTATCGCTCCGGAATCTCGACGCCCGCCCAATCCAAGAACGTCGCCGGCAGGTCGAGATTCAAGGCGATCGCGTCCGTCACTTTTCCTCGTTCGCTCTCCGGGACGCGCGGGTCGGCCACAATCAGCGGCACTCGCAGCGACTCCTCGTAGTGCGACCACTTGCCGGCCAGCCCCCGGTTGCCCATGTAGTAACCGTTGTCCGCCGAGTAGACGATGATCGTGTTGCCGGCCAGCCCCGCTTCCTCGAGCGCCTTCATGAATCGACCGATGGCTCCGTCGATGCCGCTCACCATGCGGTAGTACGCGCGAACGTTGGTCTGGTACTTCTCGCTCGTATTCCAACGCCAGAAGAATCGTTCCCGGTTGATCGTCGTTTTGAGGAAAGCGGGCAAGGCGTTAAAAATGTCGGGATCGCTCAGTCGCGGCGCCGCGATCTCGACGTCCTCGTACATTCCGTCGACCGCGCGCGGCCACGGAAAGTGCCCGATACCCGGCCGGCGATCGCCGTCTTCAGCGTGGCAGGCGTTGAACCACATGTTCAACGCGAACGGTTTGCCTTTAGGTTGCGACTTGATGAAGTCGATGCCGCGGTCGACGATCAGCTCCGTCTCGTGACGCAGACTGCCGTCGGGTTGCTTCTTGTAAAACGGATTGCGGCCAATCGCCTGAAATTCGTCGAAGTGATCTTCACGGCGATAGCCTCGGGGCATCTTGGCGTGCCACTTGCCAAAGTAGCCCGTGCGATAGCCGGCGTCGCGGAGGATATCCGAATAGAGCGTCGCCACCGCTTCGGGCCGCGCTTGATCTCGGTTGCCGGGCGTGCCGTAGGTGCGGCCCGTCAGCCCGGACAGAATCGTCGTGCGGCTGACCCAACAGATCGAATGACTGACGAAAGCGTTCTTGAATCGCGTTCCCCGTCGAGCGAGCCCGTCGATGTTGGGAGTCTGGATCACCTCGTTTCCGTAACAACCCAACGTGCTGATCGTTTGATCGTCGGCGAAAAAAAAGACAATGTTGGGCGGATCGGCTGCGAGAGACCGACTGGGCGCGAAGACCAGCAACGAAATCAAAAGCAGGACGTATCTGAGTGTCGAGTTGTGCATCTGTTGTCCTTGTTCAAAGCGGCGGACGAGCGGTCGCTCGATTCACAGCCGATATCATGCCGCAATTGAGATGTCATTCCAATGACTCGGGCGGCTCGTTTTGGCCGAGTTTTCTCTGTTCTCGCCAGGCGGCGATCCGATATCATAAGAACGCCCCGATGGTGCAAACCGAACGATTGATGGGCGAAACGGACTTGAGAATCGACCGTGTGGGAGGGTGGGGATGCTAACGTTTTTGGGCGAACGATCGACGTACTGCGACGGAGTGTCGAGACGCGGCTTGCTAAAAGCCGGCGCCCTCGGAGCGATCGGTTTGAGTTTGAGCGACGTGCTGCGTTTGCGCGCCGGGGCGGAAAGTGCGGGTCGACCCAACCATCAAACGTCCGTCATCTTCGTCGAACTGGCCGGCGGCCCAACGCAGTTTGAGACCTACGATCCCAAGCCCAACTCGCCGATCGAATACCGAGGTGAGTTTGACGTCGCGCAGACGAACGTCCCAGGTGTGCATTTTTGCGAGCTGATGGCTGAGCAGGCGAAGATCGCCGACAAGCTGGCCATCGTCCGCTCGATTCACCATCGCCACAACAGCCACGATCCGTCGAGTCATCTTTCACAGACGGGTTATTACAAGACCGGCAAAAAAGGCGGCCCGAATCAATCGCCTTGTTTTGGTTCCGTGATCGCCAAGATTCGCGGTCCCAACAATCCTTCGCTGCCCGGCTACGTCGCCGTTCCGTCTATCATGCGCAACGGACAAGCGGCTTACCTGGGGCAGGCATTCAATCCGTTTGAGACGATCTCCGATCCGAACGATCCGAAGTTCAACGTCCGGAATCTGCAACTGGAAAAGAACCTCTCTCTCGAACGACTCAACGATCGGCGTCAACTGCTTACCACGCTCGACACTCGCCAGCGATTGGCCGACCTGGACGGCGCGGCGGCGGCGGTCGACGCTTTTTCTCGCCAAGCCTTTGACCTCGTCCACGGATCGCGAGCGCGGGAGGCCTTTGACATCGGCCGGGAGTCCGCCGCCGTCCGCGACCGTTACGGCCGCAACACGGTCGGCCAGAGTATGCTGTTGGCCAGGCGGTTGGTCGAAGCCGGAGTCACGTGTGTGACTGTCCGCTGCACCGGTTGGGACGATCACAACAAGATCGCGAAAGGCTTGAAGGGGCGAGCGCCTCAATACGACTTGGGCGTCGCAACGCTGGTCCAGGATCTCTACGATCGCGGGCTGCAACGCGATGTGCTCGTCGTGGCGATGGGAGAGTTCGGGCGCACGCCGCGGATCAACAAGAACGCCGGGCGCGATCACTGGGGCTCATTGATGAGCGTGTTGCTCGCCGGCGGCGACTTAGAACCTCGCGTCGTGGGCGCGTCAAACCCCAAGGGCGAAGTTCCCATCGACGCCTTGTATCGCCCCGAAAACGTGTTGGCGATGATCTACCGCCATCTCGGCATCGACCCCGCGCACACGTTCAGCGATCCCTCGGGCCGCCCGCGCTACGTGCTGGACGAGCGCGAGGTCATCCGCGAACTCGTTTAGGCCGCTCAGCGGCTGGGCCGACTGGCAGGACCGTACAATTTGGTACGATGGGCCTTCCAAGGCAGCCTTCCAAGGCCGTCGAGAGCTTGCCAAACCCAATTCCCACCTTCGCATTCGTGCTCATCGTCGTGTCAAATCGCCACGCGAAAGTAAGTAGAGCATCCTTTCTCGACGGCCTCGGAAGGCCATCGTACATGCCTGTCGTCGTATCAAATCGCAACGCGGAAGTAAGTGGAACATCTATTCTCGGCGGCCTTCCAAGGCCATCGTATGACAACAAGTGTCGAGCCAAGGTAATGAGGACAGCGCTATGCGAAGAAGAGAATTCGTGCGGCTGTCCGCCGGAATTGTCGGCGGGCTCGGAATCCCAGGAGTACTCGACCAGCCGCCTCGCGCCCGCGCCGCAGATCAACCGCCCGGCGAACCGGCCAAACCGCTCGACGAATCGTACCTCGAACTGGGCCTGACCGGCATGGCCCAGGCCAAAGGTTGGTTCAACGCCCATTGGGGCGCAGCCGTTGTCGCCGGCTACTACCTCTGCAAAGACAACAACCTGGACAGAGAAACCGTGGCCGGCATCCAGTCGCAATTGGATGCATTGCTCGCCGTGCGAAAGTCGCAGTTCGCATCGCCGCCGAAGGAACGGTCGGACAAGACTCTGATTGACAAAGTACCGCAAGCTCTGCAACCGGCGGTTGAGGGAGGCCTGCGAGCGCACGGTCACGCCGTCATTTTTGCGTCCTTGTCAGTGAAGGCTCTGCGCGATGTTCCGCAGATGGCGCAGCCCGCGTTGATCAACTCGCTCTGCGGGTTGAGTCGTCAGATCGCCAGGAAGCCGCCCGCGAAACCAGGCAAGCCGGTCGACTACGCCGACACTCAAGAAATGATCGACGCGACATTTGACAGTCTCGCGCGATTCAAAGAGCTGCTGGGCTACCCATCGATTCGCCGACCGAACTTCACGCACATGACGACCCATACCGAGGCGCTGATGAACTTGGAGAAGTTGGGGTACGAGAAGTTGGCGAGATTGGGTTGGGCCGGCCACAGCGTTCACATCGGCGAGCCCGTTCCGTCTGTCGATCCCAAAGCGAAAAGGCAAGACACCACCGTCTCGCTGGCTCAGATCATGAGCAACGCTTTTTGGGAGGATGAGGACAAGCTGGCCCAATGGAACCAGTCGTGGCACTTGTCGAAGAATCGCAACGGCGACTGGATCGCGGCTGGGCACCTCTTTAAAGTGCTGTACAGCTACCACCGCATGGTCGCCCGAGCCAAAGACGAGCAGCAAGTCCGACTGTGCAGCAAAGTCCTGCTCGAGCGGTATTTCAATCCGAACGTGATGGGCGGTTGAGCCAGCGACGATTCTTAGCTGATCGGTCGGCGGATTGTTATAATGGCCGGATGGACTCGGAGATACGAGAAACCGAAAGTCGCCGGTTGTCATTGAGCTGGCTGCGCCCCTTGCTCCGCTTCAAGCTCAGCACGCTGATGTGGTTGACCGTGTTGATCGGAATCGGATTGGCGTGGCGACACGATCGACAGCAGATGGACAAACGCTTGGCGCGGATCGAGAAGCTGATGTTCCCGCCGGAGCCGTGGGCGATACAACGGTGTCTCGGCAAGCCAGACGAGCCAACTGGAATGGGCAGCAACGCGTGGTGCCCGGCGTCGCCCGACACAGCCCCCGAATGGCTCACGCTGAAGTACGACAAGCGAGTGCGGCCGTCGTCGATCTTGATTTACGAGACGTACGCGACGGGCGCCGTCAACAAGGTTACCGGATTCGATTCGCGCGGAAATGAAGTGGTCCTCTGGACAGGGAAGGACCCGACGCCGACTGGGGCGCTCGGCACGCTGCGGATCGCGGTCAAGAAGACGATCAAGACCGACCGGATCAAGATCTACTTGGACTGTCCCAACGCTTCCGGCTGGAACTGCATCGACGCCGTGGCGTTGCTCGATCGCTTTGGCCGCAAACAGTGGGCCGTCGACGCCGAGGCCAGCTCGGTCTACAACAGTGGCTACAGTGGCTACGGTGGCGGTGGCGGGCTTTTTATCGGCGGAATGAGCGGTAATGCCATCGGCGGCAGCGGACAGTCGATAGGACCATAAAGCAGCTTGGCGTCCTCTAGGTCGACCGATTCGGAGTCCGCGGCGCGGCTGATAATTCAGCCCGGCAGTCGTTCTCCCGCTCAGTTCACTTTGAACTTCACGTCGATTTCCTTCTTGTTGCGGAGCAGGCGAAAACGCACTTCGTCGCCGCGTTTTTTATTCTGTGCAAGGTAGGCGAGCAGATCGCCCTCGGACATGAACTTAGTTTTTCCGTCGACTCCGATAATCACATCGTTGTCTCGAACTGGACCGGAGAAATTGAACGGCACAAACTGAGTTTTCAGCGCCAAGACGCCGCGTCCCAAGCCGTGTTCTTCGCGCTCCTGCGGCTTCAGATCGCGATACTCGACGCTCTGTGTGAACATGCGGCGCAGCGCTCGAGTCGTGGAGCGCCAAGAGATGTCGACGAAGCGCCGCCAACCTGGTTCGAGTTTCCAGTCGATCGACAACACCTTGTCAGCTCGCCGAATCTCGGTCGTCAGCGTGTCCGTATCGCTCGCGTTATGGAGCACCCACTGGACGTCGGCAATCGAGAGAATCGGTTGTCCGTTGAGTCGTTCGATCCGATCGCCGACCTGAAACCCGGCTCGTTCAGCGGGCGAATCGTCCCAGATTTTTTTGACGGTCGCCGCTTGTTTTGGATCGAGGTTCAGCCCGGCCGCATCGGGCAGCGGCCACGAAAATAGGACGCGATCGGGAATCGGCTTGCCGGCGTTGAGAAACGCCATCTGATGTGCCGTGCGGATATCGTGGCAGTGCGTACAGCGACCGCCCCGTCGACCTCCGCGACGCCGAGCCGTCGGATAGTCGGCGAGCGTCTTGTATTTGGGGTCGACTGGTCGCTTGGCCTGTAGCGCCGACCGCAAACTCGCCGACTGCTGGTGCCACAGAAGCGCTTTGGCAAGCGCGGCTCGCAATCCCTCCAATGAAATCTCACGCTCGGCTTTGTAGAAATCACTGCGAGTACCGTAGCGACCATAAATGGTCTTGTCCGCGTTCATCAAGAACACGGCGAACAACATGTCGGGATCGAAGTCGAAGATGGTGAGGTCCAACGTCTCGGCGCGAACCAAACGCACGCAGACGAACTGATCCATCAGTTCCTTGAGCAACTCATGGCGACGGACAACCTGCCCGTCAAATTGGGCCGCCGAGGCTCACGGAGGGCACCGCAAGACTACCATGAGCGGCTTGCCCGTCTGCTTGGCAGTCGCCAGACCCTTGGCGAAGTCGTCGTAAATCCAACCGTTGGCGGCGGCCAACCGGCGGTCCGCGGGACTCGGACCATCGGCCGTTGCTCGCTGGAGCGGCAGAAGAGTGAGCAGAGTTGTGAGTAGTAAAAGAGGAGTTCGCGGCATCGAGAATCCGTGGATTTGAGTCAATCGACGTTGAGCGGCTGTGCTCAGAAACACCACCCTAACAACGAGAACGCAGGCGATCGGGGAATTCTACAGCGGTGGTCGGTTTTCTAGAGAATCTTGCGCTCTCAAAACAACGCAGAGTTCGTGGAGGTCTCTGCTGTCAATGCAATTCGACGAAGTTGAACGAACGACAAGATCGCACCGTAGGACGGGGTTATGAGAGAGCAGGACAAGGTCTCCAGGCGTCTCTAGTCGCCTCGTCCAAATCGCGCGATCCACTTCCATCGGACGTACTTGGCCGAATATGAACGCTCAAAGAGCGCGGTATGAACAGTCAATACGAAAAGCCCGGATCGGTACGGCAATCCTCGTAGGGGGATGGGGATTCAGTTTAGTCGTGTGCGCAAGACATGGACTGAAACTCGGAACGTTCATCTCCTCGATCGGTTTGATTGTGAGTCTCGGTCTGGTGGGCACACTCATTTTGGAGCAGATTCTGGTCGCCTGGTTTAGCGCCCGACAAGGTCGCATTTCGCTTCTGGACTTGTTTGACTTGACGGCCGCATCCGCCATATTCTTCGCTGTCTTTCGGCTCTCTCCCTGGGCGGCATGCTCGATGCTGGCGATTGCGACCATAGCGATTTCGGGCTACTTGGAGGAGCGACGCTTGAGAGAGTAGAACGGGTCTCCAGGCCCGTCGGGAGCGGGTTGGCTCGGCACAGCTATTAGATTCTTGTCTTGAAGGAGTGACGCTTGAGAGAGAGTAGGACGAAACGCGGCAATTCCACGCCGTTCCAGGGACGTACCCGCGCTCGACGGGCCTGGAGACGCCTGGAGACCCGTCCTACCTTTGGCCGATATGGGAAAATTGTTGCAGCCTGATGGCTGGCTCGCAAAAATCGATGGAGTCGTTTGAGTTTCTTCATTGGACGAATGGATATGGTCCACCCGCGAATCGCCCCGGTAAAGCCGCGAGGAATACTGCCCGAAACGGGTGATGCGATCGCTCTCGAAGAAGCCATCGAATCGCTGATCGGCGGTCGAAGTGCGGGAATCGTTGAGATCGTCGGCGACGCGGGCGCCGGGAAGACGACCGCGCTGGAACACCTAGCCGCTTGCAATCAGTTCTCCAGCGGCGTGACGTTTCTAGACGAACCTGAGCTGGCCGACGTGAAGCGAGCCGCCGCGGAATCTCTCGTCATCTTCACGACGTCGGTCCATCGCAATTCGCTCCAGGCTCCCAGCATCCAACTTGCGCCGTGGGGCGACGATGATCTAATCGAATACCTGTTCGCCAAGCACGCAGATCGTTGCCAGGCGGTTTTCGAGCTCGTTCAAAACGACTCGTTCCGCGAGCACATCGGCGGCGAGCCTGAATTGTGGCGAGCGATTCTAGATGAAATGGCGATGGACGACCGACCGGCCGGCATTCGCCAAGCGTTGTCGCGAGCGGTGGCTCGTTCCATTGAACCGGCGGCGTCGGAGGCGGTTGGTGATTTCTGTCTGTCGAAGACCCTTCACGACTTTCATCAGACCGAGACGCTCGCGCTCGGGGATCGACTGCGCCTCTGGGACCTGACCGCGAGCCTCCTTCGTTTTCATCCAGTTTGGCTGTTGTTGGCCGGCCAGCGAATCGTCGAACTCATCGAGCTGCGACGATATGATGATCTCCCGACCGAGGCGCCCTACGAATTGCTCCGTGAATCGGCGCTGCGGATTGCGGAGAATCAGGATCTGATCGACGCAATCGACAGACATACTCACGAAAACCACACCAACCAGCAGGCGATGCTCGCCAGCCTGCTCCACATCGCCGGCGCAGCGTGGCGTCCGATCCCCAACGCGAACTTGGCGAAGGGCTATTTCAACGGAGCCCAATGGCGCGACGTCGATGCTGCCGGAGCAATACTGGAGCGAGCGCAGTTGGAGAATGCGGATTTGTCCGGCGCCGATCTCACTTCGGTCGACCTCGGCAACAGTCGACTGCGCGGCACCAATCTGAACGGCTCCAAGCTGCTGCGGGCCCGTTTCGGCGGAGCCGATCTGCGCCGCGCTGATTTGTCGAACGCCGACGCGGAAAGATCAGACTTTCGCAGCGCTACGCTGGCCGAGGCCAAGCTGGATCGCGGCAATTTCTTCTGGTCGGTCTTCGACCACGCGAATCTCAAAGACGCGACGATGGTAGGGGCCGATCTGTCGATGGCGATTATTTCCGCGGCGCAAGTCGAAGGCCTAGATCTCACTGACGCGAGACTCCAATTGGCCCGGCTGAATCGTCTCGTGTTGCGAAACACAATCGCGGTGGGGGCGAGCTTCGCCGGCGCGAAGCTCAGCGAGTGCGATCTGGAGCAGATGGAGCTGCCGTCCGCCGACTTTGCGAACGCCCGCCTGAACAGTTGTTGGCTGACCGCAAGCGTTATGCCCAACGCCAACTTTCACGGGGCCTCGCTGTTCGGAGCTGGATTGGCGGACATTGAATGGGAGAACGCCGACCTGCGCGAAGCTGACCTTCGCGAGTGTCAGTTCCACATGGGTTCGTCGCGCAGCGGGCTTGTCGGCAGTCCTTACCCGGGGCATGGATCCCGCACCGGCTTTTACACGGACGCCTTTGAGGACCGTTACCACAAGCCTCCCGAGCAGATACGCAAGGCGAATCTGTGCGGCGCCGACTTGCGGGGAGCGAACATCGAGGGCGCCGATTTCTATCTGGTCGACCTCCGCGGCGCCACGCTCGACGACGATCAGGTCGATTGGCTCCGCCGCTGCAGCGCCATCCTCGACGACCGCTAAGCCGCTCGATTGGGAACCTCGACCGCCCGCACCTGGACTAACGCCTGTGCGGCTGAGTATCTTGTTAGCTGGCTGGATGGCGCAAACTGTCTTAGAAGGAGTCGGCCGTGTATTTCAACAACGCCGCCACGACTTGGCCGAAGCCGGAGGTCGTCTACGAAACCGTCGATGAGTGCTTTCGGTCGCTCAATAGCCCGGAACGCACCGTGTCGGACGAGGGCGAACGCTGCGCGGCGATGATGGCGAACTGCCGGCGGCAGGTCTCCGAGTTCTTCGGCATCAAGGATTCAAAGCGGCTGATCTTCACACCGTCGGCGACCTACTCGCTCAATCTGGCGATCCTCGGCTTGGACTGGCATGAAGGTGATCGCATTGTGATGAGCGGCCTGGAGCATCACGCCGTGTCGCGGCCGATTCGCAAGGTGGCTCGCGAGCATGGAGTGCAGTTCGAAACGGCTCCCTACACGCCCGACAATCCCGTCGATCTCGACTTCGTCGAAGACCAGCTGAAGAAAGGAGCGGTCAAATTGTTGGCGTGCACGATGGCCAGCAATGTGTCAGGCGACGTTTTGCCGTCCAAAGAGCTGGGAGACTTGGCCGAGCGCTACGGCGCGTTGTATCTGGTCGATGCGGCGCAAGCCGCCGGAATCCTGCCGGTCGACGTCGACGACCTCAAAGCCGACATGCTCGGGTTCGCCGGACACAAAGGACTGTTTGGCCCTCCCGGCGGCGGCGGCTTGTTTGTTCGTAAAGGCATCCAGCTCAATTCACTCGCCGAAGGCGGCACCGGCAAAGACTCGGGCAAACACGAAATGTCGGGCCGCTATCCCTCCAACTATGAGATCGGCACGCACAACTTGCTGGCCATCGTCGGCATGACGGCCGGTGTGAATTGGATCAGCGAAACGGGCGTCGACACGCTGCATGCGCACGAGCAGAAACTGGCCGAGCGATTTCTCAGCGGGTTGAGTGAGTTCTCGGGCGTGACTGTCTACGGATCACCCGACATCGCGAAGCGCACGTCGGTTGTGTCGCTCTCCATGGAAGGGATCACACCGGCCAAGATGGCTCAGTGGCTGGCCGAGGAACACAACGTCTCATCGCGCGCGGGCTATCACTGTGCGCCGTTGGCTCACGAGACGATTGGCACACTTCCGGGCGACGGGACGATCCGCTTCAGCTTCGGGTTCTCCAACACGATCGAGGAAGTGGACCAGCTGCTCGGATTCATCGCCGAGGCGCCGCGGCTGGAAGGTCAACTCAACTGGGTCGTATAGAGCGGCGTCGAATAGCGTGCTTTGCGACAGCAGCGGCACTTGCTCCGCACCGTCGCCGCTACGGAAGCCGATAGGGCAGGAACTGGCCGTCGCGACAATAGACGTCGTGGTACTCGCGCAGTTTTTCTTCATCGACTTCAACGCCCAGACCGGGAGCTTCAATAGCCGCCCAGCGAGGCCCACCGGCGATGGGCGTCGCCACCGTCAACAATTCGTGCTCCATCATCGCCGACGTCTGCTGAACTCCGTCGGTCGCATTGGGAATGCTGAGCATCACGTGCTGTCCAGCGGCCGCCGCCAGGCCGAGTTCGCCGTGCGTGTGCTTGCAGACTCGCTGACCCTCCAGATGAGCCGCGTGACAAAGCGAGCGAAAACGCCGCAGCGTGCCGACCCAATAGCTGCTGAAACACAACACGTCCGCGCAACGACTGCGGATGATCCGCATCGCGTCGGCTTCCCGCCAGAGCCCTTCATTGGCGCACAGCGCGACGGAAACTCGCCGCCGCAAGTCGAGCATATTGTCGACGGGATCGATCGGCACGGGCGCTTCGACAAAGTCGATCCCGAAGCGTTCATCCCATTGATTGATCAGGCGAGCCGCGTCGGCCACGCTCCACGCTTCATTCGCGTCGATGCGGATCTTGCCCGCCGAGCCGATCGTTCGCCGCACGGTGTCGAGCATCTCCGTCTCGGCGGCCGCATCGACGCCGACCTTCAGGTAGAAGCATGTGTAGCCGAGTTCGACTGCGGAGCGACACTGCTCCCGCAGATCCTCCGCGGCGCCCCGAGCCAGATAGCAGAAGTAGTCGACTTCCGCGCGGAGCGCTCCGCCAAACAGGCGATACAACGGCTGACCGCACTCCTTGCCGCACAGATCCCACAACGCCTGATCGATCCCGGCGAAAGCAAAGTTGCCGGTCATCGCTCGATAGTCCCACAGGCCCTGCCCAAAAAAGTCGCGGGCGATCGCTTCGGACTGCCACGGGTCGCGGCCGATCACGAAGGGGCGAGCCGCCTGGACGGCCTGTTCAATCGAGGCCGCGTCCGCGCCGCTGCAACTCTCACCCCAGCCGACCAGCCCGTTGTCGGCCGTCAACTTGACGATCACGTCCGTCACTCCGCCACGATCCACACGACTGCTCACTTCGCGGCGGCGATATGGAACGCTGACGATGGTGGTTTGGAGTTCGACGATTCTCATATGCATTACTTGCGGAGAATCTTGATCTTCACCCGCAGACCGTCGTCTTCGAAGGTCATGCCGAAGTTGCCGTGGGACAATCGCGCGAGCGACGCCGGCCAAGTCGGCCCGTCGCCCGGTTCACCCGGGTGACCGTATACGTTTGACTCCATCGTCCGCCAAGATTCGTTCCAGCGGTAGCGGCCGCCGCCGGGGCAGATCAGTTTCCGCTGCCAATACTCTTCGTGCACCTCCACCGGATCGCGGTCGGGATAGCGCCGTTTCCACTCATTCAAGATCTCGATGTTGTTCCAGCACAACACCTGCATCGATTGCTGGTACTGCTCGTGCAGCGGCTTCTCGATGTAGCTCAACAGCGCGGCGTCGATTTGGAAGTTGAAGTTGTCGCCGATCCACGGCGCGCCGGGCCGCTTCAAAGTCTCGCCCTTTGACGCCGCCTCCAGCCGCACGTCGCGGCGATCGAGCGATCTCTTCAACACGGATTCGTCGAGTGTCAAGACAAGGGAGTCGCCGCGGGCCGCGTAGTAGACCGAGAGTTCCTCTAACGCGTCGTCGTTTTCAGCTCGAGCTCGTGCGCTGGCGGAAATCCGAACGTAGGGTTGGTCTTTGTACTTCAGCGTCTCCCAGGTCGTCATCCCCGGAGCCGTCTGCTCAATGAATCCGCGCAAACTCGCCAGGAACACCGTCAGTTTGAGACCGCTACGGACACCGATGTGCACGGCGATCGGCAGCGTGTGAATATTCTCTTCGCCGAACTTCTCGATCTCCTCGGGCTTAACGTCGGCCAGTTTCTTGAAGAACTCCCCGTCGTCGACGTAGACAGCGATCGTGTCACCAATCCACGACAGCGGATTCAACTTGAGCTGCCCGCCCAGCGAGCCGAACATGCCGGCGTACCGCTTGGTGGTTGCCGATTCGCGATTTAGCGCCAGTGCGAGGTGGACCAGGGCTTCCTCGTGCGGATCGCCGTCGCGCTCTCCGATGGCCGCGCCCTGCGACAAAGCAAGTAACTCGCGATAGTCGGATCGGGCGATCAGCGGCATCACCGTGACGTCGGCCGCCAACTCGTGCCGGCTCAACTTGAACTGCACGGCGATGGGATCAAAGAAGTTGCTCCAGGCGCGCTCGTACCCGTCGCGCCAGCGGTTGTAGAAGTTGGCTTCTTGTTTCGTCACCGCATCAAATGTCATCTCGGCGATCGGCGTTTGAAATTCCAGAGTGCCGAACTCGTCGGAGAAGACACCCGTCGGATGCAACTCCAACTCGCCCGCCACGGGAGCCAAGTCAGACGCTGCGACCGGACCGGGCTTGAATTTCTGGGAGACGAGTCGATCGAGATGAGCGGCCTGAATCTCGGCCATCAACGCAACAGCCCGTGTCCGCCGCGAGCTGCCGATTCGCCAGCGCGGTCCGCACCAGCGACGAATCGTCTTGTCCGAGATGATCAGCAGTCCCGTCTCCGACGGATCGCGCATGTAGCGATCGCGGAAGAACGTGTACTCATCGAGAGACGCCAACGACGGGCGACGGCCGGCGAATGTGTCGACCAGGTTTCGCAGTTGCACGACAGAGTTGGTGACGACGACCGTGTCGCCGAGCACAGCACGATACGAACTCAACTTGCGGTCGAGCGTGCGGACCCCCTCGTACTTGACGTCGCCGATGCTGCCGTTGTCGGTCTGAGGATTGCCGTGTTTTCGCGCGGCTAACGTCACCTGCGAGTTGATCAGTTGGTTGAGAACGGCGGCGTTCTTGGCTTGCAGCAGGATGGCGACGTCGGCGCCAGTGCGAAAATAGGGATCGCTGCCGGTCAGCGCCACGCTCTCAATCACGGAGTCGCCGAGCAAGCGGGCGCCGCGATCGAGCGACAGGCCAAGCTGCTGCTCGTAGCGCTCACGAGTTTTGGCGTCTTCACCGCGCGGCTCGGCGATGTTGAGGATTGGCGCCCCGTGTTCGGTGGCGTTGTCGGCCAAGGCGACCAACGCGCCAAAGCTCGCAAAGAACATCACGTGCTGATCATCGGGGATCAGCTTCGCCAACGGATCGGTCGGCGGGTCCAAGTCTTTGACCAACGGTCCCCACTCGTATTCGCGGACGTTGATTCCGCGGATCGAATCGAGAGCGACCGTGTCCTCCGCGGCCTTGGTCGACGGCAGCGCTCGATCCAGTTGCAGGTTCTCACTCAACGCGCGACCACCCGATACCAGCGCGAACGTGTCTTGAATCGTATTGCCGCGGTTGCCGAAGAAACGGCGGCGGCGGTTGTTGGCTACTGACTCCTCATCCAACTCGCTGCGCACCGATCGGGCCTGGTGCCGAAACCACGCCGATCCCGGCCGATCCACTCGAAGAAGCCGTTCGTAGTGACTGAGCTTCTGGCGAAGAAACTGTTGGCGGCTCGCCTCCGACGCGTTTGAGACATCGGCGCGGAAGCGGAGCTGAACCATCTTCTCGCCATTGCCCGCCGGCCAGAACAACGTGCCCTCCAGCCTCTTGTCATTGTCCGAACGAATGGCAATCCGCGCATCGCGGAATCCCTGCCACGCATTTCGATTCGCGCTCGTCACGTAGACCTCAGCTCCGTCGACCACCGCGTACGGGAACATGGCGTTGGCCCGCGCGAAGAATCGCGAATTGCTTCGCAGCCCCTCGGCCGCCGGCAGCCGCCCCTCCACGAACTCGAGGTCGGTCACCGATTCGATGAAAAAGTAGTCCTTGGCCTGCGCCATTCCGGGAAGCCAAAGGATTCCCAGCAAAAAACAAAGTGATCGGGTGGCCGACATGGAAAGCTCCTATCCAGCGGGAGGCAGGGCGATTGCGTGTCAAAGTTAGGGGCGCATACCACGAAAATCAGGGATCGGTTTCGACATTTTAGCCGAGCTGGCGGCGCGCACTTGCGGCGCCATGACTTTCTCTCTCTCGACCAGCGTGAAAGATGGCGCGACAGGGCGCTAAAACTATCGACCGCCGCATTTTGCGAGTCTCGGTTGGAATCGCAGTAGTTCCGTCTGCAACAAGAAACCGCGGGATTGGCAATAGAAAACGCCAGTCACCGAGACGCCCGCTGCCAAGTGGCCCGGTCGGATGACTGGCGGACAAGGTTTGGGCGTCACGGAAACCGGCGTCAGAACCCCATTGTGGGCGAGGGTCGCGAAGGATGTCAACTCGCCGCGCTGCCCGCTCAAACAACAGGATCATCAGCGCTCCTGCTGTGGTTGAGGATTGGGATTTCCGCCGGCCCGCGCCCACTTGCCCCAAACCCGCAGATACTCGGGCGTAACCAAGTCGCCGCTCTTGTCCGTGTCGAGCAAACGGAAGATGCGTTCAGCTGTCGGTTTGTCTTTGACGGGCGAACGATCGACGAACTCCTGAGCGGACACCCTGCCGTTTTGGTCCGCATCCATGGCTCCGACGATCCGCTTTGCTTCGTCGGTGATGATGCGGTTCTCGAAGTACTCGGCCGAGCTGACGACGTCGTCCTTGTCGCTGTCCGAGGCAGCGAAAATGCCGGTCCGCGCTCGCTTGTTTAGATAGGCTCCGTTCTCGATGAACTCCTTCTTGGACAGCCGCCCATCGCCGTCGGCGTCCAAGCGGGCAAAGATCCGCACATAGATTCTCCGGTTCGCCGGAGTAACTCCTTTCGCGCCCTTGGCTCCCATCAGCTTGAGGATTTCCGCCGGTTTGAGCAGCTTGGGTTGATCTGGTATTGCCGGCGGTTCATGTCCCCACGCGCTGGCCGCCACCGAGATGGCGAGCCCCCAAGCGGCCAGGCGAGAGGTGAGTTGGCTGGGCGTCATCTGATCACATCCGTTCGTTCACACAATGTCTGAACCGAACAATGTCTGAACCGAACTCGCACGATGTGTGGAAGTCGTGAAGAGTCGCAGGTTATTCTATCGATCGGTGTTCCGACCACAAAGTCGCCCAACTGCACATACGGCAACTCCGCGATGCTAGGCGATTGCCCGTTCACCGACAACTCGTCATCATGACTCACCATGGTGAATGAAGCAGCGAACCTCGCACAGGGCGGAACGTCTCGGCCAGTCATCGGTCGAGCGATTCGTACCGTATGGAGGCGGCTGCCGGATCTGCTGTTCTTCGATGTCGCGTACAGGGCCATTACGGCGACACTTTTGGCTCCGATCGCCGCCTTGTGTTTGGATAAAGCGGTCGCAGCGACGGGTGAATCGGCAATCGGCAACCTCGAGATTGCCGCGTACCTAACCACACCGTGGGGAGTTGCGATCGCTTTCGTCTCCGCCACTGTGCTTATCGCAGCGCAGACGATTGAGGTCGCCGGCCTGGTCTGCATCGGCGGAGCCGCGACGGCCGGCCGACGCATTAGCTGGACAGACGCCTTACGATTCGTTCTCAGCCGCGGCTGGATACTTGGCAAAGCATGCGCATTCACAGTCGCCGTTCTGTTGATCATTTGGGCTCCGTTGCTGTGGCTCGCTATTCAGATCGGCGATCGCCTGCTGGGGCGGCACGACATCAACTACTACCTCGAAGCCCGCCCCCCCGAATTCGTGTGGAGCGTCGTCAGCGGAGCCGCCGTTGCGGCGTTGGGAGTCGGTCTCAGCGCAATTGTCCTTCTCGCCGCCGCACTGGCGCTACCCCGCGTCCTGTTCTTCGGCGTGCGGTTTCGCGAGTCGTGGAAGCATAGCCTGCCGCTCATCCGGGAGCGGTGGCGAACGCTGTTGATGATCATGTTCTGCTGGTGGGCGACCTCCTCAGTCGTGACATCGCTGGTGGGAGGCATTTCGATTGTCGTCGCGCGAGCGCTCGTCCACGGATTGAGCGATAACCACCTGGGACTCGCCTACACTCTCGGGGCGGTGACCGCGGTGCAGTTGTTGTGCAGCGGCGGAATCGCCTTTCTCTGGACTGCGTTCGGAACCCAGTGCGTTGTCGAGATGTCGTCGAGTGACGCATCGTTCTGGCCGGAGGTGAATGAAGTTCTGGCCGATCAACCCGAGCTCGATTCACAGCCCGCCTGGGCGCTTAGCAGACGGTCGGCCATCGCCATCGGGGCCTACGCGCTCGTCGTTTCCGCTGGATCGGCCGCCTTGCTGGCCGAAGCGGGAACCACGGCCGACGGTTCCGTCTGCATCGCTCATCGAGGCAGTTCTCTGGCGGCGCCGGAGAACACGTTGGCGGCGGTGGAGCAGGCGATACGAGACGCGGCCGACTACGTCGAAGTCGACGTCCAGCTGACGGCCGACCAGCAGATCGTCGTCGCGCACGACGCCGACTTGATGCGAGTGGCCCGCTCGCCGCTCGTCGTGTCCGAGTCAACGCTCGCCGAACTGCAAGCGGTCGATGTGGGGCGAGGTTTCCCCAGTCGCTTCGCGGCAGAGACTCCGCCGACATTGGAGGACGTGATCGGTGTCGTTCGCGGACGAGCCAAACTGATTGTCGAATTGAAGAGCTACGGTGAGGCGTCGCCCAAACTGGCCGCCGATGTGGCGACCACACTACGCGACTTCAACATGCTGAACGACGCCATGATCATGTCTCTAAAGCAGGCGGAGGTGATCGCCGCCAAGGAGGCCGAACCGCGCGTCTCGTGCGGCTTCGTGGCCAGCAAAGCCGTTGGCGACATCTCGCGAATGCGGGCTGACTTTTTGGCGGTCGGCGCCGCCAACGCCACCGACTCGGTTATCGGCGCCGCGCACGCGCAGGGCAAGCTGGTCTTCGTCTGGACGGTGGATTCTAGTTCGGCAATGCACCTGTACATCGAGCGCGGGGTCGATGGGATCATCACCAACGATCCGGCCGCCATGAACGACGTGCTCGCCGAACGGGCGCAGTTGAACGGCCATGAGCGGCTGTTGCTCCGCTTCCGCAGCCTCTATGCAACTCGCTAGCGCGACGCTAGGCTGTCGTCGATCAATGAGGTTTCCGATCAATCGCAACCACGGCTGCACGTCGGTCGGCTGAGGGAGTTCACATGGTGTTCAGTCGCGCGTCAATCCTCACGCTGGTACTCTGCACAGCGGCCGCCGCGGTTGTTCGGGCCGACGATCGGCCGAATGTTCTGTGGATCGTCGCCGAGGATCAGTCGAGACATTACGGCTGCTACGGCGAAGAGCTCGTCGACACGCCGCGCGTCGACCGGTTGGCCCAAGAGGGCGTGCGATTCACAAACGCCTTCGTGACGGCCCCCGTCTGCTCAACGTGTCGATCGGCGTTGGTTACGGGCATGTACCAGACGTCGATTGGCGCCCATCACCATCGCAGCGGTCGCGGCGAGCAGAAGATCCGTCTGCCGGAGCACGTCAAGCTGATTCCCCAACTGATGCAAGAGGCCGGATTCTTCACCTCCCTCGGCGCGATTGGCCACGTGACCGGCAAGGGGCGCAAGGGCAAGTTGGGCAAGTCGGATTACAACTTTGAATGGAATCCGTCGGTCTACGACGGGGGCGACTGGTCGCAACGTAAACAAGGCCAGCCGTTTTTCGCTCAGGTCATGATTGGCGGCGGCAAGTCGCGGTCGGCGGCCCGCAACAACAAACAGATCCCCCACGTCGCCGTTTCGAAAGTCGAACTGCCGCCGTACTACCCCAATCACCCGGCGATTCGCGAGGATTGGGCCGCTTACCTCGACACGTTCACGTTAATGGACCGGCAACTCGGCCAGATCCTCGACCGACTCGAGTCCGAAAACGAACTCGACAAGACGGTGATCTTCTTCCTCACCGATCACGGCGTCAGTCACGCCCGCGGCAAACAGTACTGTTACGACGAAGGCATGATGGTTCCGTTGATCGTCCGCGCACCGGGGCGAGTCGCGGCGGGGAAGTTGCGCACCGACCTGGCGGCCCATATCGACATCGCCGCGTCGACGCTGTACTTCGCCAACGTCGAGATTCCCGACTACATGCAGTCGCGCCCATTGTTTGGGCCGGCCGCCAAGCCGCGCGAGTTCGGCGTTTCGGCTCGCGATCGCTGCGACGAGACGTACGACCGGATTCGCGCCGTGCGCACGAAAAAGTACAAGTACATCCGCAACGGCTTCCCCACTCGACCCCATCTGCAACCCTGCGTCTACAAGGATCAAAAGGAGATTTACAAGGCGCTTCGCGGTTGGCGGGCGGACGGCAAACTGAACGAACTTCAGCAGCGATTGCTGTTCTCACCGCGGCGTGCGGCGGAAGAGTTGTACGACCTGGAGAAAGATCCTTGGGAGACCAACAACCTGGCTCAGTCACCGGACCACGCGAACCAACTCAAACATCTCCGCGAAACGCTCGATCACTGGATCGCCGAAACGAACGATCGCGGCCAGCGGGTGGAGGCGCTGGCCCGTTATGAAAGCGATATGCAGGTCTATCTCGACGCCATCGGCGGGCGTCGGCCTGAACGAGCCAAACTGATTCAGCGCAACATCGATCTGATGAAACGCTGGTACTGGAGCGACTGAGTTTTCCTCGTCACTTTCGCAAGTCGACGTTCCGACGGAAGCGAAGACGAGGCGGCGCGGGGCGACGCGAGTGTGGAACGCGATGGCGCGGGGCGACGCGAGGGTGGAACGCGATGGCGCGGGGTAACGCGAGAATGGAGCGTTGGTTGCAGCTGGAACGCCTGGTTCACCCGTGCTCAAGCAC
>JASMLW010000531.1 GCA_030748485.1 Pirellulaceae bacterium
CGGCCGCGGCCGCGGCCGCGATGACAAAGACGGTGAGTGGGCGAATGTGCATGGCGATGTCGCGGTGAAATCCGTTGCAATCGTTGCTACCGTCATCGGTTCAGTTGAGTTCGCGAGGCGAGTCTATTCGGAGCAACCGTCGCCCGCTCGCTATCTTGCGATGTGAGAAGCTGGGGTGAGTTTGCCGGTTGGCGGCGCTGGCGAACTACGGCAGTCGGCGCCGGATGTATCGCATCTGCTGATCTTTCGGGTTTTGCCGAGACGATACGGAATGAGACGTGCCGTTTTCTTATTCAGAGACGAGCGATGGAACGCTCACACCACTCACACGCTCAATACCGGAGCAGACCGCGCGTTGCCGGTTGCGTTCTGCTGTGCCTCGTTGCGCTCGGCTGCCAGTCCGATCGCATGGCGAAGGGTCCGTATTGCGCGGAGGGCTGCGAATCCTATCTTCCCTTCGCCACTGAGATCGAGTATCCCGACAGCGCCTGTGCGGAGGAGGAGTTTGACGAAAGGCCGTTGGCTCCTCGTTCCGCCAAGAGCGCGGCTCCCATGGCGTTCTGGGACCTGACGCTCGATGAAGCGGTCGAACTGGCGTTGCAGGGCAGCGACGTGTTGCGGGAGTTGGGAGTGCGCGTGGTGTCGACCCCCGACTCGACGGCGACTATCTACGATCCGGCGATTCGCGAGACGGATCCGCTATTCGGCGTGCAAGGCGCGTTGAGCCAATTCGACACGCAACTTTCGACGAGCTTGTTCTGGCAGAACAACGATCGCGTTTTCAACAATCGCACGCTGGGTGGCGGCGTCAATCAATTCAGGCAAGATCTATCGACATTTCAGTTCGGCTTTACGAAGACGGCCGCGACCGGGACTGAGATGTCGATCCAGAACCTCACTATCCACGACGCTAACAACGCGGGCGACAACCTATTCGGTTCATCGTGGGACACGCAGTTTCTCGCGTCAGTGCGGCACCCTTTGATGCAGGGCGGCGGTGTTGAGTTCAATCGCATCGCCGGCCCCAATGCGCAGCCGGGCTTTCGTTTTTCAAGCGGCGTGCTGATCGCCCGAGTCGATACGGATGTCGCCTTGGCCGACTTCGAAGCTGGTGTAAGAGACTTTCTGGCGGAAGTGGAAGATGCTTACTGGGAGCTGTACTTCGCCTATCGCGAGCTGGACAGCAAGAAAGCCGCTCGCGACAGCGCGCTGGAGACATGGCGGATCACGCGAGCCAAATACGCGCAGGGACTCGAAGGTGGTGAAGCGCTCAACGAAGCGCGGGCGCGCGAGCAGTACTACATGCTGCAAGACCAGGTTGAAGACGCCTTGAGCGGAGCGGCGGCGGGCAGCCGGTCGGTGGGTGTGTACCGTGGCGAGCGAGCGCTGAGGCGACTCTTGGGACTGCCGGTCAACGACGGTCGTCTGATGCGGCCGGCGGCTGAGCCGAGCATGGCTCCCGTGGAATTCTCGTGGGAAACCGCGCTCGCCGAGTCGCTTCACCGACGAGTTGAATTGCGCCGACAACGTTGGCGGATCCGCCGCCGGGAGCTCGAGCTAGTGGCGTCGCGGAACTTTACTCTGCCGCGTCTGGACGCGGTCGCCCAATACCGAGTGCGCGGCTTCGGCGACGACCTGACCGGATCCGGCCCGCCATTTCGCAGCGCATTCCAGGATCTCCGCAATAGCGGGAGGTCCGAGTGGGAGGTCGGCTTGCAGGTCGACGTGCCGCTCGGATATCGCCAGGCGTGGGCCGCCGTTCGCAACGCCGAATTGCGGCTCGCCCGAGAAACGGCCGTTCTGGATGAGCAGAAACAGCAGATCACCCATGACTTGGCCGATGCGCTCGCCGAGCTCCACCGCGCCTACGCCGCGGTGAGAAACGGCTTCAACCGTCTGGCTGCCGCCAAACAACACCTCGACGCCACCGCAGCCGCGTTCCAGGCCGACCGAGTCACGGTCGACTTGCTGCTGGACGCACAAGAGCGGCTCTCTCTCGCCCAAAGCCGGTTCCAGCGATCGTTGACCGACTACGCCCTGGCCCAAACCAATGTCCACTTACAAAAGGGGTCGCTGCTGGCCTACAATGGCGTCCTGCTCAGCGAGGGTCCTTGGTCGGCTCGAGCCCATCAGGATGCTCGCGAGACGGCGCGGCGGTGGCGGCCAAGAGCGATTCCCTACCCCCGCGTCGATCCGGCTCCCCTCAGCGTGGGCCCTTTTCCACAACCTTGGGAACCAACAAACCAACCACTGTCCACACCTTCATCCACTGTCGGGGAGAACTAAACGATGGGTTTCTGGTTTATGGTCTGGATTGCGATGGCGGTCGCCTTCTGCTGCGCCTGGCTATTCATCGTCAAGGGCTGCGAGGCGATGGATGATGGCAATCCACCCAAAGAGGGTTTCCCCGACGAACCGAGTCATTGAGTCTCTTGGGGCTCATTGAATCTTTTGGGGCGCGGGCGTTCGATTGAGACCGGTCGTCTCGACACCGAATCTATTCCCAGTCGGGAATCGACTCGCCGCGAATGATCTCTTCAAAGCTCTGCCGCGCGCGAATGAGATGAGCCTTGCCGCCATCGATAATCACTTCCGGCGCGAACGGCTTCGAGTTGTAGTTGGAGCCCATGACGTAGCCATAGGCGCCGGCGTTTTCGATCACCAAGTACTCACCCACCGTGGCTTTGGGAAGTCGCCGCGCGCAAACAACGCCGCCCTCTTCTTGCGTGAAAATGTCGCCCGACTCGCATAGCGGTCCGCCGACGACTACGTCGTGCTCTTTCCGCTCCGAGCCATGCTGGGGGGAGATGGAGATCGGATGGTAGGCCCCGTACATGATGGGCCGCGCCAAATTGTTGAAGCCCGCGTCGACCAGATAGAACAGGTTGTCGCCCATCTCCTTGACCGCGCGGATTTCGGAGATCAAATAGCCGCACTCGGCCAGCAGGTATCGCCCCGGTTCGATCTCCAGCGAGATCGGGTGGCCGAATTCTTCAGCCAACTTGCTGCGCGTGGCGTCCCACAGTCGAAAGTACTCTCCCAAATCGATCGTCGGGTCTGAATCGCGGTAGGGGACGGGGAGACCCCCACCGGCGCTGATCGTCGTCAAACTGCGGCCCACGATCATCGCGCACCTTTCCATCGCGCCGCAGACGCTCGCCAAATGCTCGAAGTCGGTTCCCGAACCGATATGCATGTGCAGACCGGAGACAGCGATGCCGTGCCGGTCGGCGCGCCGCAGACAATCGTCGAGTTGTTCGTGCCAGACGCCATGCTTGGACGACTCGCCGCCCGTATTTGTCTTGCGACTGTGGCCGTGGCCGAACCCCGGATTGACTCGCACCGTGATGTGGCTGCCCGGAGCCCGCTCGCCCAACTGATCAATCATGTCAGGCGAGCCAACGTTGACATGGATGCTCTGTTCGTTCACGAGTTGGAGAGCTTCTTCGTCAAAGATGTCAGCCGTGTAGACGATTTCGGGCGGGTCGGACGCGGGACGAAAACCGGCAGCCAGCGCCCGCCGGATCTCGTTGGCGCTGACCGTGTCGACCAGGCCGCCAGCGCGACGGACCAAGTCGAGAATGGCGATGTTCGAGCACGCTTTCTGCGCATAGCGAACGACATCGAACTCGTTCAGCTCGCGAATTCGATCGCGAATCAGCGCGGCCTCATAAATGTACGCAGGCGTGCCAAAGTCGTTTGCCAGTTGGGCGACCGGAATGCCGGCGATCTCGTGTCGAATAGTGGAAAAAGAGTTGCTCGTCGTCATCGCAAATCTCACCGCAAGTTCTCTCGCCTGATGGAACGACTCCATTCAACACCAGGAGACCTCGCAGAGCCAGACCCCGATCACGCACCGCGTTTTTTTGTGGGTCGAGGGACAAAAAAACGCCGGCCGCTGTTGAGCGACCGGCGTTGTCGAGATCATCGATGCGCCAGCGGCGCGGTTCGTGAAAGTGACGCTTAGAAGCCGTCTTCTTCAGCTGGCGGTTTCGGCGCGAGGTTCAATAGTCCTTCATCCACTTTCACCTGGAGCGAAATGCCGCGGTCGACGCTGCCGACAGTCATTTGCAGCTTGTCGCGATTGCCCGACTCCTTAACCGCGTCGAGCACTCGCTTGATGTTGGGATCGCCGTCGCTCATGCGGACCGCAAACTCGAGGATCGGCGTCGCCGAGACCTGCAGGTTGAGCGGCTTGCCGGGGCTGGGGTCCTGCGAAGCGTCGATCACCTTTTTAATCAGGTCGATGCTGTTTTGACCAAAAGCGACGTACACCGACTCTTGTCCCGTGCCGAGCACCACATGGATGGTGTCGCCGAGAGCTTTGCGGACATCTTCGTCGCCCGTCGGGATCGGCATGCTCATCGTGTGGAAAGTCACGCCCGCGTGGTTAGCGGCGTCGAACTTGACCTCGGGGAAGTCAGGTTCGTTCTTACCCAACTCGACGATGCTGCGGAAAGCCTGGTCGAGCGCGGCTCCGTCAGCAATGTAACCGCCGGCGGCGAACTGCACGCCCGACTGTTCATTCAACAGCAGCACGGCTCCGCCATCGGATTCGCCTTTTTCAATCGTCTTGGTGGCGACTTCGACCAATGAGGCCAACACGTTCTTGACGGTCTCTTTCGCTTGCGCGTCGGGCAGACTATCGTCCTTGTCGATCTCTTCCTGAGCCTTGGTGTGCATCGCCTGGATCATCAGCAGGTTCTGCTCAATTTCTTCCTTCGTCAGCTTGCTCGTCACGCTCAACGTCGCCGCGGAACCGGGCATGTTGAATCCGCCGAAACGGGTCTTGAGGCCCTTGAGCAAGTTCATCTGACCCGCCAGCTTGGTCCCTTCAGCGGCGGTGATCGACATGTCGAGCAAGATGTGTTTCTTGTCGCTGTCGACGGACAGCCCGAGCGAAACCGTGTCGGTCTCTTGGATCATCATCGTCAGTTGCTTGATCGCGTTGCGACCGAGCTTGGCTTGCATTTCTGCTTGAGCCGGATCGGGTGCGAAGGCGGCTTGCTGCTCGAGCGAAGCCTCGAACGCCTTTGTCATTTCCTGCACGGCTTGCTGTCGCAGCGGAGCCGGAATCGACTGGACGTTGACTTGAACGCCAATGTCGTACTTCGTGGGCAGGTCACCCAACGCGGCGACCGGATCGGCCGGAGCCGTGGCGAGCGTTTCGGCTGCGTTGGAAACAAAGACCCAGGCTCCGGACTTCTTGAGGAAGACGGGCTGCGGGCCGTTGATCTTGAAGACGCCGTTGCCCAGATCTTCCGCCTGGCCGAGCTGCTCCTCTGTCTGAGCCAACAGGGCGTTCAAGTCTTTGATCGGCAAGAAGCCGAGAGCTTGCGGTATTCCGGCGTCCACACTGACGACCACACCAGAGGGCTTCGTGCCATCGAGGTGCTGGGTGTATTGGCCAGCCACGAAGCGGACCAAGCCGGCCGCGTCCCCGGCGCCAACCGCTTCAGCGACGTATCCGATGTCGCCCATAATTTCATCGACGCCGGCAATCGAAATCACGGCGGCCGGCTTCTGTTGCGCCTGCAATGGGGCGGCGGCCACCACCAGCAAACAGGCCAGCAGAGCGACGAGGGATTTGGGAATCCGCGTGTTCACGAGAGTCTCCTTTGAAGAGGACGAGTAGCAATTAGGTCGCGATCATGCCATGGGCAAATGCACTAGCAATGCATTACTCATACCCCCGGCTACGCTTCGCGGTTTTTAATTGGACCACAAAAATCCAGGATCAATGTACCAATCGTGGGCGCCGTCGCAACGGGATTCCCCAGATTGTCCGGAGAACGCGCGCAGAATCACCTAGATCACCGAAACGCTGCGGCAAAGCGATGAATTCGACAAGGGACTGGGCCAGCGAGCCCAAGGAATGAGGCGCCGTTCTACCTTTCTCGGTAGACGATGCGTCCCTTGGTGAGATCGTAAGGAGACAATTCGACACGAACTTTGTCCCCCGGAACGATCCGGATGAAGTGTTTGCGCATCCGCCCGGCGACATGAGCCAACACCTCAGTGCCCGTTTCCAATTGGACACGGAATCGAGTATTGGCCAACGCCTGCGTCACGGTGCCATCCACTTCCAGAGCTTCTTCCTTTTCTTTCGCCATCCACTTCTCCAAAAAATATGAAGCCCCAACGATACTCCAAGATCGGACGGCTGCCACGCCGTCAGCCGGCAAATTATCGCCAGCAGGAGTTCGCCAGGGTCAGAATCGATTAAGTATATCGGTCGTCCCAGCCGTTTCAAATACAAAAAGTGGGGCGCGTTACGGCCTGGCGTCCAACGCCGTTTGCAGCAGCTCGCAGATCGTCGCCGCTTGTTCGATTCCGACGGACAACCTCAGCGTACCGCCGTCGATTCCCAGCGCGGCCCGCTCTTCGCCGGTCAATCCCCGGTGGCTCGTCGACTCCGGATGACTGATTGTCGTGCCGGTCTCTCCTAGAGATGGACAGAAGGGAATCTGTTCGCGGACCGCGGCGATAAACCGATTGGCCGCTTGAAGACCCCCCGCCAGATGAAATGTCACCATCGATCCGCCCGCCGACAACAATTGCTCCGTCGCCGCCCGGTCCGGGTGATCGGCCAACCCGGGGTAGTCGACTCGCTCGACGGCCGGGTGATGGGTGAGCAGTTCGGCTACCTGCTGCGCGTTGGCCGATGCGCGTTCCACACGCACGGCCAGCGTGGCCAGGCCCCGTTCGGCCAACCAGCAGTCAAAGGGTCCGCTGGCCAATCCCCAGGCGGCGACCACCTGGGGAACTCGACCCCAGAGATCTTCCGATCCGCTCAGCGATCCCAGCATGACATCACTGTGCCCGTTCATCGACTTGCTGATGCTCTCCATCACCAGGTGGGCTCCCCACTCGAGCGGCCGGCAAAGAGCGGGGGTGGCGAACGTGTTGTCGACCAGCAACAGCGCGCCGGTCTCTTTCGCGATCTCCGCCAACTCGACCAGTGGAGCGACCCGCAAGGTCGGATTCGAGATCGTTTCGACGACGATCATTCTCGCTTGCTCGGCGGCCCCGCGGACCTCGGCGACGTCATTTGAATCGACCAATCGCGTCTCGATCCCCAACCGCTCCGTTTCTGTCCCCAGCAACAACAGGCTGCGGCCGTAGAGTCGACGACTGGCGACGATCGTCTCGCCCGATTTCACAAGAGACAACACGGCGGCGGCCAACGCGGCCATCCCTGAACTGGTGATCACCGTCCGCTCGGCGCGATGCAGCTCACAGCACTTGGCCGCCAACGTGTCTGCGTTCGGGTGACCATCGCGTTGATAGACGTAGCCGGCCGCGGCGCCGTTCAACAGCGCCTCGGACTGCTCAGTGTCGTGGCACTCCCACACCGACGTCGGGACGATCGGCGGCGCATGGGGCGTGGTCGATCCGAGATCCACGCGGCCCGGTCTCGGACAGATGTCGTCGGCTTTACGATTCGCCATTTGCCACCGGTCGGTTGAGATCAGGGGGCAGGTCGCGCATCATTCGCTCTCCGTGCTCGTCTGGCGAAAGAACTGCAACAAGTCCGCCGCTTGCCGCGCGGTCAAGTCCTGCAACAACAACTCGGGCATCAGCGATTTCTGTTGCGGCAGGATCACTTCGACATCCGTTCCGGCAATGCGATGTTCCTTGTTCGTCGCGTCCAGTAGGACGACCTGCTGCGCGCTGCGTTCTTTGAGCAGACCGCTGACGACGCGGCCATCCGCTGTTTCGACAAGGTAAGTTTGATACTTCGGATCGATTCGTTTCGAGGGTTGCAGAATACTCTCCAACAGCTGCGTCGGAGTCTGTTTGCGCGCGATCTCAACAAGATCCGGCCCGAGCGGTTTACCGATATCGCCGATCTTGTGGCAGTTTCGGCACTGCACGCCGGCGGCCTTCTCGAACAACTGGCGGCCGCGATCGGCGTCGCCAGGTTGATTGAGAATATCGGCGAGCTGAATGATTGAGCCGAGTCGTTTGACTCGCTGCTCGGGCGGCAGGAAGCGCTCGAATAAGTCTCTCCTGGCGAGCGCAGCGGACTTGGATTCATCGAGCACAGCGGCGCGGACGGTCGCCGCGACACGCTCATCATCAAGACTCTCCGCCAACAGCAGAGCGCCGCTGGTCGTCTGCAACAACTGTTCGATCGCCTGCCGAGCGGCCGCGGGATTTTTGGCGGCGCGAACCGACCCAGCCGCCCGCCGTTGCTCAGCGCGCCTGCGGATCGTCGCCGCGTCCGGCTCCTCGGCCGGCGCCAACGAAGCGATCCAATCGCGCATCAGACTCACGCCCGCCCGGTCGACCACCTGCGAACCAAAGTGAGGCATGCGGCCGCGACCGAGTTTCGCCATGCGGTAGTAGAGCACACTGCGGTAGGGGTCTCCTTGAGCCAACACTTCGGCGCGGTGAATGTCAAAAACGCCCTGCGTCGGTCGCGCGTCGAGCAGGTTGGTCTTGGGCAAGTCGTGCGCCCATTGGACGTCGATCGCCGCCGACCCGCCGCCGCCGCGACGGTGGCAGTGAGCGCAATTCACATGCAGATACGAGCGGGCGCGGTCGGTCAGGTCGCCCGCCGCCGCGTGCGGCGCCACCAGTGTTTTCACTCTCTTCGGCGGCGGTTGTTGAAACAGCCCAATCCGCTCGAAATGGGAGAGTTGATTGCCGTCGCCGGACTCTCGATTCAACTGCTCAGGTTGGAATCCGTGCACTGTGCCCGCGCGGGTCGTGTGACACAGCAGGCACTCGCCGCGACTGGCGTGACGCCAGGTTTGCGTTGTCTTTCCGCCGGGCGCCCGCGGATCGATAATCTGCAAGTCCTGTTGCGAAGCCTTCCCATCACTTCGCACCGCATCCGTCTGCTCCTCGTTCCAGATGTAGTTGTAGGCCCGCCAGGAGCCGTCGTAGAAATGAAGGATCTGAGTTTCCAGCCGGCGTTTCGTCGCTGGATCGCCCCGTTTCAGCTCCAGCGAGATCGTCTTACCGAGCAGACCGTTTTCAGGAAAGGCCCACTGTCCTTTGATGTAACCGACTTGCACGTTGGTCGAATCGTGGACGCCCAGCGCGGCGTCACCGGGCAACCCGACGAACCGCTCGCTCGTCGCGTGGTCCTCCCACGGCTCGGCAATCACTTCATACGGCACGACGCCCGCCGCCAGTTTGTGGTCCTTCGTCGACGCGAAGACGCCCGTTTCGCTGAGCTTTTTCGGGAAGTTCGGATTCCCCTGGCGACTCGGCGACTCGACCAATTGATGGATCGTGCCGTCGTAGCCGACGACGTAGATCTCGCCGTCCTCTCGCTGGGCAAACGCGATCACTTGCAGCGACGAATCGACAAGCTCGTCGATTTTCACGACCTGCTTGCCGTCGTGACGAAGGCCCCAGATCTTGCCCGTCACATAGTCGCCGTAAATGTACGCGCCGCGCAACGCCGGCAGCGTGTCGCCACGATAGACAAATCCGCCGGTGATCGAGCGACTTTCAGTGTGCGAGTGAGCCGCTGTCGGCGGCAGGATGGGCGTCGGGCCGCGCGTCCGCTCGCGATGCACCGGTTGGCTGGCCTCGACCAGGCTCCAACCGTAGTTGCCCGCCCGCTCGACACGATAGATCATCTCCCACATTTCCCAGCCGACGTCGCCGACCCACAGATCGCCGGTCGCCGTGTCGAAACTCATCTTCCAAGGGTTGCGAAACCCGTACGCCCAAACTTCGCCGCGGGCGTCAGGCAAGTTCACAAAGGGATTGTCTTTTGGAATCGAGTACTTGCGACCCTCGGCGGCGCGATCGACGTCTAGCCGCAGGATGCTCGACCGCAGGTTGTCGACCGTTTGGCCCGACTCGAGCGGATCGGGCGGAAACGCCGGACCGCCGTCGCCCGTCGCAACGTATAGAAATCCATCGGGACCAAATTTCAGACAACCGCCGTTGTGCCCGCCGGACTTCCACTTGAGCAAGATCTCTTCCGACTCGAGATCCAATGTCGGCGGGTTGCCGGCGACGACGCGAAATCGTGAGACGCGGGTGCCCTCGGGCAGCTCCTGACCCACCGTGTAACAGGCAAAACAGAAACCGTTGTTGGCGTAATCGGGATGAAACGTCAGGCCGTAGGCGCGTTCCATTCCGGCGATCTTCGACAAGTCGGCGAACAGCTCCGCCTCCTTCACATCGGAACGCATCGGGAAGGAGTAAACCTGGCCGGTCAATTCAACCACGAACAGCCGCTCGCTGTCCGGCGCGGTCGTGACGACGGTGGGGTTGGTGAACTTCAGTTTTGGAAATGAGTTCTTCAGTCGATACGGGGGCGGCGGGTCGGGGCTGCCGAGCATTCGCGATGATGTCCAGTCCGGTCGCTGTTGCGACCAGGCGCGCGTCGTCGCCGCGGCGCAACCCAGCAAGGCGACGCCTAGAGCAAGGATGAGAACTCGCGCATTGGCGCGCCGCGCGCGGCGACGCGGTCGTTTCTTCAGCAGGTATGCAGAGGCGCTCAAAGATCGACTCCCTGGATCGGACAACGGATTTGGCGAGCGGCTCTGATTCTACACACCCGGCGACGACGACGGTGTGGACTCGCGTCGGGTTTTCGACCGTCGTTCAAGGTTTTGAAACAGCCTCTAAGCCTCTAAGGGCTAATGTCTAATGACTAATGAATGACTAAGGACTAATGTCTAAGGAATGACTAACGGCTAATGACTAATGAATGACGAATTAGGTAATCGTAGGTCGTAGGACGGGTCTCCAGGCCCGTCGAATGGAACGAGCAATCGACGGGCAAGCCAGCAATCGGCGGGCAAGCCAGCAATCGGCGATCCCGAGCCGAGCGAGATTCCAGACCCGGCGATTGAGTTTCCTTTGGAGATAGTTCCGGAAGCTCCCGGGGTGGCTGTCGAATCGGGTTGGAGCCCCCCCAACGGAAGCGAAGACGAGG
>JASMLW010000532.1 GCA_030748485.1 Pirellulaceae bacterium
AAAAACTGCCAACCGCGCCGCGCACCATCTCCGCCCACGGTGGGAAGTACTACTTCGACGACGCCCAAGAGTGGCCCGACACGTTAATGGCCACGTACGACTACGATGGGTTTGTGCTCACGTACGAGATGCGAGTTTGGACGAGGTACCCGCTCCACGGCGAATCCGAAGGAGCGTTGGTCTACGGCGACAACGGCTCGATCGTCATCGGCAACCGCCGCTGGCGCGCCTTTGACGATCGCGGCAAACAGGTCAAGGAAGTCGAAGGCGGTTACAACGACGTGGGCCACGCCGAAAACTTCCTCAGCTGCATGCGTTCGCGCAAACGCCCCAATGCCGACCTCGAGACGGTCGGCCATCCGTCCAGCCTGCTCTGCCATCTCGGCAATCTCGCTTGGCGAGCCGGCCGCTCGATTCAGTTTGACTTCGACAAATACGAGCTCGTCGACGACACTCAGTCGGCCCGCTTCTTGACGCGGCCCGTCTATCGAAAGCCATACGTGTTACCGAAGATCGCCGACCTGTAGGATGAAAACGTCGTAACAACATGCCAAGTTTAGGCGAACAACAGCGACGGCCCCGAATCTCGCTGGCCGGCTATACCGGGCTGAGCTGCGCTCTTGCTCTCATCCTGGCAGCGCTGCCGGGCGCGCGTGGAGACGAAGCGACCGACCACTTCGAATCGCGCGTGCGGCCACTGCTGATCGCCAAGTGCCAACAGTGTCATGGCAAGAAAGCAAAGGGCCGTTTACGGCTCGACTCGCGCAACTCGGCGCTGGCGGGCGGCAAATCGGGAGCGGCCATCGTGCTCGGCAAGCCGGAGCAAAGCTTGATCGTCCAAGCGATCAAACGCGGCGGGCGATTGAAGATGCCGCCGGGCAAACCGCTCGCGCCGCGCGAGATCGCCGCAATCGAGCAGTGGGTGAAAGCCGGAGCCGTCTGGCCGCGGTCAGACGCCGACGAGCCGGCGGTTGAGACGCCGATCGACGATAAGGCTCGCGACTTCTGGTCGTTTCGTCCGATCGTCAAGCGGCCGCCGCCCAAGACCGCCGGCAAAACTAATCCGATCGACGCATTCATCGAAGCCGACCTGGGCGCCAGACAACTGTCACCCAGTGCGCGAGCCAATCGTACAACTCTCATCCGCCGAGCCGCCTTTGATCTGATCGGACTGCCGCCCACACCTGAGGAAATCGATGCGTTCCTCGCCGATGACCGACCCGACGCATTCGCGCGGCTCGTCGATCGACTGCTCGATTCACCGCATTACGGCGAGCGCTGGGGCCGACATTGGCTCGACCTCGTCCGCTACGCCGACACGGCCGGCGACGCCTCCGATTTCCCCGTGCCGGAAGCCTACAAGTATCGCAACTACGTCATCGCCGCTTTCAACAACGACAAGCCTTACGACGAGTTCGTCGAGGAGCAGATCGCCGGCGACCTCCTGCCGTACGAAAACGACGACGAGCATTGGGAGCACCAGATAGCCACCGGTTACCTGGCGATCGCGCGGCGGATCGGCGTCAGCCCGCACAACCTGAAACACATCACGATCGAAGACACGATCGACAATCTCGGCAAGACATTCCTCGGGTTGACGATCGGCTGCGCCCGCTGCCACGACCACAAGTTCGACCCCGTTCCCACGACCGATTACTACGCGCTGTACGGCATCTTCGACAGCTCGATCTACCCTCACGCCGGCGCCGAACACAAACCGTGGCGGCAGGACTTCGTTTATCGGATCGGCAAAGCGGCGTCCGACAAACTGCTCAAACCGAACCGCGATGAACTGGAGATCTGGAACGTCAGAGAGCGAGCCAAGCTGGAAGAGTATCGCGACTTTCAACGGAAACCGATCGCCGACCCTGGGAAGACGCGCGAGACAGCGTGGCAAGCCGTGCTGCAAACTCGCGAACAGCGGCGGCCCGTCGCCGAGTCGTTCCCGGATCTCGACATCGCCTACGCTGTGCACGAAGGTTCACCGCACGACGTGCGCGTCCAGGAGCAAGGCGACCCGCGTTCCCCGGGCGACTTGGTGCGGCGCGGTTTTCCGCAAATCCTGGGCGGACACAAATTGCCAGCCGATCACTCGACCAGCGGACGCTTGGAACTGGCCCGTTGGCTTACCGCGAAGGACAACCCGCTGACGGCCCGCGTGATCGTGAATCGCCTTTGGCACCACCACTTCGGCAAGGGACTCGTCGCTTCGACCAGCGACTTCGGCGTCCGCGGCGGCCGCCCGACCCATCCCGAGTTGCTCGACTTCCTCGCCGCAACCATGGTTGAAAACGGTTGGTCAATCAAACAGATGCACCGACTGATCATGTCGTCGCGAGCCTACCAGCGTTCGTCGAATTCGATCGCGGAGAACAAACAGACCGACCCGGAGAATCGCTTTCTGTGGCGATTCGACCGACGACGACTCGACGCCGAACAACTGCGCGATTCGCTGCTGGCGTTTTCCGATCAACTCGATCGAACACCCGGCGGCCGCCACCCGTTCCCGCATCGGCTCACCTATTTCTACCGGCAGCACGAGCCGTTCGTCGGCAATTGGACAACGAACCGTCGCAGCATCTACATGATGCAGCAACGGATCAAAAAAAACACCTACCTCGACACGTTCGACGGTCCCGACGGCAACGGCGCGATCGGCGAGCGGAAGGTCACCACGACGACGTTGCAAGCGCTTTACATGATGAACTCCGAGTTCGTCCATCAACAATCGGACGCCATCGCGGCGCGGATCGTCGAGTCGCAGGACGACACGCCCAGCCGCGTGGATTGGTCCTACCAGACATTTTTCGGTCGCCGGCCGACCGTGGACGAGCGATCGTTTGCGGCCGGCGCGCTGAAGCGCCTGGCTGGGAAAACGGGGGCCGCGGCGGCTGAACCCGATCGACAAGCGTGGGCGGCGCTCGTGCGGAGTATGTTGAGCAGTAACGAGTTCATGTTCATCGACTAGAATGAGAAAACCGTGGGACAACGGTGAGAAAACCGTGGGACAACGAGGAGATGTGGCGATGAGCATGACTCGGCGGCAAATGTTCAGATCCCTGGCGGGCGGCGGAATGCTGCTACCCGGCCTGCTGTCGGAGATGATGGCCGACGACGCGCCGCCAACGCCGCTCAATCCGCTGGCTCCCAAGCGACCTCACTTCGCGGCCAAGGCGAAGCGAGTCATTTTTCTGTTCATGACCGGCGGAGTTTCTCATGTCGATACGTTCGAC
>JASMLW010000533.1 GCA_030748485.1 Pirellulaceae bacterium
GCCGACGCGCGCTACCAGAGAATGTTCACGCCCGAAAAGAATGGGTACGCCTACGGATGGAGCGTGCGTACAAAATCGGGCCGCAAGTCCATCAGTCATAGCGGTGGGATCAACGGGTTTGTCTCGCACATTCTTCGCTACCCGGAAGAGAAACTATGTGTCGTTGTGCTTTCCAACTCGCTTCCGGCGAGTCCCGCACGGGTGGCGCGCGACCTGGCCGCGATTGTGCTCGGGGAAAGGTATGAACTTCCCAGAGCAAGAGAAGGTTCTCTCGAGGCCACGCTTGATGAGCTAGTTAAGAACGGTAGTTTGGTCGCCGCCCAAGCCGTGGTCGGTCGCGGCGACCGCATTCTGATCGATCATGCGGTGGGCGTGACGAATCCCGGAGGAGATCGCAAGGTTAACGCTGAAACATTGTTCTGCATCGGTTCGTGTTCAAAACCGTTCGTGTCGGCCGTGGTGATGTCGCTGGTTGAGGACGGTCTGCTTGAACTCGAACAACCAATCTGCAAATACGTGCCCGCCTTCGACAATCTGAAACTTCCCAACGGCCAGCAGAGTGAGCGCGCTCCGACGATGAAAGAACTGCTCGCTCACCGCGGAGGAATCTACTCGCAGAAAAAAGGTATGACGCCGAGACAGGCGGGGTGGATTCGCAACTTCGGTCTGACACTGGAGGAGTCGGTGCAAGGTATTGTCAGCGAGCCTCTGATCAGCCGACCGGGCTCCGAATACGCCTATAGCGGGGCTGGTTACTGCGTGGCGGGACGCGTCGCTGAGGTGGCGTCCGGCAAGCCATTCGAGCAATTGCTGCAAAGTCGAATTGCAGCGCCGCTCAAGTTGAAGCGGACGACGTATTTCCCCGCTGCCAACGACGGAAACGTCGCCGCGGGAGGAGGCGAGAAGATGGCGGATCTGAAAACTCCGCATTTGACCGAGCCGGAGCTGCGATTCGCGTTGATCGGCGGTTCATTGTATTCAACGGCTCAAGAGACCGCTCGCTTCCTTCGCATGGTGGCGCAACATGGAAAGATCGGAAACAACGAAGTGATGAAGCGAGACTCCTGGCGTATCTGGACTTCGCGTCCCTATGCCGAAGGATCGTACGGTTTTGGCTGGTCGCTAACTGCCCGACCGCCCACCGCACAACCTTTCAGCCTCACTCATTCGGGGAGCCTGGCTTCCTCCCGCAGCGCGATGGTGGTCGATTTGAACACGGGCGTATACTCGGTCGTCCACTACACTGTGGCCGGCAGAGACCCCGCTGTCGTCGAGAAGATCAAGAGCGCCATTGCCGCGATGAGCAATCGTCTTCGTTAGCGCGTTGAACGCGAATCCCGTTGTGTCAAGACTGTGCGCCGCGCAGCACCTGACTCAATTCTCTTCATCCACACTTCGGCCTATGGACTGATTCCCGATTCCCGTTGGGGTCGGCGGCAGCGATTCGAGCGCCTCGGTCAATTCGTCGACGTCGAAGCCCTGCGGCCCGCGGTCGCTCTGATAAGAAATCCTGCCGTCCTCCCCGACCAGGTACAGTCGATCCGGCATAGCCTCGTACGCCTGCGACGTGCTGTTGTCCATTTCGTCCAGCAGAACAGAGAATTTGATTTCTGTATGAGCGGCGCAGGCACGCGCCGCGCGAGTCCGGTCGTGCATGGAGGCGGCTTGCGGGATGTGAATCTCATCAACTCCGTCAAGCGACCAGTCGAGACTGGGGTGCACCTCGGAAATGTAGATGTGAAAGAACTCGACTTGGTGCTTGTATCGTGCGTACAACGAATTGAGGGAGCCAACCTGGCTCCGGAATGGCATTCACGTAAAGCTGCCGAATACGAGGACGACCGGTCTTGCGCCTTGGAAATCGGAAAGGGCCACCAAATCGTCGCTGTCCAATTGCGAGAGGGAGAATCCGGGGGCGATATCGCCGACTTTCGGCGGCGCCCATAGATCTTCCGTTGAGGGTGCGTGGGAAAGGTCGCCGGGAATGACGACCCGCTCGCGACTCGCATTGGCAAGCCGCAATACGTACTCGCCCATCCGCAGAAACAACGTGCATTGGACCAAGAGCAAGACCAACACGAGCGCACGAATTCCGCCCAGCCCTCTTCGAGGAGTTGTCATCGTTTCCTTGGTTCGTCCTTGACCGCTCCGGTTGCGAGGATGGTCTACACCCAACCAACGATCACGGTGCGTTATTCCAGATCAGTGCTGGCGAAGCGCACTTCGGAGAAAGTAGGTCGAGTGCGAGACGACGGTGAGAAGCGCTCACTACCGGTGGCTTCGTGCCTCGAAGAGCGCGCAAGGGCGTCCCGCGATTTAGTGAGTGTTCCGAGCAACTAAACACCGGGTTCGCCAAAAGAGGTCGCGGAAAGTTCCGGCATTTCGGATTTCTGGCAGCCGTGTGGTCGCTTCCGCTTTTTGATCGCTGTGCAGATCGCGCGGATTTGGAGCGATTCGCGCGGATTTGCAACGATGCCGCGTGCGGATTTGCAACGAGCGCGTTGCAATCGGCGACTGGCTCGAGATCACGATTGTGGCGACACGCCTATGTGAATGAGGCGTTCAGTCGCTATCGTCGACAAGACGAGGAAGAGGCGTAATGAGATGCGAGGTCGGATCGCGCCGCGATTCTATCGAAGTGCGGACTACACAAGCACTGACGGCACATTTGGACGAACGAACTTGCGACTGCTGATCAATCTAGAACGAAGACCAGTGACGCGATTGCTCACTCGCGGGAGTCAAGTCTCCTGCTCGCGTCGTTGGGCTCCGCCCCGCGACCGCGTGCCGGTTGCCTGCCGAATCCTGACTGGCGCAGCCGACGAATAAATTCCTCGCGGCGCATCAACTCCTCTCTGCTTGGCTCTCTGCTTGCACTTCTTTCTCGCGCTTCCAGCAACTTACGGCCAAAGAGGTCGCGTTGCGGCTCTGTCAAGCGGTTGAAGTACCTGGCGCCTTCGCCGTGGAGCATTATTATTCCTAGTTCGGGAATGAACTCGAAGGAAAAATGTTCCGGAAATGGGGGCAATTGAACGAGAGGCTCAACTTGTGACGTGTGGCGACGAGCGA
>JASMLW010000534.1 GCA_030748485.1 Pirellulaceae bacterium
AACAGCGTTATTCCATTTGTCCTGTGTGTCCTTATCCATCTTGAGGTCGCTGTCATTGAAGCCCTGAAAACCACCGCCGGGACCACCACCGGGACCACCGCCGCCCCCAGACTCACCATTGACGACCGATTCGGGAATCGGGTCGCCCTCGAGCGCCAGTTTGAGCGGTTCGTTGGTGTTTCCGACAGTCACTTTGAAAGGCGTTTGGGAGAAATCCGCGTACTCTTCGGGTGAGACGAGCGTGGACGGGCCGAACCCGGCCGGCGGCCGAAACACCGAAACGGTGACTTTGTGGTTTCCCAGGTACGCGCCGTCGATTGCGCTGCCCTTGATTTCGGTGAAGAGCTTGAATGTGCCGTCGCTCTCGATCGAACCCAATGCGCCCGGCAAGCCGTTCTCGTGCTCAGTCCTGACGATGCCACCCGGAATTGGCTCACCGCCAATCGTGGCGACCCCTGCAATTGGCGCGAGCTTGCCGCCTCCCAGCATACTGAGAGGATTCCCAAAGAAGGCGTAAATCCCAACTCCGCCGACGAAGATCAACAGGATGGGGCCGATGACGACCAACACGTTGGCGATCGAAAACGCTGGCGGTTCAGGTGCGACTTGACTCGGTTGACTCGGGGCGGATTCATTCATTCTCTAAGTCCAAATCCAATTGAAGATGTGGTCCACTGTTGACTGCCGGTTCGACAATCACATAAGCCTGACCGGCTTGCAATCCGCTCAATTGCAAGACTTCGCGGTTGGGCCATTGAATTTCGATGTCTAATGTACCATCTGGAGCGGGCAAGATGAGACGGCGATCGTGAGTCGACAAGTAGCTGCCGCCTCCCTTCACCTGCCGGACCAGCGGTTTGCCGCTCACCGTCGTCCTCACCGTCGATCCAATCGCCTCGCGATTGCTCCGCACGCCCACCAGTTGGAGTGTGATCGACGCCGGCTTTGAGTCGGCCTGGAGCCGATTGTTTCGCAACAAGGCGGGCGGTGTATCTTGATGCCCGATCACCAGATCTGGATCGCCATCGTTGTCCAAATCCGCACACGCCAGTGCGCGGCCGACATGTTTCTCAACGAAATAGCCGCCGCCCCGTTTTCGATGCCGCTCGAATCGGCCCTCGCGATTGCGCCACAAGAGCGGTGGCGCCTCGTACGGCTCATTCTTGCCGGCCTCGATCAGGTTGTCGTCGACGTGCCCATTGGTCACGATCAGGTCGAGTTCCGTATCCAGGTCGAAGTCCGCGAAAACAGTGCCCCAACCGACGTACGGCATGCTGTCAGCTTTGAGTTGCCGCTGACCTGTCACATCGCTGTACACGGAATCGCCCGTCAACTGGTATAGCGTATTGTGTTCCTGGGCGAAGTTCGTCACGAACAACTCGAAGGTCCCATCGCCGTCGGTGTCGGCCGCGTCGACCCCCATCCCCGCCTGCTCGCGGCCGATCTCGTCGTACGCCACCCCCGACTCCTCCGTGCGATCGGCGAACGAGTCCTCTTTGGTGTTGATGAAGAACGAGTTCTCGTGGAGGTCGTTCCCCAAATAGACATCGATCCAGCCATCGTTGTTGGCGTCGAAGGCGACAACGCCCTGCGCTCGACTACTGCGTCCCCCCAGCCCGGCCTCGTCCAGCACGTCGGTGAAGTGTCCGTCGCCATCGTTGCGAAACAGGGCGTCCTTGACGGGCGGAATCGACGCCGGGCCGCAGTACATGCGAATTCCCTTGTGATGGTTGCCGCAGAACGGATTGTTCTCCGGCGTCCAGGTTCCGTAGTTGCACAGGTAAATGTCCAGCAGCCCGTCGTCGTTGTAGTCAAAGAAAGCCGCGCTGGTCGCGAACCGCGTGTCGCCCAGCCCAGCCGCTTCGGTGGCCAGCGCAAACGTCCCGTCACCCATGTTCTGATACAACTCGTTCTTGCCGTAACACGTCACGTAAATATCGGCGAAGCCATCGCTGTCGTAGTCGCCGACCGCCACGCCCGCCGAATAACCGGCGTGTCCGAGATACGACTCGGCCGTCACGTCTTCGAATTGGAAATCACCCCGGTTGCGGTAGAAGCAGTCGCGCGGCGACGTCTCGGTGGGAGCCACTGGAATGGGCGTTCCGCTGGCGAAGTACAAGTCGGGAAACCCATCGCGATCAAAGTCGATCGCGGCGAGTCCACTGCCGTTGGCCGCCGGAAAGGGTTTTTCCTTTGAGGTCCCCGACGCGTGCACAAAGTCGATCCCGTGCTTCTGCACCCACTCAAACCAGATCGCCCCGTCCGGCTCGTCGAATGTCGAGACCACCAAGGAGAAGGGATCAACCAACGGAACTTCCGGAACTTGCTCGCCGCCTCCGCTGGAGGCGCTCCCTCCGCTTCCGCAACCCGTTGTGATCGAGACTCCCGTGAGCAACGTGACCAACATGACCCACAGATGGGTGCGCTTATGGCGTTGAGAATTCGGGACTTTTCTCGATCGATTCCAGCGACCAACGGGAGCGGGCGAACGCCTACCGAGCGGCAGCTCGCATCGTGTGTGGCGCCGCCACTTCCGCCGAGTCGTTCGATTCGCGGTTTGCATCATGGGGCCGGTGGTTTTGACTCGCCCTCGCGAACGCTGCTGCCGGCTGGTGTTTCCAAAGGGAAGTCAAACAAGCTGGGAAGCAAGTCGGCCGATTGCTCTTGGGCCGCCTTGGACAGTGCGCGAGTGTAGTCCTGGTATTTGGCGTACTTTTCTTTGCCGCCGATCTGGATCGTTAACGCTTCGGTAATCGCCCTCGCCTGGGCCCACTCCGCACGCTCAACCGACCGATAGGCTCGCACCAGCATGGCTTCGACCGAATTGGGTGAATTCCCCAGCACGTTGTCGAGCATCTCGTTCAGGTCGTCACGCTTACGCAACTGTTCGACGAGTCTTCGCCATTTGTTCGCTTTTTCCGCATTGTCGAGCGCCTGGTAAACTCGTTGAATCGTATACGCGGTCGCCGCCGACAGATCCGGGCGGTCTTCCACGGGCGCGATCCACGCCAAAGCGGCGCCGGGTCGCCCCGCTTTCAGGTCGCTATTGGCGAGAAACTGGCGAGCCTCTTGGCCGTTCTCATTGAGAGCCAGCGCGCTGGACCAAGCCGTCCGCGCTTTGCCGCCATCTCCCAATTGCGTGAACGCATTCCCCAGGGTGACGTAGGTGTCGTACGCTTCCGGCGGCGGCGCCGGGAGAGTCAAAGAGAGACTCTTCAGCAGCGCATCGCGAGCTCGCTCGGCTTCGCCAATCGCCAACAGCGCTCGCCCATAAGCGTAGTAGATCTCGACCGGAGCCAACTGCAACCCGGCGGCTTCCGGTTCGAACTCGAAGACTTTTTCAAACGCCAGCACGGCTCGCCGGTAGTTGTCGTCGTCCGTGGCGATCGTGGCGATGAACATGTACCCGGGAGCCTCGTGGCCCTTCATCGCCGCGAACCGTTCGGCCGTTACCAGAGCCTCCCCGCGGTCGCCCATCCGCAGATGACAGATGGTTGTCTCGTACAGCACATCGGCGTTCTCGGCGTCCAATTCGCGAACTCGTGTCAGCAAGGACAACGCCGCCGACCAGTTGTTTGTCAGCATGTAGGCTTTCGCCCACGCGTGCAGTTCCTCTTTCTTGCTCGCCCCCACCTGGTCAAAGATCTCGATCGCCTTGAGCGGATTGAATTCCATCGCGACCAGGCAGCGGGCCTGCAGCGCCAAAGCGCGGGGGTCGCTGGGGCGGTCGGTGAGCATCTTGACAGTGCCCGAGAGCGCTTGCCGAGCATCGCCGTCCTTGAGCAGCTGGTCGATCTCCTGGTAGCGGAGCTCCTGCAAATAGACCACGCCGCCGAGTACGATTCCGACGCCGACGACGACGATCAGAATGTGCCATCGATACGACGGTTTTGCTTTGGTGGGGGCGTCAGGCGAGTCGGCGTCCGCGCGGTCGCGGGCCGCGTTGGATTCTGCGTTGGATTCCGTTGCGGCCATTTCGTCGCCGGTGGTGAAAGGGATGACGTTTCCAGCGCCCGCGTCGGGCCTGCCGTCACGGTGCGATTAGAACGCGCCGAGCGCGCGAAAAGCAATCCTTCCAACATACACCAAGTCAAAAAATAGCCAAGGCTTGTAGCGATTATGCACGTTCCGCGCGACGTCGTCACAATGGGGTGGACAACTACGAATTCCACGCGCATTTGGTTCATCCCGCGGCCCACAAAAAAACGCCCGAGCCGGTCGGGGCTCGAGCGTCAGGGGGGCGAGCAAATCTAAGGGTCAGTTCGCAATGATGGAAGCGTTTGTCGCGTTCGCTTCATTGGCCCGTTGCCAATGAACAAGTCAGGCAGCCAATTGTGCGCGGGCCTGCCGGGCGGCCTGAAAGGCCGTTGAGAGGATGTGCTTCCAGTCGTCGACCGTGACGTTCCATTGATCGATGTCCGATTCGATGAGCGCGCAGAATACCGCGTCGACGACATCGTTCGTGGTGGCGGCTACGGCGGCTCGACGTTGCACCACTTCGGCGACGTCCCTGCAGAGGTGTTGTTGACGATCCATGACTGACCTCGTTACTGCGAAATGAAGGGGGAGTTGAAATTCGCCTCGGCGAAGACTTGTGTTCGGTGGCCGGATAAATCGCAACGCGCGTGCCAGTCCCCACTCAGCAGCCCCAGAAAATCGGGACGATCGTCGTAACCTCAAGCGCCGACGGGCCTCAAAGAACTGAGAATTGCCCGCCGGCAAGGCCGGGAAACCCGAATTCCATCCGCATTTTCGCGGCCAGTTTGTAAGAAATACAAAGCTCGCAGCACCCCGGCGGTGAGTCAAAAATCGCCCTGGACGTCAACTTCGGGCAGCTTTTCCTTCAATGCGGCGATGCCGTCTTCGGAAACCAGCGAGCAGAACTTCAACGTCACCGTCTTGAGCTTCGCGCACGCGCTCAAGTGAAGCAGACCCTCGTCCGTGATCTCCCCGCAGTTGTCCAGATTGATGTACTCGAGGTTCGACAACTTGGCGATCGATTGTAATCCCGTGTCGGTCGTCTGAGTTTGGTCGAGGTTGAGCCGCTTGAGGTTGCTCAGCTCAGCGATGCTCGGCAGCCCCTCGTCGGTAATCGATGTCGCCCACAGGTTCAGATCCTCCATGGCGGCCAACTGCGCGATGTGCTCCATTCCCGCGTCATCGATACTGAAATTCTCACTCAGGTCGAGCCAGCGGAGCTTCTTCAATCCGGTCAGGTGAGCCAACCCATCGTTGGAGATGGGCGTATCCCGCAGCCGCAGTTTCGTCAGGTTGGGGAACTTGCCGATCTGCTCCAGCGCGTCGTCGTCCGCCAGCGTCGCGCCGTACATCACCAATTCGCTCAGCCCGCTGATTGCCGTCAGGTGAGCAATGCCTTCTCCGGAGACGGTTGTGTGGTCCATCCCCAGCGACTTGAGATTGCTGAGGTCCTTGAGGTGGGCCAGTCCGTTGTCCGTGATCGCTCCTCCATAGACGCGCACGCTCTTCAGCTTCTTTAACCCGCTGAGGTGAGCCAGTCCGGCGTCGGTCACCAGTTTGCAATCTTGGAGATCGATCAACTCGAGGTTCGCGCATTTGGCCAAATGGGCCAGGCCTTCATCGCTGACGTTGGTCTGAATCATGCGGATGCGGCGAATGGTTGGAATTTTCGCGAGTTCCATGAGCCCGTCGTTGCGGACATTGGACCGGCGGAAATTCACGTCCGCCAGTTTGGTGAGCCCGGTCAGGTGAGCCACGCCGGCGTCCCCCACCGCGCTGCGGTCGCCCAAATCGAGCGTCACCAATTCGGGCAGCTGCGCCACGACAGCCATCGTGTCGTCCGTCACATCACTGCCGGAAATCGCCAATCGGCGGATGTTCGGCAGTTTCGGAAGGTCACTGAGCATCGCGGCGTATTTGCGGGCGTTGAGCAGATCGAGGTCGACGATGTTGCCGTCATCGTCCTGCTTGATTCGGGCATCCTCCAACTCGAGGAAGGATTTTGCGACCGCCTCATCGTCGGGTGTCGCCGGTGGCTCGACGGGGCCTTGCGAGATCAGCTCTTGAGCCACTTTCCCATTGTCGGGGGGAGTATTTGATTTGGGGCCACAGCCAGCCATCGCCAACAGAGAACACGCCAGCACCATTGAAAACGAACGCATAGGAATTCTCGTGATGGGGGTTTCGTGATGGGTTTTTATGTGGTGACCGAGCAGCTCCGGCGACGATCCGCCTCAGGTTAGCCGAGCGATCCTGGGTTGGCAAACCCCGTCGCCAGCCGAGCCGCCGGCCGCCGCGCCCGGACCGTCGAACTCGATTGTCGGCCAGGTGGCGGTTATCGTAGCGGGACTCGTACACGCGCGGCCAAAGGAGGTCCATTCGCCCGATGATCGTCCAGTACGTTGAAGACTTTGCCGATCGTCCCCGGCGTCGTTCGCTGTCCGCGTCGACTTTCGGGGGCTGGTTGATGACGCTGGTGGCGTTGAGGATCCGGGAGTTCTTTCGATCGATTCCAGCGACCATCGGGAGCGGACGAAGTCGAACCGAGCGGCAGCTCGCTCTGTGTGTGGCACTGCCACTTGTGGCGGCGGTCGCCGCGGCGGACCAGGTGGAAATCACGCCAGCCGTTGTGCGGGCCGACGGAGTGCGCGTACATGAAGTGCGGAGTGAGTTTCAGGCCGGGGTCACCCAGATCCGCGTCTTGTCTCCCCCAGGCGCTAAACCGGCTCCGGTGATCTATCTGCTTCCCGTCGAAGCCCGTTCGACAACTCGCTGGGGCGATGCGATCGCTGAGATTCTCGCGCGAGGACTACACGAACGGTTTCGGGCCGTTTACGTAGCGCCGACGTTTTCACACTTGCCCTGGTACGCGGACCACCCGGAGGACGAAGCGATTCGGCAGGAGTCGTATTTGCTGAAGGTGGTCGTTCCGTTTGTCGAGCGGACGTACCCCACGCGAGCTCAACCGGATCACCGCCTGCTGCTCGGCTTCAGCAAGTCGGGCTGGGGAGCCTACAGCCTGCTGGCTCGTCATCCCGATCTGTTTGGACGGGCGGCCGCCTGGGACGCGCCGTTGATGATGTCGGCTCCAGGCAAGTATGGCTCGGGCCCAATCTTCGGCGGCCCAGCCAATTTTGAGCGGTACCAATTGACCCGCCTCATCGCCCGTTCGTCGACGCCACACGCGCTCGACCGTCGACTCGTCCTGCTCGGCTATGACAACTTCCGAAACCATCACGAGCAATTCCATCAACACCTTCTGTCGGCCGGAATCGGTCACGTTTACCGCGACGGGCCGCAGCGCAAACACCACTGGAACAGCGGCTGGGTTGGCGAGGCGGTTGAGCTGCTGATCGACGCGCCCAGAGCGGGGGCCGAGCCGGCGGATGAGCCGGCTCCCCGAACTGGCCAACGCCGCCGCCGCGGACGCAATGAAAAAACGGGCGGACTTCGGAAAGTTCGCCCGTTTCAAAGTCGCCGCCGCGAGTGAACAGCGTGCTCCCCAGCTTGCCGTTCACCGCATTCGACGATTGGTCCGCACCTAGTTCGTCAGCCGAGTTGCTGTGACCCAAGGAAACAGCGGCAGCAGCGGACGATATGCTGAGTGCGATGCGTCTTCGACCGGCGTCGGTACAGGAGCGTCCTGCACGGGCGCTTCGATGACCGGGGCAGGGGCCGGAGCCGGCGTCACCGGCGTGTAGGAGTGCACGTCGACCTTCTGGTGTACGCCGTGACCCTTCTGCACTGCGTGGCCCTTTTGATGAGCGTGACCCTTCTGGTGAGCATGACCTTTTTGGTGAGCGTGACCTTTTTGGTGGACATAACCCTTTTGCAGGGCGTGGCCGACGGCGTGTCCGCCACATCCGCAGCCGCCTTTGACGGCGTGGCCGCAGCCGTGGCCAAAGCTGAACAGGTTCTTGGAACGGCAACCGCAACCACCGACCCGGCCGCAAGTCTTGCAGCCCGATTTCGCGTGGCCTTGGAACATCGACGAGCAGTGGTTGCCAAACCGATTCAACCAGCTGTCGCCGCAGTGGGACTTGGTCCAGACGGGTTTGACGCGAGCCGGACGGCACTTGCTGCAGCCGCCGCAGCCCTTGCCACACGTGCGACTGACGCGCGGTGCGCCCTTGCCGCAACTCTTGCCGCAACTTCGATAGCCCCAATTGCTGCCGCAACCTTTGCCGCCGCAACCTTTGCCGCAGCAACCTTTGCCGCAGCCTTTGCCGCAGGAGGAGCCACACTGCTTGGCTGACCACCAGTGCAGGTCGAGCTTCGGCAGTTTGACCGTCGAGCCACACCCGCACCAGCTCTTGCGAGCGCCGCAGTAGCCCTTCCAGATGTTGTCGCAGCAGGAAGCTTCCCGCTCGCAGCAGCGACCCGGGCCGCCGTGCTGGAAAGCGCCGTGCTGAACTGCGCCGTGCTGGATAGCTCCGTGTTGGGCAGGGCTATTGCCGTTGTAGTATTCGCTGGCGTTCACAAAAATCTCATCGGCCTGGCCGATGCTGACCGAACAGGCCAGAACGACGGCGGCAACTTGGAAGCTCCTGAACATTGAGCTGCTCCTCAAACGTGGGGAAGGGGGTGTGCCGGAATGGTCAACGGGCGATCACATTTCGCCTTGCCCACGCGCTACCAGACCGTGGCGACCTGCCGGATTTTTCGTCTGCGGAAACATGGCCCGAGAATTCCGGTTGAGCAAACGCCACCGTTGCGTTTTTTCAAACGTCGGCTCGACAGAGTGTGGCGTTTGCTCAGCGCGGACGCCGTAAGTGGTTGAGAGGCCCGGTGTTGTTGCTATGATCCGGGGTCCATTGACGTGTTGTCTTTTTTCATCGTGGGTGGCTGGCCCCGTCGCGTCGCCGCGCCACTGGTAACGGTTATGACGGCTGCCCTGTTTGTAATGGCCGCGGGTTGGTTCGTGTTGGCGAGGCGGCGAGGTTCGCTCGCCGGCACGACGCTGACGGCTCCCTGGGCGTGGACTGCGGTGGCGTGGACGGTTGTGTGCGGAGTCGAGGCGGCGGCCGCTCGGTCGCCCGCTTCATATTGGGAGAGCTGGCGTTTTGTGGCGGCGACGGGGCTGTTTACGCCCATCGTCGCACTGCTCGGCGCGAAGCGACCTCAAGATCGAGGTTGGGTGTTTGTCGTGGCCACGCTGTGGGGGATCGCGGCGCTGCCGGCGGGCGAGAATTGGGTCGCTCATCCGGGACAGGCACTCGAGGTCGGCGACGCCCGCGGCTGGTTCCTGCTGGCAATGATTCTGCTCGGACTGATCGTGCTCGCGCCAACTCGACACCTGCTGGGGGCGATCGCGCTGGCAGCCGCTCAGCTCGCCCTGCTCAAACCCCACCTTCCGGTTCCGCTGCCGGACTCGTTCGGACCTTCGTGGGGCGTCTCCCTGCTGGGAGTCGCCGTGTTGAGTGGTTTTTGGTCGACCCGGCCCCTCAGTCCCCTCAGTGCAGCCCGACGCTCATCGCTCGACCGCACCTGGCTCCGGTTTCGCAACGCCTTCGGCCTGTTATGGGGGTTGCGAGTTGTCGAGCGAATGAACGCGGTTGGCCGACGCCAAGGTTGGCGGAGCCAGCTCAGCTGGCAGGGATTTCGCGATCGCCAGAGCGGGCGGCTGCAAGCCGTTCCCGAAGCCGAACGCGCCGCCGTGCAGATCGCCTTGACCAACCTCTTGCGGCGATTTGTCTCACCCGATTGGCTCGACTATCAAGACGAGCCGGAGATCGATTAGACTGGGCGCGTCACCAAACTCGGGTCACCTCACGGAGGATGAGATAAGATGTCGATTCATCACTGCGCGTTGATTGTTTGCGGGGTCATCGCAATCACTGGATGCAGTTCTCCCGATCCGCCCGTCGTCGCCGATCCGCCTCCCCAGGCCGGCGATCCCGAGCCGTCTGAGCCGATTGCTCCCAGCGAAGAATCGGGCGTTGGCGACGCCGTCGTCAGCGATTCGGCGAACGAGTCTCCAGGGGATGTCGACGAACCGAAGTTGGGCGGCGTGTTGGGGTCCTTGTCACGAGCCATCTCGCGAGGCGCCACCGAGGCGTTGAGACAGCCGCCTGCCGATGAAGAGAATTCGATAGGCGAGTCTGACGAAAAGGACGGCGAGGAAAAATCGGCGGACAATGCGGGCGAAGATTCCGCCGCCGACTCGAACGACGCGATCGACCCACCCGCCGATCCATGACCGTGTCGCGCTGCTCTCACACGCCTCGACCGCCGACTTCACCGGCTGGGCAATCTGCATAGCCGCTGGGCTGCGCGGAATTGAGAAAATCGGTTCTTCCCCAAAATCGTTTGCAGCCTTTCCCCCGTTCCAGACGATACAACTACTGAACGAATCGGGAGGGCGGGAGAAACCATGAGTTTTTCCCGTTTCAGGATAGAGGTCATGGTGCGACGACGGAGCGACGCACCATGACCTTTTTATTGCGCTTGTAGGTCCTGCCTGCCGGGCAGGACTTCGCGACAATGGACGATCCATCAACACATCTCGGGATCTCTTGGGCCCCCTGACCCCGAATCGAGAGGCTTCTCTTGGGACTGACCCGCATTCGACGGCCTCGGAAGGCCATCGTACGGGGACTTCGCGACGAAGTCGCGACAATGGACGACCCATCAACCGCAGAGAAAGTGGCGCGTCCCTGCGCCGTTGAGAATCCATTCACGGAGCGACATCAGCCGCCCTTTTTCGCCCCGTCGCCGTCGGCGTCGTCTTTGGCGTCGTCCGGCTTGGGCTCGGACTGTTTGGCCGCGCGGCGAGCGCGGGCGGCCTCCGTCAACTCGGCCACGCGTTTCCGCTGCTCGGCGGTGAGCACGTCGGAGACTTCATCGTCGCGCTTCACGATCAGCTCAGCGATCTGTTTGCGGAGCATATCCAGCCGTTCCGCGTAAGCCGCTTGCACGCGATAAATCTCCTCCCGCTGCGCCTCGGAAACGACCTTGGAAAAGTAGGCGGGCAAACGACCGCGCGGCTTCGCGCGAACCTCCTTCTCCTCCTGCTTCGCTTCGGTCGCCGATTTCTCGTCGGCTTGCTGAGCCACGGCGGGGAACGCCAATCCGACCAGCGCCCAAACCGCCACAAAACTAGCCAACACTTGCCTCTGCATCATCTCAAAAACCTCCATGAAAGAAACAAATCTCGCGCCCGTGCAGACACAATAGGAGTCGACGTCCGCGCAGCGAAGGGCTTGGCGAAATTATTTTTCTAGGAAATGACACACAGTTGTCACCGGATTTTCGAGCAGTGCCAAACAGATGGCTCAGCGCTAGCAGTGCGGGCGCCAACGGCGCGCTGGCGGCTTGCAAAACGCGGCTTGCAAAACGCTGCGCTGCGTTTGAATGGAACGTCCTTTGTCGCGACTTCGTCGCGAAGTCCCATGTACGATGGCCTTCCAAGGCCGTCGAGGAACGGAGCAGCCCCTCATAGCAGCGCCAGATGCGCGCTCAGCTCGCCGCCGTGTAGCCTATGCATCGTCCATTGTCGCGACTTCGTCGCGAAGTCCCGCCCGGCAGGCAGGACCTACTTGCCCGCCGGCCGAGCTCACCAGAAATGATTACATTTGTATTCGTTTTGGCTTGACGACCGCTCCCGGCACGCATCAGAATGACGGCGATGGTTGGATGCGAATCTGTCACATCAACTGGTGGTCGCCAAGGGAATTGAAGATGCGTGTCCTGGTGGGCTGGTGCATTTCGTGGTGTTTGCTGTCGTGGCCAGCTTTTGGCCAAGAGAACCCGCCGCCGCTCGACCCCAAGGCGGAGGCGCGAGCGCGGCGCATCGAGGAGCGAATGGCGACGACGTCTCGCGCGTATCATCAGGGCAACGCGGTGACCGCGACATTTGGCCTGACCGCGCTGCTCAACGAACTCACGGACGACGAGTTGAAGTTAGCGGACGAGTTGTTGACATCGGCCGGTTCGCCGACGATTGCGGCAATGTTCGCGGAGACCAGGTTCGCCGTCTGGCTCGACCCGCCCCCGCGACGACTTCCCAAGCCATCGCCCGAGGACGCCGCCATGGGACTTGTGGCGGTTTCCAAGTGGATCGCGACGGGACAGGACGAGTTGGCGAAGTCTCCGCTCTTGGCGGGCAAGGCGCCGGCGCCGAAGAAGATAGTCGACTACTCGCGGCGTTTTGAAGCGATGCGGCGTTTGGAGCAGCACTTCGTCGCCGCGTCGCGGATGGTGAACTTCGCCAAGGACCTCTTCCAATTCGCGAAGCGGGCCAAGCGACCCGACCTCACGCCCGAGGAACTCGCCGTCGTCAAGGTCGACTGGGCGGCCAAGGAGCGAGCCTTCAAGGAGCAGTACGACGAATTCCGCGAACGGCTCGTCGAAATGCGCGTACAGCGTTTGATGTTTGCTCGGCGCGTGTTGGAGGACGAGGACGAGTGGAAGACGCGATTGTTCGCGGCGGCGGCGGTCGATCAGGACGGACCATTCCTGGTCGATCTGTTTCCGCTCAAAAAGAACCCTTCGGCGACTCCTTACCGGGCGGCATGGTTGAACAACGTCGAATTACCGCGGACGATTCGCTCGGAATATGAAATCGGGGTCCGGGAGGCGGGCGACTTGATCGAGAAGAGCCGCCTGTTTACTCAAGGCGTCCAGTGGTGGATGCGGGGACGCTACGGTCGCGGCCCGCTGTTTGGCGGTCTGGCCAAACCGATCGCCAACACGTCAGCGGCGGCTCAACTGGCCGTTGCGATGCCGATTCAAACTCCTCAGCCGACCGATCCAACTGACGGTTCGGCGTCAGTGCCGCGATTTCGCCGCCGCCACCAGGTCATCTGGACGTGCGAGGAGCGCTACGTCTACCAGGCAGCGCGGCGGATTGACACCCAAACGAGAACCTACTATCGCGTCACAGCCTGCTCGGCGCTCACACCGGCGAAGACAGAGACTTCGACTCAGGTCTTTCATCGGGCCAACGTGATCAACACGAAGACTCTTGGCCCCCATCGGCTCGTCGGCTTTCACGAGTACACGCGGGCGCTGGCGAATCTGACCAAGCTGGTCCGCGCGTGCAACGACCGGGAGCGGGCCGCGCTCAACGAGATCATTGCCGAGCGCGATGAGTTCGCCGTGTTCACCAACTTGTCTCGCCTGATCCAAATCGGCGCGACAACGCTGGATGACCCGGTTCGAGTCGGGGCGAGTTACGAGCGTCGCGGACTCAATTGGATGATGGCCTTGGCGCGGGTCGAATTGGGCGCGATGCTGGCGGGTTTCTCCGAGCATCAGTCGCCGTTCCGCGCTTCGTCGCCGACCGACTTTGAGTTCGACGCGTTCCGCGATTTGCTCCGCGACGGAGTCCGCGTTCACGTCGCGGCGATATCGCAAGACAACCGCGTCCGCGTGCTGGCTTCGTTGCCGCCATCCCAGTCCTCCCTCGCCTACATGAGACGCATGCGGATCGCCAATTCGATGATCAAAGCGACTCAGTTCTACGGCGCCGTCGACCTCAGCGCGACACAGCAACAGCACCTGACGGCTTGGCTCAAGCAAATCGAGGAGATTCAGGGCAACTACTTCGCCCGACTGTTTGTCATGTTGCAGAGCCAGGGCGTCAGCGGCAGTGGATCCGCCACGGTCTACCACCTGCCGCCCGAAGCGCTCAACCAAGGATTCAAAGGCGCTTTCACAATCCCGTTGATCCGCCAACGCGGCGTCGAACAGAGGCGCTGAGCGGACGAGGGGCTCGCCATAACAGCTCGGTCCTGTCGCAGTTTACCGGGCCGGGATGTCCTTGCGGGCGTAAAAGAAGCCGCCCGCGATCCAGCAGGCCACGCCGAACGCCAGCAGCGCGGCGATCGACGACCAGGGCCATTCGCCGGTCCGCACCGGGTCGACCGGACGAAAGTAGCTCAGCACGCCAAGGAAGCTGAGGCGCTGAGCAAAGTCCAAAAACGCCTCGAGAAAATTGAGCACAAAAGAGGCGAGCAAGATGGCCAGCGTGAACGACAGCGCCAACGCGCGGCGATTGACCAGCGACGACACCAGCGCGGTGAGACCGGCGATCGCCGTCTGTAGCGCAAACAGATTCACGCACGCGATTCCGAATCCGCCCAGCGGTATCGGCTCCGGCCCCTCGACGATCCGACTCGCCATGGCGATCCCCAGCCAGGCGGCCAGGCAGATGGCGGCGTTGATCAACAACACGGGAATCGCCACGGTTGTGTAGACGTCGACGCGGCGGATCGGCAGCGCCAGCAACAGATCGGCCGTTCCCTGGTCGACTTCACTGGTCAACGTGCGCGTGACCACCGTCAGCACGCTGGCCCAGCAGGCGGCGAACACGAAGGGGTGCGACAGGCCGACAGCGAGCAACGAGATCCAGGAGACGTGTTCGGCGATGTCGACGCCGAACATGCTCTTGAACAATCCCCGCATGAAACGCAGCCGCTGCCACAGCTCGACCACGTCCGGTCCCAACTGTTCCATCGCCCAAACAAAGAGAATCTGAAACGCCGCCACCGCCGCGACGACCACGACGATCATCGCCGCGCTGTCCCGTAGCGTCTTGCGAAACAGAGCGCCGTTAATCATCGCCGGACTCCGTTTCGTAGTAGGCCAAGAACAGATCCTCCAGGTCCGGCGGCTCGATCTGCAAGTCGGCGACGGCGAAGTCTCGCAACCAGACCAACATTGCGTTCACATCGCTCGTCCACGTCCCTTCCCACGTGCCGTCTCCACGGGAAACTACGCGAAAACTGTCAGGAGCCTCCGCCGGCTCGCTCGTGAATCGCACCCGCACACGGCGCACTGCCCGCTCTCTCAGCTTCTCGATCGACGAATCCTCGACCACCTCGCCGTCGCGGACGATCACAACTTCGTCGCACAGAGATTCCACCTCGTTGAGCGAGTGACTCGAGAACAGAATCGTGCGGCCGGCTGTGCGGGCGCCGCGCAACTCGTCGTAGAGCGTTTGGCGCACGAGGGGGTCCAGCCCCGTGCTCGGTTCGTCGAGAATCAGCAACTCGGGCCGATGCATCATGGCCTGGATGAGCCCCAGTTTCTGACGCATGCCGGTGGAGTAGTCGCGAACTCGGCGATGCAACTCCAGCCCAAAACACTCGGCTAGCCGGCGGCCTTCACCCAGGCAGTCGGCGTGGCGAGCCGAAGCGAGGAACTGCAGCGTTCCGAGCCCCGTCAGGCGATCGTAGAAATGGACCTCTCCCGGCAGGTATCCAACTCGTCGCCGCAGCGCGAACCCGCGCCGCCAAACATCTTCCCCAAACAACCGGCAGGCCCCTCCCGACGCTCGCAACAGACCCAGCAGGATTCGAATCGTGGTCGTCTTGCCGGCGCCGTTGGGACCGAGGAATCCCATCAAGGCTCCACGCGGCGCTGCGAAGCTCAGCTCTCGCAACACTTTGTGAGGACCAAACGACTTCTCCAGCCGCTCGACTTCCAGCATCAGGTCCATGGGGTGTCCTTGGCAAACAAGGAGGATTCGGATGACTTTTCTGATTATTCCGAAAAAAGCTGGTCTGAGGGAATGCGACGGTTCGATGGATTAGGACGCGATGTGTCCCTTTCCATCGCCGGAATCTACTCGATGTGGCTTATCAAACAACTGCGTAACCTGCGATCGGCGCTCAAGACGAGCGACACTCCGCGCCAGCTGGCGCTGGGGTTTGCGTTCGGCTTGCTGCTCGGTCTCGTGCCCAAAGGCAACCTGTTGGCGTGCGCGATTGGCGTCACCATGTTCGCAACGCGCGGCAACCTCAGCGTGGCGATCGTGACCGCCTTCGGCGTCAGCTTTCTTAGCGGAAGTCTGGACAATGTGGCTCACGGAGTCGGCGCGTGGTTCTTGCGAGCTCCGTCGCTAGAGGGACTTTGGCGATCGCTCGAGCAGACGCCTTACGTGCCGTGGACGCGGTTCAACAACACGGTCGTGCTGGGCAGCTTCGTTCTCGGTGCGGCCGCCTTCTACCCCGCCTACTGTCTCAGCTTGCCGTTCTTTGCGAACTACTGGCCGCGAAAGCGAGTTGAGGAAGACGATGCGGCCGAACCAGCCACTGATCGCGCGGAGCAGCAAGCCGCAGATCCCCCGGCTCATCCCGTCACCGCAGAAGTTGATTCAGCCGAAACGACCCCGGACGAACAAAGCGACGGCGCGGAAACTCCGGCGGAGAACGAAGCGACACCGATCGCCGCCCACGCGACCGGCTCGACACACGATCCGACAGATCCGATAACGGTCGCCACTCCGCACGACGAGTCCGCCGACGAACAAAGCGACTCAGAAACGCACCTCTCGTCCGACACCAAACCGCAAGTCGAATCGTCCGCCGCTGAATCGTCCGCCGCGGAAGTGGCGGTTGCGGAAGTGGCGGTTGCGGAAGTGGCTGCGGAGCCGCCGGTTGAATTGCCGCCGGACGTTGAGTCGCCTGTCGTTGAGTCGCCGGTCATTGAGTCGCCGGTCGTTGAGTCGCATGACATTGAGTCGCATGACATTGAGTCGCCGG
>JASMLW010000535.1 GCA_030748485.1 Pirellulaceae bacterium
ATTCCACGCAAACCTCAATGTGGATTGCAGTTGCGACTATCCTAGCCGCTCGACCCAAGTCTGGTCAATCTTTTTGCGCACCCAACGGTCTGAACAAGGATCTGTCCGATCTGACCGATCCGCCCACCGTCAAAGGATCCGTCCGAGCGGTCCGATCCAACCTACCCCATCAGCGTCGCGCGGCGCCCTCTTTATAACCGCCACCCATTGACTTTTTTTGATGGCCAAAACAAGATATTTTGACGAATCAAAACAATGGGTGTTTCAACTGTTTCTATTTATGCATGCAGAAAGAGACGTGAAGTGACAGGCAAATGTTCGATCGCGCTTTGGGCGGCCGTTGGCTTGCTGGCGATGTCGGTGGGCTGTGGCGGCGGCGAAGCTGCGAATGGGGGAGAGTCGATCAAATCGACTCAACAGATCGTCACGACTTGCGGCATGGTGACGGACATTGTGGCGGCGGTGGCGGGAGATCTAGGGGAGGTTGAGGGATTGATGCGGGCGGGCGTCGACCCTCACCTTTACCAACCGACGCGGGGCGACATCGCCAAGTTGACCAGCGCCGATGTGGTCTTCTATTCCGGGCTATTGCTGGAGGGCAACTTCGCGGACACGTTCAGCAATCTCGAGCAGTCGGGCAAGCCGGTGTACGCGGTGACGGCGCAGATCGACAAATCGCATCTCCGCAGTCCACCTGAGTTCGAAGGGCATCCGGACCCGCATGTCTGGATGGACGTTCAGGCGTGGAGCAAGTGCGCGGAATTCGTCGCCCAGCAGCTCGGCGCGATCGATCCCGCGAACGCCAAAGTTTATCTCGACAATTGCGACGCGTACAAAGCCGAACTCAGCGCGTTGGATACTTACATCAAGCAAGTAATTGGCACGATTCCCGAGGAGCAACGAGTCTTGGTGACGGCGCACGATGCGTTCGGTTATTTTTCGCGGGCGTACGGCATTTTGGTCCGCTCGGCTCAGGGAATCACGACGGAATCGGCGCCGGGGATAAAGGACATCAATGATCTGGTCGACTTTCTGGTCGAGCAGAAGATCACCGCCATTTTTGTTGAGCAGAGTGTGGCGAAGGACAACCTGCAAGCGGTGATTGAGGGAGCAAAAAAGAAGCAGTGGGAGGTGAAGATAGGCGGCGAACTGTACTCGGACGCGCCCGGGCCAGACGGCACCTACGAAGGAACCTACGTGGGGATGATGGACCACAACGCGACGGTGATCACTCGAGCGTTGGGTGGGGAAGCGCCCGAGAAGGGGATGGCCGGCAAGCTGAGCGAATAATCCCGAGAGTCGCCGGGCGGAATTGTCACGAGATGGAGCTGCCAAGGCGTGGAATCTCGGCCACGGCCTGCTGCATCTTTAATCGTCGCGAGTTGCGGTCACTGCGAGGTGTCCGCCGCGGCGCGGTCTGTCGAGATTGAGCATGTCATCAAACGAACCCGCCGTTGAACATCCGACTACTTCGCCGCTGACCATTCACGACATGACCGTCGCCTATCACCGCAAGCCGGTGATTTGGGACATCGATTACAACGCGCCGGCCGGGGCGTTGGTGGCGATTGTGGGCCCCAATGGCGCGGGCAAGAGCACGTTGCTGAACGCGGCTCTCGAACTGACGCCGATGGTCTCGGGCCGAGTGAGGTTTTTTGGCGAACCGTACCGCGACGCGCGGCGTCGGGTCGCTTACGTGCCGCAACGCGAGAGCGTCGACTGGGACTTTCCCATCAGTGCGATCGATGTCACGGCGATGGGCCTCTACCGCAAGATCGGCTGGTTCTGGCCGGTCAACCGTCAGCGTCTGTCAGAAGCCTTGGCGGCGCTCGATCGCGTGGGGATGGCCGATTTCGCTCATCGACAGATCAACCAGCTGTCGGGCGGTCAGCAGCAGCGCGTCTTCTTAGCTCGAGCGCTCGCTCAAGAGGCCGATCTGTACCTGATGGACGAACCCTTCGCGGGAGTCGACGCGGCGACCGAGCGGGCGATTGTCGACATCCTCCGCACGCTGCGCGAGTCCGGCAAGACGGTCATCGTCGTGCACCACGACCTGCAAACGGTGACCGAGTATTTCGACCAGGTGATGCTGCTGAACATGCGCCTGGTCGCGGCGGGACCGACGAGCGAGGTGTTCACGCCGGAGAACTTGCGGAAGACCTACGGCGGCAAGCTCTCCCTCCTGGACCAGGTGAGCCACCAGATGACGCTCGGAGATCCGCATCGATGAGCTTGCCTGGCAACTCGCGGCTCGCGCGGGCAAGCGTCGCAGCCGCGCTGACGATCTGCTTCGCGATGACGGCGACTTGGACGGCGACTTGCCTGGCTCAGGCTCCTGCGCCGGCGGGCGATCACGAACATTCGCAGGCCCCCGCGCCGCCGGGCGGCGAGACGGATGCGACGAACCTCCCCCGCGAGCTGGGGCGCATCCTTTTATTGAGGGACTACAACACGCGGATCGTGCTAATCGGCACCACGTTGTTGGGCGTGTGCACGGGAGTGATCGGTGTTTTCATGCTGCTGCGAAAACGCTCGTTGATGAGCGACGTCGTGTCTCACAGTTCACTGCCGGGCATCGGCGTCGCCTACGTGACGATGGAGATCGTTTGGCCTGGAGAGGGGAAATGGGTGCCCGGCCTGTTGGTGGGGGCGGCCGCCGCCGGACTGTGCGGGATGGTCTGCACGGTCGCCATTCGCCGCTGGACGCGAGTGAAAGAAGACGCCGCGCTAGCGATTGTGTTGAGCATTTTTTTTGGCTGGGGGGTCGTGATGTTCACGGTCATCCAGAAGCTGCCGACGGGCAACGCGGCCGGCATCAATCATTTTATTTTCGGCAAGGCCGCCTCGATGATCGCCAGCGACGTGCGGCTGATCGGCGTCGGCTCGGCGATCATTCTGGCCGTCGCGCTGGCGTTGTTCAAAGAGCTGCGCCTGCTTTGTTTCGATGAGCGATTTGCGCGAACTCAGGGCTGGCCCGCGATGCGACTGGACATGTTATTGATGGGACTCGTCGTCGCAGTCACCGTCATCGGCTTGCAGAGCGTGGGGCTGTTACTGGTCGTTGCGATGTTGATCATCCCCGC
>JASMLW010000536.1 GCA_030748485.1 Pirellulaceae bacterium
AATTCGCTTAACCGTTCGCGATTGGAGGCTTGACCGCGAAGAGACTCGAGAAAGCGCCGGCGTGGGTCGAGTGTGTTCGATCGCTCGCGACCGACGGTCAAGTTGTTGATCACTCGCGGGAACGCCTCTTCGGCGACCGCCACGATGACCTCCACCGAATGCGCATCGCTGACCGTCCCCCGCAGCATTACCGTGTTGCCGGACGGCAGGGCAATCAATTCGATCTTTTCTTTCGGGAAGAGCCGATGAATGGTCGACACCAGCGGAGCGGTATCTGGCACGACGGAGACCTTCAAGACGTAGAGGTCGCGTGGCCGTGTCGTGGCCGCGAAGCCTTCCGCGTCGCCGCCTTCCCCCGCACCCTCTTCGCCGGCTGCGCCCTCTTCACCAGGCCGATCGACGGTCGTCGGCGAGAACACGATGGTCTGCCTTCCCAATTCGTCGCCAATCAGCAGCAGTCGATTGTCCGCCAAGTTGACCATGCGAATCTGGTCCGGCCGCCCGAAACTCGACACCTGTTCCGGAAACGCCAGCACGATTTGGTCGTTGAGCGGCAACTCCAACTCAGTGATTCCGGGTTGTAGTTGCTTGACGGTTTCTCCGCGCACCCGCAGCGTCGGCCGTGCGCCGCCGACCACCTTGGGAGTGTGGGGCGAATCGAGCAGCTGTCGAACTTGCCGCGGACTAACCAGAAGACTGGCTTGCAGTATCCCGTCGCGAATGACCTCATCGCGTTCCACATTCTGAGAAGTGGCGAACACTTTGGCCGTGACTCGCACGCCGTTTCCCAAGTCGAGCGTCACAACATCACCCGGTTCGGGCCGCGCGCTGCCGGTCTCCACTTTGACTGAGACAACCCGCTTGCCGGCGGGAATCTCATTGGCGAGTTGGGCACGCGCATCGTAGGTGGCGGCGACACCCAACATCCACACTACCCCAGCGATCGATATCAATCGTCTCATCATCGTTTACTCCCTGTTCCGCCATTCACTGTTTGGCAACGGTTCGGTGGGCAATGGTTTGGTCGGCAGTGGTTCGGTCGGCAATGGCTCAGTTGACTTGGAGACTCGACTCCACAGTTCGCGCATACGAGCTCGACGAGCCTCGAGTCGGACAATCAGATCGCGGGCCCGCGGATCGTCACGAGCCAGCGGCAGCAGTTCGTTGAGTTGCAGATCAAGTGTTTGGAATTCCGAGCGCAGCTTCATGGCGGTCAGTCCGCCGAACGTCTCATCGGCGGCTGACGAAGCGCCGCCGAATCTACTCACCGCTGAGCGGGTGTCGGGCAGAGCGTCTCCGCCACGGCCCCCGAAGGCAGTTGACGGCGGCGAGTTGCTTGCGGGCAGGGCCGCGCTGCGCTTCGTCCACGCCGGCAAGTCGAGCGAGAGACTCACTGTCGGCGCGAAGCAGGCCAAGAACACCGCCATGCAGATGAGACCGACGAGCAGCGTCCAGCGACTCCGCTGCGCGCGCAGCTCGCGATCGTCGTCCAACAGCCTGCGCACGCGTTCGACGAGTTCGGCTGACGTTCCCATCGCTGAGACGGCTCCCACCGTGGTCGTCAGCCGCCACTCGACGAACTGAGTCAGCAGGCGGGCCAGCGCGATGGGCGAGGCTCCGGCGAGCAGCGCCCAGTCATCGCAAGCCAATTCCTCAGACGCCCGCCATTGTTTGACCGCCAGCCAATGAAGCGGTTGCCACGCCAGGCAGTTCGTGAGAAATCGCCCCCACAGCAACCACCACAGGTCGCCCCTTTGGTGGTGCGCCAATTCGTGGGCCAGCAGCGAGTGCAGCTCATCGTCACTCAACTCAGTCTCGCAATTGCGGGGGATCACGATGTACGGTCGCCGCAAACCAAAGGCGAAAGGTCCGACGGCGTCCGACGACAACAGACGAACCCGGCCGGCCGGCAACTGCGCCATCAACTCGCTCGCGCGGCCCGTCACCGGCACCAACTTGGCCAAGCGGCGGCGGAGAAGGTACTCACTACACAAGAGCCGCAGTCCACCCAACAAAAAGAAGAGAGGAGCCGCGACTCCCACAGCGAACAAACACCAGCCAAGAATCGGCGGCTGCACAGCTCTCGGCGGCGTCGCTGCAGACGGTCCTGCTCGCGCCTCCCTCTCGGTGTTTTTGCGAGCTGTGTTGTTCTCGTCGGTTGACCGCTGCGGCGTTATGCGAACTCGTTCGCGGGCCAGCGGCATGACGCCGGCGCGAGTTGTCCGGGCGTGCGAATCGTCGTCATGAGCCGATCGCTGAACAGACTCCGCCAATGCATCGACCGGCGGCGGTCGCGCGATCCGGTCGCCGCTATGGAACAACTGCGCCGCGGGGTCCGACAAAGGTCGGCCCGTTGGCTGCGATTCGACTGACAGGGACGGCGACGACACGCGGGGAGCGACCGTGGTGGTTGTCCGCTGAGGTCTCCTGTCGCCCCCGACCGCCGCCGGCCGAATTGACGCTGGCTGGTTGGCGGCCGCCGTTGAAATCGGATTGACGATCACCCAAGTCCAGCCGGATTGTCCCCAGCAGGAAAGCGCGGCGCAGAAAGCCGCCAAGCCGACCGAGGCTACTGTCGCCGCCTTCCAGACCGCCTCCTGCGCCGGACTCGAACGCAGACCGGACCAACAGCGGACAGCCAACCAACTCGCCGAAAGTAGGATCGTCGAGAGCAACAGATATGTCAGTGCGAGCGACGCCGAAGCGGCCACCCAACGGAAGATCAATTCAACCATCGCGCAACTCCCGCTCCTTCCGGCGAATCAGCTTGCGGAGCTCCGCCAAATCGGCTCCGGAAATATCAGACGCGTCCAACAGCTGACAGACCATTTCCGTCACATCACCCGCGAACAACCGCTCGGCAAGATCGGTAACCATCGTCTGCGATACCTGGTCGCGGTCGACCGCTGGCCGGTAAAGGTTGACGCGGCCGTCGTTGCGGCACCGCACGACCCCCTTCGACTCCATCTTGGAGAGCATCGTGCCGACCGTCGTATACGCCAGCGACCGCTCCGGCTCCAACGCCTCGCGGACCGCGCCGACCGTCGCCTCCGACTCCCGCCACAGCACCTGCATGATGGCCAATTGCAACTCGGCCAACTGATGCTTTCTCTTCGCCATCGCAATCCCCTGTCGAGCCCCGCTGCTCGCATCCGTGTGACAACTCAACGACTTCTCGGCAATCTGCTCAAACGCCTCAAACGCCTCGCGTCGCAGACACTCCTACTCAAGTAGGAGAATACTACTACTTGAGTAGGAGATCTGTCAAGAAACGAAGTCGAGCGGGGTAGGAATGCTTGTGCGTGCTAGCGACCGCTGCTATCTTCGCACCGAAACACGCTCCGCTTTTACTGATCGCCGGCGCGAGAGGCGATTGGATCACCCCCCGGGAGTTGGCGATGGAGCCTGCAAACGCGGCAGCCGTTCGATTCGGACATTTGACTCTGGCCACACGCGACGTGGCCGCCACTTCGGCGTTCTTTCAGGCGACCTTAGGGTTCGCGCCCATTCAGCAGCCGGGCAACATCGATCCGGTCGCCCGTTGGCTGCGGATAGCTCCGCAGCAGGAGCTGCATCTGATCGGCGTAGACGACTTCGAGCCGTCGAACTTTGAGCGCGAGTACGGGCGGCATGTCGCCTTCTGCTACCCCGGTTCGCAATTCGGCGAGCTCAAGGAACGGCTGAGCGAACACGGCGCGGAGATCATCGCACCGCTGCGGGAGACGCCCTTTGAGCGGTTCTTTTTCCGGGACCCCAATGGCTACATCTTCGAAATCGTCGATTCCGAAAACGCCTAGCCGCTCATCCCGCGGAGAAACCGATCGGCGTGTCCGGATCGGGCTCATGGGGCGCGGGTGACTGCAGCAGACCGAGTTCGGTTTCATCGACGATCCAGCCGCGGCAATTATCGCTCAAGCAACCGCAGCGGATCGCGCCGGCGGCGGGCCAACCGTAGTCGAGCGTCAACTCCTCGCCCACCTCAATCATTCGACTCGACTCAATCCAGAGCGTGTTGGGGTGACCGGGCCGATCCCAAACGACGATTTCGCAGTTCGGGTTGCAACTGTGGTTGATGTAGCGAAACGGAGCGAACGGCTCCAGCACCGTCCCGTCGTCGAGGTCCATGCAGTAGTCGGATTCGTGATCCTCAAATACTTCGCCGCAAACGATGCCGACGCACTTGTCCGCGGGAATCGTCTCGGTGGCAAAGACACCGAGTCCGATGCGGGCGGGCATGACGCGGACGTAATCATGTTCCATCATGACAGGGAGGCAGGCTGAGTGGTGGGGTGTTGTTGGAGGGCCGCGCCGAATGACCCATCGCGCTGCGATAGGTCGGTTGCTCAAATCAACGGTCCGCGGTGCGAAACGAGTTGGAGCGAGCGCAGTCGAGAATGAGCCAGTATAGGCCGAGTCCGTCGCACGTCAATGACGCTTGATAACGCGATGGTTGTGCGCGGTGAAGAGCGGCGTCGAATGCGGCGCGTTTGACAACGCGTGCGAGATGCCGCGCGCTAAATACTGCGTGCTAAATACTGCGTGCTAAATACCGCGTGCTAAATACCGCGTGCTAGATGCCGCGTGCTAGATACTGCGGAGGTAGGCCAACAGGTCGGCTCGTTCGTCGTCGGTCAATTCATCGCAGCGAGCATCGGGATGACGGCTGAGGACTTGGTCGAGCGAGCGGCCACTACCATCGTGAAAGTAAGCGTCGCGCTGGCTGACACCCCGCAGTGACGGCGGGTTGAATCGCCGGCGGCCGCTCTCGTCGGGCAGGCCGACGTCAAAGACATCCGATGTTGTCAACAGCGGCCCGCGGTGGCACTCGGTGCATTCCATTCGCTCGAAGACGGCGCGACCGCGGGCGACGGTTGGCTGGTCAACCACACCTCGAGCGAGGTCGATCGGCGGAGCCGCGTGGAGCGTGACGAGGAAGGCGGACAACTGGTCGACTTGCTCTCGCGTCGGCTCTTCTCCGCGCATCGTCTTGACGGCCGAAGCGCGAATCTGGTGGTCCAGCAAATCCTGCCCGCCGTCCCAGGACCAGGGGGCGGAGTAAGCCGTTCCCAGCAGCGAGATGATCTGTTTTGGCGAACCGAACGAATCGTCGCTAAAGTTGTCGTTCCGCAGCCCATTTGTGTGGCCGTCGATGTGGCAGCTATTGCAGCTGACCCAGCCGTCGACCGCCAACCGCGCGTCGTGGAAG
>JASMLW010000537.1 GCA_030748485.1 Pirellulaceae bacterium
CCTCGTCGGCGTCGGGGGAATACGAGGCGGTCACCAGTTCTGCATCGCCGACAACTTCCATGTCGAGATCAAACTGCGGTTGGCCGTTCATCGCGCCGGTGACGTTGATAAAGCCGATCAGGCTTTGGAACGTGCGCCGCAAGTCTCGCCGCATCTTGGGATCTTTGAGCTTTGTGACAAGCGCGAAGGAGGGCAGCTTGATCGCCGGCGTCGGCAGTTCCTTAGCGTAAGACTGCCGCGCGACGATGAACTGGAATTCGGGCTCAACCGCACCCAAGATATCTTCGGCGAAATCCTTGCCGGAGAAGAACGTCGTCAAGACGCTGTCCGCCGCCGCCAACTGGTCATTCACTCGTTCGCCAAACAGGTCGCCCGCTCGCAGCCACATCTCAGCGACATTGCGGTACGTACCGATGGCCAGGATTCGCTCCTCGACTTTCAGCAGTTCCGGCGCCCGGCCTTTTGCTTCCGGACCAAAGTAAAACGTCCGCTCCTCAGGAGCCCAATCCGCCGCAAAGGGAGCCGACAACTGGACGCGCGCCTGTTCGGACTCAATGAAGACGCTGGCCGTGAGGTAGGGAGTATTGCGGGCCACACTTTGCAGACCGCCAAACAACAACTCGACCAGGATGTTGTCCGATTGATTCTCAAAAACGTTCTTCGCCGCGCCCGACGTCCGCAGACTCTCGACATCCAGATAACCCCAGCCGTGCGGTTCTCCTTCGACGGCTTTTTTCGCAGCCTGGAAGTTCTTCGATTGAGCGAGCGATTCGCCGTCGCCTTGAGCCCGATCGACCATCTCCTTCAACAAGTCTCCCTTGTTGCTGACCAACAGCCAATTGTCGACGACACCCAGAATCATCTCGTCGATTCGATGAGCTTTCACGCCGCGGTACTCGGCCGTCTTCACCTGCGTCTTCTTTTCGTCCCCGCCTGCGCCCAGCTTGACCAGCCCGACGATCGTGTCGACCAGCTTCTGCACCGACTCGGCGTTCTTTGAGCGAACAGCGATTCCGACGCCTTCGTGCTTGGCGTCGAGCCCGATGGCGACGCCGCCACCGGCCAGCGAATCGAGCGCCGGCCGCCACTTCTCGCCCAACTGCGTCTCCGCGAACGAGACGCCAGCCAGGAATTGCTTGTACTGATTGCTCTTCAACGCCTGCTGGTATGCGTCGAGCGTGGTGACGTGCTGGTAGAGTGGATGGGCGATCGCGTTGTCGACAATCGTCGACGGCTTGCTGAGTTCAGCGTAGGCCAGAGTCGTCCGCGGAAACAACTCCGCGGGCGAATTGATCTCAGCTCGAGCGAGGGAGCCGGCGGCGAGTAACAGGGCGAGCGAAAAGAGACTGACGCGAGGCATGCCGGCGTCTCCGAGTAAGGCGAGAATTGGGCGAGACGAGTTCGCCGATTATACCGCAGACTGTACTGGTACGACCAATCGGGAAAGTGCCGCTGGAACTTGCGAGTGTCGCTGACGTACCAGATGTGATCGCCGATGCGACTGTCTCCGCTGTAGGTGACACTCATCGGCTGGCCGGTCATCTCTTCGCACACAGCGATCGCCTCTTTCATTGAGCAGTTGCTGTGCCGCCCACCGCCGGCGTTGTAGACTTCGCCCGGCCGCGGCGCCTGATGGTAGTGCCAAAACATGTTCACTAAGTCGAACGAGTGAATGTTGTCGCGCACCTGCTTGCCCTTGTAACCAAACACGGTGTAGGGCGTCCCGGTAACGGCGCACTTCACAAGATAGGATAAGAACCCGTGCAGCTTCGTTCCCGAGTGGCCGGGGCCCGTCAAGCAACCGCCGCGAAAGCAGACCGTGTTCATGCCGAAGTAGCGGCCGTATTCCTGGACCATCGCGTCGGCGGCCAACTTCGATGCGCCAAACAGAGAATGCTTGGTGTGGTCGACCGACATCCACTCGTCGATGCCGTGCTCAAAATACTCGTGCGACTCATTCACTTCCCAGCGGGTGTCGAGTTCGTCGAGCGGGAGTTTGTTGGGGTTATCGCCGTAGACTTTGTTTGTCGATGTAAAGATGAAGGAAGCGCGGGGCGAGAATTTTCGCGTCGCCTCCAAGAGCGTCAACGTGCCGTTGGCGTTGACCGTGAAGTCGGTGTGCGGATCGCGGGCCGCCCAGTCGTGCGATGGCTGGGCGGCCGTGTGCACGATCATCTCAACCTCGGATCCGTACTGAGCAAAGATCTCTTCAACGCCGGCCTGATCGCGAATGTCCGTCGTGTGATGCCGGTAATGCGGAATCGTCTCTTCGAGCTGTCTGCGCGACCACTCGGTCGACGCATCGTCGCCGAAGAACTCCTTCCGCATGTTGTTGTCGATGCCGACGATGTGCATTCCCTTGCCACTGAGAAAGCGAACCGCTTCGGCTCCAATCAACCCGGCTGAACCCGTAACGATCGCAATACTCATCCGACGACTCCTTCTGCTAGCAACTTGGCGATTGCAAATCCATCCGAGCAACCGTCACAGTCGCGCCAAACTGTCTGCTTCGCGTCCCGTTCCAGACGCTACTTGCAAACCTACCTCGCAACGCGACGCCAAGCTGGCTCGCCATTTATGCCAGCGAAGAGGAATGCTTGCAATTCCAGTCGTGGGCGGCCCTAATACGTGCAGCGGGTTGGGACGTTCGTTGTGAGTTCTGGTTCGATTCATTACTCGAGGGGAGAGTCCGTGTTTCGTCGACTTTTCGGACGTCGCCCCCGGATCACCGCTGACAGCATCGAGCAGGCGCTTGCGGAGGGTCGCGAATTGCTCTCAGCCGGCCAGACGATGGAGGCCGAAGCTCATTTGCGGAAGACGGTGGAGGCCGCCGCCGCACAACACGGCGAAGATCATCCGATCTACGCTCACTCTCTGTCTCGGATGGCGAGTCTGCTGGGGTCGATGGGCGACTTTCCGCGGGCCGCCGAGTTTCTGCGGCGGGCGTCCGAAGTGCCGTCGCTCGACGACGAATCTGAAAAAGATCGACTCAGCTATCTGCTCAGCCTCGGCCACGTGCTGGCGGAATTGGATCGACTGGACGAATCCGAATTCGTGCTCCGTGAAGGGCTCAATGCGCGATTGGATTTCTATGGCGAGAATCATCCCGGCTACGCGTTTGGATTGTCCGGACTGGCGGAGACGCTCTTGAAACAGGACCGGACGAGCGCGGCGGCGGCGGCGATCGATGAAGCGGTGGCGATCAACTGGGAGGCCGGCCAAGAAGAGGTCGCCTCGGATTTGGCGCTGCGCGCTTTCATTGTGAAAGCGGATCGTGGTTTCACCGCGCCGGCGTTGGAGAATTGGAACGATGCGCCCAAGACGCTGCAGCAGGCGATCGTACTGGAAGTTATCAATCGGGCGGATGCGGCGCCGGCTGAGATCGCTCAAGCTGTGTTGCTCGAGTTGAGGTCGAGGTTGCAGCAAACTCCCGATGTCGAAGTCCCCGATTTGCTGAACGCCAACATCGCCATCGCCAACGCTGCGCAACAGACTGAAGACTTCGATGTCCGCATCGAAGCGGCCGAGATGGCGTCGAGATTGGCTGGCGGGCTCGACAACCTGTCCGTCAAAATCAACATCGCGGAAGGCGTCGCCCACGCCTACTCCCAAGCTGGCCGCGAAGCCGAAGCGGAGCAATCGTATTTGCGCGCGATGAAGCTGGCGGCGGCGGATGTGACGGGTGAGCTGCGCGTGGGTGTGCTCCGCAACTTCGCGATCTGGTCCGACGAGCAGCAACTCTCCGACCGCGCGGAAGAGCTGCATTTGGAAGCTGTGCGGCTGGCCGAACAGACGAACAATCGCGAGTTGATCGGGCGCTGCTGCGTCGCCCGTGGCATCTTCCTGCAACACGCCGGACGGCTGGACGAAGCGCGGCCGCTGTTGGAGAGGTCGCTTGACTTGCTGCCGCCCAGCCACGAAGACGCGGCCAGCGCGATGTCCCATTACGAGGCGATGAAGGGGGGCGGCGAATGCGGCTGCGACGAGGATCCGCTGACGACGTTTGGCCAAGTGATCACTCGACAAGTGCACTCGATGATCGGCGACGACATTTTGGAGTCGGTGGTTTTCGAGCGCGGCGAGGACGGGTTGCGACCCAACGTGCTCCTGAAAGTCGACGATCCGACAGACGAGCAGATGGAGCAGATCCATACAGCCATCAGCCAAGCTCTGGCCATGATCCGCTACCCGTAACGTCAGAGCGGGCGCGGCTTGCCACCAGCAAAGCAAGCCATTAGGCTAAACGCCTCACGTCCCCGTGGCACAATTGGATAGCGCGTCGGCCTCCGGAGCCGAAGGTTAGAGGTTCGAATCCTCTCGGGGATACTAAATCGAGACTCGCTGCAACATCTGCCGAGAGCTTTATTTAGCTCATTCCCGTTTGTCTCGAACGGTGCGGCTTTCACAGGTAATCAGGGTGTCGTTACGACACCCTACGACACCCTGGGAGGTCGTTTGATGAATGACAAGGTTCCAACATATCGCCGTCACCCCAACGGCCAGGCGTTTATCTACCACGCCTCGATTCCCACTGCGGATCACCGCCTGTACTTAGGCAAGCACGGGTCTGACGAGAGCAAGCAGCGATACGCTGAAGCTGTCACCAGAATACTGACGGGTGACTTCGCCACGAGCACTGCGAGTCCGCAGTCAATACTGGAACTCATCGCGCAGTATCTGACGTGGGCGGAGCGCTACTACGCCACGAACGGAAAGCCAGGCAGAGAGTTCTATTCGATGAAGTACTCGCTCGACCCGTTGGCGTCGATCTATGGCTCAACGATGGCCAACGACTTCGGACCGCGCAAACTGTCGGCGATCCAAGTGCACTTGGTTTCAAGGGATCTTTGCAGAACGACGATCAACGGCCGAATTGGACGAATCAAACGGTTCTTTCGATGGTGTTGCAAGAACGAGCTTGTTGATGCTGAGCTGTACGCGAAGCTTCAAGCTGTTGAGGGATTGAAGATCGGTCAATTCGATGTGCGCGAGGCAGAGAGAGTACAGCCCGTCACATGGGACACAGTCAAGCAGCTCATCCCATTTCTCTCCCCAACGTTGGAGGCGATGGTGACTGCGCAGTTCTGGTGCGGGCTTCGGCCAGGCGAAGTCACAATCATGCGGCGGTGCGACATCGATCGGTCCGAATCAGTCGCGCCATGGCATCGCAACTCAGCTCTCTAGCACGCTCGGCGAACAAGCGGCCCAACGGTGGCTGGGACATACTCACCTCGATACCACGGGGATTTACGTGGAACGAGAGGTCGCGGACCTTATGAAGATTGCTCGCGAGGTCGACCAAAGGTGGGCCAGCTGACGGTCCCGCTGATCACCTCTGCGCGAACGTCGGAGCCGCCGCGGATGACGCGATTGAAGGTATCGGCGTAGATTGCTGCTTCGCGCTCGCTCGATGATTTGTAGACGATCTCTCCGTCGATCGTGACGGCGTAGCACTCCATTAGTGTCACTCGACTGTCTGGATTGACACGCCCAAACGCCAGTCCGATAATCCCGCCGCAGCAAAGCGAATAGGGCCGATGTCTTAACTCGTGTTCGCCGTCGCGAGACCGCGATCGAACAAGCCACCAAAGCCGAAATCCACGTTGCAGCTCCTCGGGTGGAGATCCCCGAACCCAAGGTCAAAATAGTCCAGGCACAGGCACCACCCGACCGCATCGTGCAGTTGCGCAAACAGACCACGATCAAACCGGACTACCGATTTACCATTCTTGCCTGCATGGTCTGCTCGCTTTTGACATGTGTGACAACGCTCGCAGTGGGACGTTACATGATGCCCAAAAGTATGACGGATCCGTTGGCCGATGTAATGGAAGGGATGGGCCCCGAGTACGCCCAATCTCGCCAGCGGGTTGATAGCTACAGGCTGGCTGCCACCCAAAAACTGATGGCTGAGAGACGTGCTGAACTCGAACGATTGAAAGAAGCAGTCAAAGCGCAGGAGGCGCAGAACAATGGCAAGGATGCTAGTA
>JASMLW010000538.1 GCA_030748485.1 Pirellulaceae bacterium
GCCGCGCGTGACGGCGTTCACACCCGAGGAAGAGACCGCCATTCTTGAAGCAGCGGACGAAGCCCATGGCCTTTTCATCAAGGCGTGTCTCCTGACGGGGGCAAGGCCATATTCCGAATTGGCGAAAGTCACCGCCGATCACGTTGTCGAAACGCCGCAGGGCATGTACTACCTGTTGAAGGCTCGAACTGCCGATGGAGGTCACGGTCACAAGAGTGCCAAGAAGACTGGCAAGGATCGACGCATCATGCTTTGCGATGAGATGGAGTCGATAACGCGGCAGTTGATGCTGACGGCACCAAAAGGAAGCGATATTCCGTTGTTCCGCACGACGCGAGGTCGTCAGTGGAAGCGCTGCAACGGGGTGCAGCGGTTTCTCGAATTGAAACGCAAACTGAAGCTGCCCGACGACCGCTGCATGTATACGTGTCGGCATACCTTCGCGAAGCGCACGCTGAGCGGGTATTACACCGGCGTGCCGGTCACGATTGAAGTGCTCGCGGGACTGATGGGGAACACGCCCAAGGTTTGCTGGGATCACTACGCGGCGTGGGCCGATCAGTACAACGACCCACTCTGGGCAGCCTTGGGCAAGAAACCTGCCAAGCGAAAGGCAGGTTAATCCCTCGGTGCTAAACTGACAGCGATTTTGCGTCAAGTAAGGTGAAGGCTCGCGGCTTAGCAATTACGTGAGCAAACCCGCATCAGGTTTGACTCTGATGCGGGTGTCGTTCTTCGCATGGCAGCGCAGCAAAACCTGCCGCCATGGGATTCGATACTCACGCTATCTTGTTGGCCGTTCGAGCGGCCGCATTTCGATATCTGTCTTAGAAGCAACGATCACCTGAGCCTCATCGATCGCAAACCGATCCCAGGCTGCGATTGTTCAATCGTCGCCAGAGATTTTTGCCGTCGCTACGACAACAACGCTTCCCGAAGGACGTATCATGCCGGATAATGGCGGTGATCCGACGTGTGTAACGTCGGTGAGCAGGTCAAAAACAAGGAGAAGACAAGGTGAATTGAGATGTCGACTTTAATGGCAGGCAGCAGGGAAGAGGCGTTGGCCGTGTTCCGAAGACATTGGACGTATCTTTCCGGACCGAATGCGGCTAGCTCACTTTGGCGGAAGCTGACGCATGACGAGAAGCGGACACTTGGCGGCTCACTGGCGGCTGCACTCACGCGGCATCGGCGTTTGACCTCGATCTGGATGCACCTGCACCCGCGTATTTCCGAACCACGCGCTGTTGTTGAACTGGCCGTCAGACTTTTCTCTTATCCGGTCGACGAAGCGGACTGGCTCCTACGGGAAATGGGCGAACTCCCCATTGATCAAGAAGCGGCGAAAGCCGAGGCAATCGCTCGCGGTGACCTCGTGCTGGTTCGAAGGGATCGAGCGGTCTACTGGGAAGGTGCGGATCTTGAAGTCAACTGGGGCAACGGTAAAGTTCTGTGGGAATTTTTGCTGCTTGCCTGCGAACACACGCAGCATGGTGAAGACATCAACCGTTTGAGCATTGGGGACCACGCTGGCGACCGTGTTGTCGCCCAGCGCATCTACCGGTTGCGACAAGTTTCTGGACTTCCGCAAACCTTGACTGACCAGTTCGATCCCGTTGGACTCGGAACGCAGCGGTTCAACTGTCCGGCCAGCCGAATCCACATCTTCGACGACTGAACAGAAGATCGACTTGCACATTTCAATAGGGCGGCTGGCTTGACTTTTCGGCGAACAAAAACCCGACCCGATCATCAACCGGGTCGGGTTTAATCGGCCCTCGCATTGCCGTGCGAAGGGCTTGCCGCCAAGGGTTTACTTCAAATCGCTCGCAGCTGCGAGCGCATTAATCGTCAGGCCGTCCCAGTTTGGTCGTGATGTGCTGCATCGACGTCTGTTTGCGTGGCGCTCGTCGAATTGGTTGCGACTTGGGTGAGACAAACATCAGTTCCAACAAACGCTCCAGTTCCTGGCTGTCAATCTTGATGCGACCTTGGCCCTTGCGACCGCCCTGGTAATAATTGATGGTCGTCGGTTGACCGCGAATTATGAACGTGCCCGCATCCGACTGGGCCAGCCAGCCGTACAACGTCGCCGTACTGATGCCGAGTCGGCGAGCGGCGTCTTGTGATGAGAGCAGTTCCCGGGACATTTTCCGTCGGCAATCCTGGCCGGTCGGCGCATCTGCGGGCCGGCGTGGGTGATGGATGTCATCGTTACTGCTCCCAAGTTAGAAACCGGCGATCACACGCCGATCACAGCGTGTGATAAGTGGCTGAAGTGACCGAACAACTCGCTGATTTGCTTGCGGGAGTTTGGCTGCAACTACCCGTCAAGTAATGGTTTGAGAGATTGAGGCCCGAGATGGATCGACTTGAACTTGCCCAAAAGAAATACCAACGGATTGCTCCCAGCCCCTTGGAACTGGACGAAGAGAAGTCCGACGAGATCGAGGCGTGGTTGCGGGAGTACGTGGTACCCCTGGTCTCCGATCTCCAGCGAAACCCGGCGTTTCGACGCCATGTCAAGTTCGGCGTCGAGCGACTTGCCGCCGAAACCGATGTCCCCGAACGAAAGCAGGTCGTTGCAGTGTCCGATGCTCTGGTCACCTGCGCGTCAGAAGTCGCCAAGCTGGGCGATCGGGATGAATTTCGGGACCTCATGCGGGATCGTGACCTGCTTCAGGAGCTGAACGAGCGAAAATACGGCAATTCGTCGCGACAAGAAGGGACAGAAGAGCCAAATGCGGAAGAGGATACACGCTGCATCGCAGAGAAGATGGCTGATCAGCCCTGGTTCGACCTGGTCATGAGCCTCGATTTTCCGTACCTCGAAGATCATCTATTTGTCGTAACCGAAGATTCTTGGTTTTACGAAGCGTTCAGCAGGTTTCGACCGAATATTCCCGTGCTGGGCGATGGTATTACGCGAATGCTGTTTGCCCGCATTGACTTCTGGGTGCATCACTTGAAGAGCGTCTGGAATCAGATGTTTGTACGGATCATGCAAACGTCCGATGATCCGCACCGAGAATATGAATCGTTCTTCATGACGATGTTTCAGCTCGACAAATGTGTCGAAGAACTCAAAGCAACCTGTTTGTCAGGGGACGACGGTCGTATGCGAGATGCCTGTTGCACACTGATGCAGGTTTACATCGCCTATCATCCCAGACCAGAGTTGCCGTGGTTGGATTTGAGGGAAGATATCTACCAAGCGAAGGCTGGTATACTCGGTCTTGAGTTCAGACGGCTATTCGAACTCATCGAGTATGACCAGGTCGATGTCAGGACGATTCAGGAATCGGGCCGCCGACAAGCCAGCATCGTGGTCATGGATGCGATTCAGCAAGTGTTGGCAGCGATCGACGATGTCGCCGAGTTGTATCGGCGCGAGTTGTCGCCCGAGGAGATCATCAACGAGGCGCGGTCGCGGTATCGACTTGTCGTTGTCACGCGTCCGCGCATGGCGTTCTTCGACGGTGAGAAGTTGAACATCGATTGGAATCGGAAAAAGCGGCCCTGGGAACTTCTGCAGTTTCTCGCTGCGCAAGGCGAACGCCTCGATTGCGTTGATCGTTACCACCTCAGCGGTTCTCCAACGCCTCACGCGTTGAGCAACCTCAAGAGCCGCCTCTGTAAGATCCTGATGGTAAGTGACGATTCGCCAAACGCACCCGCCACACAGCTTGCCACACTGATTGAGCATGCCGATGGAGAGATTCGTCTCGATTTGCCGCCCGACGAAATCAAGGTCGTCGACCTCGAAGCCAATGGGGCGGACGAATGGACCATCGATCCGACAGAATTCGAGGCATCGGCGCGGGAAACAAGGTCGATTTGACGCGAATCGACGACATTTATTCGTCGCAAGTCCTTTTGGGATAGGGATGTGCTAAACTCAAGCGTTTTTTGCGGCATAATCCTATGAGGGGAATATTAGCTCTTGAGTCTTGGCCAACCCGCGCCTGATCAGGTCTTTTTTATGGTTGTTGGCGACTTATCACAGCGTGTGACTGCCGTGTGATCCCCGATCTTTATGTTGCTCCGAGGACGGTTCGGAAAAACCCGAATCCAAATACGGAGCAGTTCAATGAGCATTCAACAGCGGGATGGGAAAAGTTGCGAGTCGCAACTTTTGGACGAGCAGCCGAATGAAGCCTGGGACGTTGAGCGACTTGGCGAGTTCGCTCAGGCACGTCATCAAGAAATTGACGCCGATGAGCAGTCGCTCGCGCGGGCCTACTGGCAACTCGGCCTGGCGCTGAACTTGGCGCGGCGACAATTCTCCTATGGCCAGTGGTCGAAGTTTCTGGATGAACTGGGAATCGACAAAACCAGGGCGTCGAAGGCTCGCGCCATCCAGCGATCTTTCGACACTGAGAATTCCGTCGACGGGCTGTCTGTTCAAGAGGCCTATCGGAAGCGAAAACGGAAATGTCGGAAGTCCGGTCCGAAGAAGAAACGCCGCAAGTCGCCTAACAAGCACGAGCGCGTCAACATCGCCGAATGGCTGCGTGACGTCTGTCAGCAGGTTGACATCTTCTTGGACGAAGTTGCGTCCACCGATACCGACGATGCTGCGAATGTACTCCCCGCGATCGACGCTGCCGTCGAGGAATTGAACCGGCTGCGGAGTCAGGTCCAGCAACGCATCAGTGCGCAATAGTAGCGCACCAATCATTTCGTCGCGCCCAATGCTGGCGTTCCAGAGCGACTCCTGCGCCTTCTTTCTCTCTCGCCCGCGCAGACTTTTCTACGTGGTCACCGCGTTCCTTTCAGAAATCACACGCTGTGACCGCGGTGTGATCGGCGATCCGTATTGTTGCCCGCGTTTCGTAATCGCTGATGCGACCTTGAGGCGCGGTTGCCTTATAGTTACGCCGCCAGGAAGCGGCGCTATCGCTCAGCACAACTAATGGAGGGCCTAATCATGGCTTTTCAACTTCCTGATGCGGGCGCTGCCAGTCAAGAACTTGCCCGCGAAGTTCACGAGTGGTGGCAAGAGGCCGCCGAGAAGACCGACATCGACCTCTCCGGTTTTGATCCCGCGGCTCCGCTTGACGAGCGGATCGCCTGGGCGTTGGGACAAGGACTCGACATCGGCACGATTTACAGTCGCTTCAGCTCGAAGCGGCAGCACAGTACCCCTGACCAGGTGCGAACCAGCGTCCAGCACGCGGCCACCAAGGGCATCTACTGCCCTCCGGAGTTTGTGTGCGTCGATGAAGCGCAACGCGGTTACCGGGCTCGTCGCGAAGGTCTGGACCGCATGCTGTTGATTCTCAAGAATCGGTACGCGACCGTGCTGCTGGTGTTCAAAGCATCGCGGCTCTACCGCCAGGCCTTCAAAGGCTACCAGTTGATCCAGCAAGAAGTGGTCGAGGAAGGCTTGCGAGCGATCTCGGTCACGCAGGGGATCGACACAGCCGACACAAAGGCCTGGCGGATGTTGTTCCAGGTCCACGGAATCGTGGACGACATGGTGATCGAAGCCACGGCCGACCACGTTCGCGCCGGTCTGAAGGGTCTGTTCGCGCGCGGCTACACGGTTGGCGCCCTGCCGGTCGGATACCGTCGCAAGGAGTTGCCGGACGCTCCGGTGACCAATCGCGGACTGACACGCACCGTGCCGGAAGTCGATCGGAAGTCTCCCGAAGAGTCGGAAAAGTCGAGTACGGAAGACTCGGACGATGAACCGGATGTGGCCAAAATGATCGTGGAGCACTACGAACTGATCCGCGACGGCATGCCGATCAAGCAGGGTTGGCGGAAGTGGGTCGCCGATGGCGGCCCGGCTGATCCGCGCTCGACCAAAGGTTACATGACCTACAACGCCTACCGGCGCATGCTCTCGCGGATTGCATACACGGGCCGCTGGGAGTTTGGTCGCAAGCGGAACGAGTTTTCGACCAAGCGGGACTACTCGCGGCAGATTGAACAACCCGACAGCGAGGTGGAGAAGTTCCTCTGCGAGGAGCTTCGCATTGTCGATGATGAGTTGTTCTTCGCCGTGCAGAGCCGGTTGGCGGAACTGAAGAAGGGGCCGCGTGGTCCCAAAAAGGACAAGGTTCCGCACCTGTGGGACCTGGTCGTCGAATTGTTTTACTGCGCCCGCTGCGAAGAGCGTTTTCACCAGACCGGCGCTGGCAACAAGGGCATGCATTGCAAGAACGGCGATCTCTGTCCCTGTAGTTCGGCCGTGCGCCGTGAAGAAGCCGTTCGTGCCGTCTGCGAGAAGCTTTGTGATCTGATCCAGCAGGACGCCGACTTGATCGAACGGACGATCTGCCGCTCTCAGGAGATCGACACCCGCGGCGACGACCAAGTGCGCGGCGAGATCTCCCAGCTGGAGCGTAAGGTCGCCGCGTTGTCCAACAAGATCAGCGATCTGTACGAGTTGGCCGGACAGGGCAACGACGACGACCGCAAGGAAGTGATGGCCAAGGTGCGGGCCGCGCAGACGGAACGCTCCACGGCCCGGCATGAACTCAGCCGCCTGCAGCAGGCGCTGGCCAACACGACGGCCACTGTCACGCCGGAGATCGTGCGCCAAACCCTGGCCGAGTTCACCACGCTGCTGGAGAACGCCGCCGCTGGAAAGCTCGGCCCCGAAGCTGTCTACAAAGCCGTCGCAGTGTTCCGGGCGTTGGTCGGCGGCCGCGTCTGGGTTCACGTCGAACGTCGTGCCGGTCGCAAGCGGACCAACGTCCGCGGGGTTTTCCACCCGTACCTGATCGGCGCCGTGCGTGATGCGACCGGACAGTCGAATGTGGAGTCGGCCGAGCCGCCGACCGAAGTGTCGGTCTGGCTGCGCAAACCGCCTCTGCGAGATCGTCTCGCCCCTCGCGTCCACCATCTGATCGACGTGGAAGGTCACAGCTATCGCAGCGCGGCGAAGGTGTTGCAAGCCGAAGGCTACAACATCAATTCCGGCGTCGTCTGGCAGATCTACCGCCGGCACTACGAAATGATCGGCAAGCCCGTGCCGAAGCGTCCGTACAACAACGGCAACGAGCGCAAGTCGGCTTAGGCCGAAATCTGTGCCCAAACTCTCACCCGCCCCGTCTTTGTGACGGGGCATTTTTTATGCGCGCGGCAATCGTCGCGCGTTCCACCAATCGACATCAGGAGAGACATCCATGCCGGATTCAGCATCGAACGAATCTGCGTCGCCCACCGCGGTCGCCAGTTGCGCGGCCGACCGCCAGGCGGAACGAGAGCGCCTCATCGACAACTTGGCGTTTCTCGTGGTTCGCCAGCACCACCACAACCAACGGTCCGCGATGACCGAAGCCCCTATCGACGAATCACCAGTGCTAAATCCGAACGAAAAAAGCGCCAAGTAGAAACGAAGGGCCCGCTTAGCTTTGGCCGCCGCTTTGTTTATCCACTTTGAACGAAAAAAGGAGAACCCATTGACGTACGTAGTCCTCGCATTTGTTTCCGTGGCCCTGCTGCTGGCCGTCGTGGCGCTCATCAAAGAACGCCGCTTGCGACTCGCCTTGCAGGACATTCTCAGACGTCTCATCAACCGTTGGAGGTCGTATGCAAACACACAAACTGATCCACATGCCGATCGTCGCAGCGCTGATGTTGACGGCGATCGGGTGTGATGAAGACGAAAACAAACGTCTGGCTGAAATGGCCGAGCGGCATCTTGAGCGGCAGGCAGAGCAGAGTCGCCAGGTCACCGAACTTCAGCGCGAAGTTGCCGAAGGTTCGCGGCGACTGGTCGAAGCCGATGCCCAAGCGCGGCAGGAAATGGTTACTCTGCAGCGCGAAGTCCAAGCCGAACGCAACGAAGTCGGGAGGCAACGCGATTTGCTGGAAGGCGAGCGCCGTGACCTGGCCGCCAAACGTCGCCTGGACCCGATCATCGCGGCGGCAATCACCAACATCGGCTTGCTGTTGGCCTGCCTATTACCGCTGGTTCTGTGCTGGTATCTGCTCACGCGTCGCGTCGAACCCGCAGACGATCAAGCGGTCGCCGAAGTCTTGCTCGAAGACCTCGTTGCTGACCGGCCGTTGCTACTACCGCGTACCGACGGCGTCCCTGCCATTGGCCTGCGTGCGGAGCGTGACGCTTCGCGTTCGCCCGACGATTCAGATCACGTCGATCGTTCGACCTGACTAAACCACTACTCATCAACATGGGAGGCATTCATATGTCGCACATCGTTTCCGTCCAGGCCGAGATTCGGGACGCGGCCGCACTCGATTCGGCCTGCCGCCGTCTCAGGCTGCCACTACCGACGCACGGGACGGCGCAGCTTTTCAGTGGCGAGGCCACCGGCCATTGCGTGCGGCTTTCCGGCTGGCGCTATCCGGTTGTCTGCGATACGGAAAGTGGCCGCATTCAATTCGACAATTTCGAAGGCCGGTGGGGCGAACAGCGCGAGTTAGACCGGCTGATGCAGGCCTACGCCTGTGAACGAGCGAAACTCGAAGCCCGCCGCAACGGACATACCGTGACCGAACAGCCGCTGGCCGACGGCTCGATCAAGCTGACCGTTCACGTTGGAGGTAACGCATGAGCCGCACGATTGAAATCATCATCTCGCCCACCGGCGAATCCCGTGTCGAAACCAAGGGCTTTGCCGGCAGCGAATGTCGCGAGGCGAGTCGCTTTCTGGAATCGGCACTTGGCAGAGCGACGTCGGAGTCGTTAACGGCCGAGTTCCACGAAGCTCGCACCCATCAACACAATCACTTGGACCAGGAGACATGACACTCACAAAACAACCTAATTCTTCCGTGCCGACGCGACAGGCAACGGCAACCGATCTCGTGCGAATCTTGCTTGTTGTCGAAGGCACCAACGACATTGAGTTTCTGCGACGCATTTCAGGTCTGCTTCACGCCCACGACTCGTCTCTGCCGCATCTGGCCGATATGGAACAACAAGGTACGCTCATCTTCGTACCTTTTGGCGGCGGGCATGTGCGCGCCTGGATGCATCGGCTCGCCCCTCTGGGCAAGCCGGAATTCCACCTGTACGACCACGAGCTACCGCCGGAGACCGATCATCGGCGCGAGGCTGCGGAAGTGATCAATCGCCGCCCGCATTGTCAGGCAGCCCTGACCGGCAAACGCAGCCTGGAAAACTATCTGCATCCCGAGGCGATTCGCACGGCTGGCGAAATCGAAGTCGACTTTGACGACTTCGACCCCGCGGCCGAGATTGTTGCCAAGCAACTCCATCAGCGCAGCCTCGTCGAAACACCCTGGGAGCTTCTCACCCGCCGCGCCCGCAACCGCCTGACCCACCGAGCCAAACGCTGGCTCAATACAAAGGTCGCTGACCACATGACGGTCGATCTGCTGCGCGAGCGCGATCCCGATGATGAAGCCATTTCGTGGCTGAAGACCATCGGCCGCTTGGCTGAATCTCGGTAATCGCAACTCTACCGGTCACCATCCCCACATCACAATGTCACAAGGAATCAACCATGACGCTATCAGAGCGGCTGGCGGAGAATGTACGCGCGTGCTTCGCCGGCATTTGGATTCAAAGTTTCGAACACGAAGACGCGTTGCTGGAAATCGCGCGGCTGTGCCATGGCGAAGGCTGGAAGATGGCAACCTGGGATATCGACCTGGGATTGCGGCTATCCGGCGGTACGAACAGCGACACAACTGATATGGCAGGATCCGATCCGCTTGCCGCAGTCCGAGCATTGAGTGCGATGGCGGATGACGAAACTCCGTCTCTGTTGGTGCTCGTCAACTTCCATCGGTTTCTGAACTCGGCCGAGGTCGTCCAGGCCGTATCCCAGCAGATCGTGCAGGGCAAAAACAACCGCACGTTCGTCGTGATTCTGTCCCCAGTCGTACAGATTCCGACTGAGTTGGAAAAACTCATCGTCTTCATCGAACACGAGATGCCCGATCGCGATCAAATCGAAGAGATCGCCCGCGGCGTGGCCACCGAGGAAGGCGAATTGCCCGAAGGAGTGGACTTGGAGCGTGTGCTCGACGCGGCTTGCGGACTCACGCGTTACGAAGCCGAAGGAGCTTTCAGTCTTTCGCTGGTACGGCATGGACGCGTCGAACCGTCGTCGATCTGGGAACTCAAGTCGCAGACGTTGACCAAAAGCGGTCTGCTCTCATTGCACCACGGAAGCGAATCATTCGCCGATCTCGGTGGACTTGAATCGTTGAAGGCGTTTTGCCTGCGCGCGATGCGACCACACCAAGGCAGCACACGGGCACTCAAGCCGCGAGGCGTATTGCTGCTGGGCGTGCCGGGCACAGGAAAGAGCGCGTTTTGTAAAGCGCTCGGCAATGAGACTGGCAGGCCGACGCTGACGCTCGATGTCGGCGCCTTGATGGGTTCGCTTGTAGGCCAAACCGAGGAACGCACGCGACGGGCGCTGCGCATCGTCGATGCCATGCAACCGGCCGTGCTCTTCGTCGATGAAGTCGAAAAGGCACTCAGCGGCGTGGCCGGCTCCGGCCAAACCGATAGCGGCGTTTCGGCGCGGATGTTTGGTTCGTTGCTCTCGTGGCTCAACGATCATGAGTCGGATGTGTTCGTCGTTTGCACGGCGAACGACGTGACGAAACTGCCGCCGGAGTTCTGTCGCGCGGAACGCTTTGACGGTTTGTTCTTCCTTGATCTTCCGGGCAAGGAACAGAAGCAAGCTATCTGGCGAATGTTTCTCGACCTGTTCGGCATCGAAGGCGATCAGCGATTGCCCGACGATCAGAACTGGACAGGAGCAGAGATTCGCGCGTGCTGCCGCCTCGCAGCGTTGCTTGATGTGCCGCTGGTACAGGCTGCCCAGAACATCGTGCCGGTTGCGATCACTGCAGCCGAATCGGTCGATCAATTGCGGAACTGGGCCAGCGGTCGCTGCCTGTCGGCAGACGTCTCAGGCGTCTACACCAACGCGAGCGGTTCAAGCGGCAAGTCGCGGCGGAAGATTCCTCGCGATCCGAGTGTCAATTGATCGTCGCGACGGGCTGATCGTTGTTCGAACTAACTCAAAACGAAAGGAGCAAACCATTCAATGAGCGAATCTGATTCTGCAGCCGATTGGATGACCGCGTATCAGGAGCGGCTGAAACGAGAGCGAGCAGAAGCTCGCCTATCCATCGGTAAAGCATGCGATGCCCTCGCTGAGTTATGCGCTACCGAGGTGCGCATCGAGTACGACGGCTACGGCGACTCGGGAGCAGTCGAAGGCGTTACGGCAATCGGTTCGGCAGGTGATGTCGAGATTCCCGCCGACCTCCGGGACAAGTTGATCTCCGCGGCCGAGCGACTACTTCCCGACGGCTGGGAAAACAACTCGGGCGCTTTTGGCGAATTGGTGCTTGACGTCGTCAATCGCCGACTGACCCGCGAGCACAACTGGCGCGTCGAAACGAGCGAATACGACGAGGAGGCGTGGGAGCTATGAATCCGTACCATCACGCCCTGTCGAGCGCCGCTCATTTTGGCGGGCATCCGGACGATTATCTGCCGGTGCACCAGTGGCTCGACGAATCGAAGGCGTCTTCGCCGACTTTCGACACCGGGCACTGCGTCATCACGCCGAAGGCATCTTCCTGCTGGAACGCTTGTTTGGCGCGACGATCACCAATAGCGATGGTCGCGCTATCCCTGTGCGATTCATCGGCGAGCAGCATGTCAAAGAAGACCTCGGCCGCATCCCGACCGCTCAGGACTGGCTGGAACACCTGGCTCCTGCCCCGTGGATGATGAAACGAGGCAAACTGCTTTATCTCAATGAATCGCGAGCGAACGAGAATTCGAAGCGAGAGCGATGTGAATGCGAGCAAGACGGGCACTTCTGTTCCGGCATTCCCGGAATCCTCGCCCATTTGGAAGGCGGCAAACTGCAGCCCAGCTCAGCTGTCGAACGCTGCGACCTCTGCCAGCGCTATCCATCCGACGAAGCGGCTCTCCAACGCCTGCGCGAACTCGGAATCGCCTGACCAATCACTATCCCTTCATCATTATCTTTGGAGAAAACCTATGACTGTTTCCACAGACCGGCCACCGGTGCAGCGGGCCGGCCCGGCTGACCGATTGCGGGCGAAGATGTGTGCCACACGCGTCAGCTTCACTTGGTTCGGCACACGGAAAACACTTTCCTCTGCGCAGAAGGCGCAGGCGGCCGAATCATTCGGCGCAGAAGGCGAGTTTCTCAGCGCCGGCAAGAAACTGCTTGATACCAAGCACCCGCGGTTTAAGGCGGTGACGTCAGTTCGGAATCGTACGCGTGCCTACTGGACGTCGCTCAGTTTGCCCTATCCGGAGCCGGGAATTCGTCTGGTGCGGCAGGTCGCGCTCGAGACGTTTCAGGATCAGATGAACCTCTTCAAGGACGAACTCGACGAAGCCGTGGCCGAGCTCAACGAGCAATATGCAGCGCTCAAAGCGGCGGCGCAGGATCGGCTGGGCAGTCTGTACAACGAAGCCGACTATCCGGCCTCGCTCGCCGGGATGTTCGATGTCTCTTGGGATTTTCCTAGCGTCGAACCGCCATCGTATCTGCAGCAGCTGAATCCAGAACTCTACGAGCAAGAGTGTCGCCGCGTACGAACCCGTTTTGACGAAGCCGTGCAGATGGCCGAGCAGGCATTCATCGAGGAGTTGTCGCAACTTGTGTCGCATCTCACCGAGCGGTTGGGCGGTCAGGAAGACGGCAAACCCAAGATTTTCCGCGACACAGCGGTGGGAAACCTGCGTGAGTTCTTCGATCGGTTCCGCGCACTGAATGTGCGGTCCAACGATCAGCTCGACTCGCTCGTTTCCCAATGTCGTCAAGTTGTCGATGGTGTCCAGCCACAGGAACTGCGCGACAATGGAGGTCTGCGCCAACAGGTTGCCACGCAGCTTTCTGGCGTCCAGTCTGTCCTCGACGGACTTCTTGTTGACCGACCGCGGCGGCGGATCATCCGTTCGCCCAAGTGAGGACGCGGCTATGCAACTTCTGATCTCCCCTTACGGCACGATCCGCTGCGTCTACGCCGAATCCATTGACCTCGCCCAAATCGGGCACGTTTCCATTTCTCGTGGTTCACACGTCGAGCCCGATCCAGACGGTCGTTGGTTCGCTGACCTGGCGCCGGTGGGCGGGCCACGGCTCGGCCCATTTGCTCGCCGAAGCGACGCCCTCAACGCGGAATTCGAGTGGTTGCACACGCACTGGTTGCTGCCACCGCCCGACTGACTACCGTCAACGACAATTCGTAAACCGTTTCGCCCCGGCGGCGCAGACAACTCGATCTGCGCGGCCGGGGCTTTTTTCGTTTCCCTACACCAACAGGAGTACTTTCCATGAAACAAGCCGATCTTGACCGCGCCGTCGCCCGCGCCACGGGCGAAACCGTCTCCACCATCAAACGCCTCGGGTTTCTGCTCGCCGATCCGGACGACTGTCTCGATCTCGAGTCCGAGGAACATGGACCCTACGTCATCGACTGGGACGAATTGGAGGCCCAGCGTCACGAAGCAGGAAAGCGGAGGCCGCGCTATGAACCGGCCGTCGCTTGAGCAACAACGTGAACTTCGCGGGGCCGCCGTGACCGACGACTCCGCTGCCCTCAACGTTGATTCGAGTCTGCTAAAGCACGTGCGCGGTGGCCAACGACGAGGAGGGCGCGAAGTCAAGACCGCCTCGCGCCGTCGAAAGCGACGACGGCCGGTGCGGCAACGAACTTAATGTCAACGATATCGATTCCACATTCAACACAACTCGTGAAAGGACACATATGAAGATTCTGGTCATCAACAACGACGGTGGTGGCTTCGCCGATCACGTGGACGTCGCCGACGGCACGACAGTCGCCCAACTGTTCGAGCGTCAAATCGGCTCCACCAAGCCGAGTCACTATCTGATCCGCGTCAATCGTCAGCCGTGCCCGGCAGATCAAGTTTTGCGTGAAGGCGATCGCATCTCCATCACGCCGACGAAGATCGAGGGCGCGAACTCGTAACCACATACTGTCCGCGCGCCACCGAGCCTTAGCGCTCGGTGGCGCCGTGGGTGGTGTTCACTTTGGAGTGACGAACCATGACACGACAGCAACGGTTGCTCATGCGGATGGCGATCGCGATCCATGAGCAGCTCCACTCGAAAACTGCACACGACAAATGCGTCGGGCTGCCAACTGCAGCGTGGGAACAATGCGAGTCGCGGAATCGCAAATTGCAGAAGGCTACGCAGCGCGGTTGGAACCTGGCCGCCAATCGGCTGATTCAAGACTTGCGTTTGGCTGTCGAGCGACTTTGCAAAGAGATTGCGGAACTTGACCACAAGCTTCGACCGTCTGGCGGAGAAGGCCGCAAAGCCTCGGTGGCCGACATCTATGCTGACTTGGTCGCGATGCACGATGAGTTTGAAGATGTCGTCTTCAATCGACGAGACCACACTTTGTCGGTGACGACGGAAGCCATTGAACTGGACGGCGTCTACTTGGGCCCTTTCGAGATTCGCCTCGACTGGACCGATTTGCTGGAAGGCCATCCGTCCAACTACCGCGTGATTGCAGTCGATCCCAATCCGGCTGCCGCGAACGAAAGCGTCACGCATCCGCACGTGCAAGACGAAGCGGTCTGTGAGGGCGACGGACATCAGCCGATCCGCAACGCGATGGAGCAGGGCCGACTGCTCGATTTCTTCATGATCGTCGCCAACTTGCTACGGACGTACAACTCCGGCAGCCCGTTCGTTTCACTGTCGGATTGGCATGGCGTGGAGTGCGCCGACTGTGGCAGCACGGTATGCGACGACGAGCGGTGGACGTGCGAAAAGTGTGAGACGACGGTGTGCGGCGAATGTTACTACAACTGCCCTGGCTGCGACGGCATCTTCTGTAATGAGTGCATGACGCGCTGTGAAGGCTGCGATGAGAATCATTGCAGCGGCTGCATGAAGCAGTGCTCAGGTTGCGATGCCGAACTCTGCCAGGGCTGCCTCAATGACAACGAAAGGTGTTCTGATTGCCATGACCAAGAACTCGAAGAAGAAGCGAAAGAAATGGAAGGGGACGGAAGCGGTCACAGAGACGACGACGCCGGCGCTCCGCTTCAGCCCAACGGCCTGGGCCAAGTTGCTGTTCCTGCGTGATTATGGAGACACGGAAGTCGGCGGTTTCGCCATTGCGGCGAGCGACGATTTGCTGTTCGTCGAAGACGTTCAACTCGTCAAGCAAGTTTGCTCGTGGGCGCATGTCGCATTCGACGACGAGTCCGTCGCCGATTTCTTTGATCGGCAGGTGGATGCGGCGCGACGGCCTGAACAGTTCGCCCGCATCTGGGTGCATACGCATCCCGGAGACTGCCCGCGTCCGAGTATGACGGACGAGGAGACGTTCGAGCGCGTTTTCGGCCGCGCCGACTGGGCTGTGATGTTCATTCTCGCTTGCGAAGGCCAATCGTACGCTCGGCTGCGCTTCAACGTCGGACCATGCGCCGAAGTCGAGATCCCGGTGGGGGTGGATTATTCGCAGCCGTTCGACGCCTCTGCCCCCGATGTCTGGGAGCAGGAGTATCTGGCTAACATCCACGCCGAACAATCGACGCGCGGCATGGCCTCGACATTGGAGCCGGTCCTCCCCTCGCCGTTTGACGAGGAACCGACCGACGACTGGTATGAAAGTTGGTTCGACTATGCGGCGGAGGAAGTGGTACCATGAACGCGACAGAACCAGTACTGCAAGATCGATTCACACGACAGCGGGACCTTGTACCGATCGATCGCCTTGCCGACGTCGCGACCACCGTCATCGGCGTCGGTGCCATTGGTCGTCAAGTGGCTTTGCAGCTTGCTGCCGTTGGCGCCCCACGTATTCAGTTGGTCGATTTTGACGCAGTGGATGTGACGAACGTCACGACCCAAGGCTACACGGCTAACGATGTAGGCCAGCC
>JASMLW010000539.1 GCA_030748485.1 Pirellulaceae bacterium
GTATCCACATCGACCGCGAATGAAACCACGCGCCGTTGTTCCGCCCTTGCCGCGCGATCATCGGAATCGCGCCGTCATCGGTTCGATCGCCGCGCAGCGCCTCGATGGACCAGCCGCTCGCTGGTTTCCGGCCATTCCAAAGATGCAGCGCGTAGCGCTGTTCATTCGAGAAGATCGCGTCGGCGAAACCATCTTCATTGATGTCGACGAAACGCAGACCGGCGTCTCGACCGCGGTCGTCGACAACCTCCATTCCGGGCGGCAGCCGGTAGGTCGCCCGCCGCCACCGCTGACCGCTCCAGTGAAACACAATGTTCTGCTGATCGTTGGACACCAGCAACTCGCAGCGGCCATCGTTGTCGAGGTCGCGGAGTCGGACTCCGCGGTCGAGACCGTCGCGAATCGTACTGATCGCCGCGCCATCCGCTTCGAGGCCGGCGAGCAGACGCCGATCAGCTGTCCAGCGTCCGTTGTCGAACGCCCACGCGCCGCGAGTCTCGCCTGCAGACTGAATGGCGACCACGCGCCCGTCGATGACACCGAAGCGAGTTGCTCCGCCGCGAATGTCCGCCGGAAACACCGAGTCAATCCACCGCATGTCAGCCGGCGACCAGACGCGAGACAGCCGCGTCGTGCGATTACCGATCACGACGTCGAGATAACCGTCGGCGTTCAGGTCGAGCAGACGGACGCCGTTTTCCGCGCCGCTCGCATCGCGCAACGGTTGACCGCTGAGCAGAGATTTTTCCAGCCGCTCCGCCGCCTCACGAAACGACAGGAACTTGACCTTGTCGCCGTACTTCTGCTGAGCGTGGTCGATTAGTTGAATCACCTGGTCGTTGCGAATCCAGCTGTGCGGGTGAAAGACCAAGTTGTAAACACCCTGTTTCTTGACGGTCACGTCGAGCGCTATCTTCATGTCCCGCACGGTCGCCGGGTTGTTGCTCTGCTGAATGTTCTGCGCCTCCCAGTCGCTGGGAACAACACAGGGAAACTCCCAGCATTGACGGCCGATCAAATACGGATAGGGGTAGTTTTCGATGGTGTTGACGAACGACGGGAAGGGAATGTAACGACGAAATCTCTCGCCGCCGTCAAGCAGCGTCCACTCGGCGGGCAACGACTTGTCTTGCGGCGTGACGATGTTAAAGACCGAGCTATCGATCACGAGCCGCCCGCCGCTGGTGGTTGTCTTGTTGAAGATCTCCGTCCAAAAACGAGGGCTCGGCGTATTGAGTGAGTCGCAGCACGGCATGCGAAACGCCACCGGGCGATTGTTGGGAATCGACGCCATCAAATCGACGCATTGCTCATACGTACGCCGCGCTTGCGCGAAGTCGCCTTTCTGCAGGCAAGGGCAGGGGTGGTCGAAGGTGTGAACGTCGATGTTCAACCCCTCGGCGATCCACTTGGCCAACTGCGGGTCCTTGGGGTCGGCGCGATTCGTCATGATGCTGACCGGCGCGCGACCGTCAATCTGCTTGAGCCGGTCGAGAATCGGGCGGAGGAACTGCTCGTAACGCTTGGTGTCGCGCATGTCGTCAATCGCCAACACGACGACGGCTTCAACCCCCTCTTCGCCCACCCATTGCGGCGTCGTCAGTTTTGGAAACGAGCCGGATACATAGTACGGATCGAGGAACTCGTCGATGTACGTCAGCCGGTTCGCCGACCGGTCGGAGCCGGCCGTCTGAGCGACCGCTCCCGCCGCGTTAAGAACGATAGACGCGAACAGCAAAAGGGGGCCGAGTGAGGCGACCGGTTTTCGAACAGTCATGAGCCGTCTGTGATTGAGCTGTGATGAGTAGATGCGAACCAACCGATGTTGGTGCGTTATACCGCTTGCCGCAGTGGAGGTCGAACAAGGTAGCTACCGTCGCCAATGTAGTCACCGTCGCCAATGTAGCCACAATCGTTCACGTAGCTACCGTCGCCAGACGGTGGGGCATCGTGGCTGACCTTGCGAAGTGGTGAATCGATTCCACGCTCTGGCGAGCGTAGCCACAAAAGCGAGCGTAGCCACAAAAGCGAGCATAGCCACAAAAGCGAGCGTAGCCTCAATCGACTTCACGTTCTCGTAGCGTCACCGCCAGGCGGTTAGCCGGGCGGGACGCCGACGATGCTCGCCTCCCGCCGCCGCCCCTGCAGGAGCGCTTGGTGGATTTCCCATGTCGTTGCGGGATCGGCGTCGATGAACAACTCCAACTTGCCCGACTGCAACGTGGCGGCCAGCTCGCCGTTGATGAGCAGGAAGCGATTCTTGTAAAGCGCGGGCAGTCTGCCGCCCGGTGTGATCACGCCGAACAGGTTGAGCGGATCGGCCGCCGAGAGCACGATCCACTCGTTCTCGGGATCCCGATCACGCACTTCGCGCAATCGTTCGACCGCCGCCTCCTCCGCAAACTGCTCGCCGGAAACACCGCTGATGAATCGTCCCCCGCGGATCTCGCCGCGCAATTCCAACCGCCGGAATTGAGGGACCAGCTCCCGCCAAGGCGGAGCCGTCGACTCGCGGCCCAGCAAGTCACGGAAAACGACCCCGTAACGTCGCAGCAGCAGGCGGCACCACTTTCGCAAGTACTCATCGTGTTCGATCGGAGCCGTCGGTCCGGGAAACAAAGACCAACGTCCCGCGGGAGCCGACATCGTCGAGACGGTTTCGTGACGTCGTCGGTGGCGTCCGGTGCGGTGATTGGCGACGAGCAGCGCGCGAATTGCGGCAAAGCCGTCCGACGTAATTCGACCGTACGATGTCAACTCGCGGAGCGCTTCGTCGAGATGTCCGGGGAGCAGCTCGGTGACGGCTTTCAAATCTTGCGCGAACAGCGCGCCGTGTTCGGACAGTGCGTTGAGCACGTCCTCCGCCGATCCGCTGAGCTTCGTCGTCGTCGGCTCGCGTTGCGGCGGGAGGAGCCACGACAGATGCTCGCGCAGCGCCAGGCACATCGGCATGACGCGCGTCATCGGCGCGGCGTTCGATCGCGACTCATCTCGCTGTGGCGGCCGCAGCCGTCCCCAAACAGCCTCGCCGCCGAGGAACAGTTGGTCGAGCCATTGCGGTTCGTAGTTTTCAACTCGCGCGGCGAGCAACTCGTTTTCCCACGCCGCCGCCGGCGCCTCGAAGCCCTGCAGCTGCCCAATCGCCTCTCGCGCTCCCGCCGCGAAGCGCCACTGCGCATCCTGACGGAGGTGATGGTGGTCGACCAAAAAGCGCATGAACTGTTCCGGCGTGACCGGTTGGATGCGGCGGCGGAGTCCGTCGAGCGTCATGCGGTGAATTCGCGCGAGCAGCCGTCGATCGCACCACTCGGTCGTCTCGTTCGCGCGGCACTCGTCCGTGAACCGTCCCCGCAAGACCACGCCCTGACCCTCGAGCGCTTCGAGCGACGAGTGCACGTGCGCCGGCTTGAGGAGGACGAGTTCGGCGAGCGCCGATTCGCTGGCCGGGCCACTGACCTGCGTTCGCCCGCGCAGGATTTCGACCCAACCGGCCGACGCATCCCAAGACCGTTGCAGCGACTCGGGAAGCCGAGGTTCGCGTTCGATCCGACAGCGATTCTTGTAGACAGCCGAAACGAGCGGCCACCGTTCGCTGGCGATCCAAGCCACTGTTGTTTCCGGTCGTTCGCCGTCAACGGCCGCATCGTCCGCGGGCGGGTCCAGTTCGATTCGGGCGGCGCGTCCCTCTCGTTGCAACTCGACCAACCACTGCCGCCATTCATTCAATTCGTCGTCGCGCGCGACAACCATGCTGTGAAGGGCGTCGTGCAGTTCATCGGCGTCGCGAACCAGCGGCCACGCTTCTTGGCGGACTTGGCGAATCGCGTCCTCGTCCAAGCGAGTGAGGTCGTCGAAGTCGTCGGTTGAAAGCGATCGCCGGGTCGCCACGGCGCGCGTCCGACGCTCTTCAAGCGGGGCGCCGTCGAGGAACGCGTAGGGATTCGCGTTGAGCAATTGATGAGCGAAAGGAGACGGCTCCCGAGTGTCGCGCGGCACCAACTCAGTCTGTTTGTTTTCAATCGACTCCAAGAGATTGATCCAGCGATCGACGTCCATCGCCTCGTGCAAACAATCGTGCATCGTCTGCCGCACATAGGGATGGTCGGGGATCTCGACGTCGCCGTGGTGATTTTCAAGACAGCCAACCGTCTCGGGGAAAGCGGCGGCCAGCAAATCGTCGGCTCGGAATCGCTGCAAGTGCGGCGGAACTTTCTTCCCTGCCTGGCGGCGGAGCACGGCCAGTGCGCGAGTTACGTTCCACCGCCAACGGACCTGGAACATGGGAGCCGCCAACAACGCCTGCATGAGCAGGTGCCGGCCGTTCTCGGCGGTCAGCATCTTGAACAATTGTTCGATTGGAAAACTGTGCTGCGGCGAGAGCGAAAGCAGCACGCCGTTGTCGTCAGCGGCGGCCTGCAACTCGAAATCGAAGGTGCGGCAAAACCGCTTTCGCATCGCCAGGCCCCAGGCGCGATTGATGCGGGAGCCGAGCGGCGCGTGAATGACCAGCTGCATGCCGCCCGACTCGTCAAAGAATCGCTCGAAGACGATCTTCTCTTTGGTGGGCAGCAGGCCGAGCGCCGCGATCTGGGCCCGCGCGTACTGCACCACTTGCTCAGCGTCCGACAACGAAATCCCGTACGTCTCGCTCAACCACTGCAACGTCTCGGGACGAGCGGGCGCGGCGGCCGCAAACCCGGCGGCCGCGTCCTCGGCCAGCCGCTCCTGCAGTTCCTCCCGCAACAGCGAAAGCTCGTCGGAGAATTCCACCGTCCGCCCCGGCCCTTCGCCGAACCAGAAAGGAATCGTCGGCGGCGCTCCGCCGGCGTCCCGCACGATCACTTCTCCGCTGCGGATTGTGCGGATCTGCCAGGAAGTATTGCCGAGCAGAAACACATCGCCGGCCATGCTTTCGATCGCGAAGTCTTCGTCAACCGTGCCGACAAATGTCTTGTCGCTCTCCGTCACGACTCGGTACTCGGCCTTCTCGGGGATCGCCCCGCCGGACGTGATCGCCGTCAACCGCGCGCCGCGACGAGCCCGCAGGCGCCGACCGATGCGATCCCAATGCAAGTAGGCTCCCCGCTTCACTCCGCGGGCCGGGCCTTCGCTGAGCAGCTCGAGCACCTCGTCGAAAACCGGTTTGTCGATGTCGCGGAAAGGGTGAGCTCGTTTGACGACCTCGAACAAGTCGTCTTCATCCCACTCGTCGCAAGCCACCGCGGCGACAATCTGTTGGGCGAGAATGTCCAGCGGCAGGTCGGGGATTTCGATGCTGTCCAACATCTCCTTGCGGACGGCGCCGACCAGCGCCATGCACTCCCACAACTCGTCGCGCGTGAGCGGAAACAGCCGGCCCTTGGGAACGGCTCCGAGCGAGTGACCGGAACGTCCGACGCGTTGCAAAAAGGTCGCGATCGACTTGGGCGCTCCGATTTGACAGACGAGATCGATGAAGCCGATGTCGATCCCCATCTCCAGCGAGGCCGTCGCCACGATCGCCTTCAGCTCGCCGTTCTTGAGTTTCTTCTCCGCCGCCAGACGAAGGGGGCGCGCGAGACTGCCGTGGTGGCTGGCGACGGCGTCGTCGCCGAGCATCTCCGTCAAGTGGTGCGTGACGCGTTCGGCCAGCCGCCGCGTGTTGACGAATATCAATGTGCTGCGATGCGAGTTGATCAGGGCGCTGAGCGTTCCGTAGACTTCATCCCATTGTTCGTTGGAGCAGACGGCGGCCAGCTCGCTCGCCGGCGTGGTGATGGCCAGATCCAGCTGCCGCACATGGCCCGTGTCGACGATGTGACACTCGCGAGGATGGCCGTCGCCGCGGCCGACCAAGAACTCGGCGATCTCTTCAATGGGCCGTTGAGTCGCCGACAGACCGATGCGGACGAGCGGTCGGTCGGTGAGTTGTTCGAGTCGCTCGAGAGTCAGCGCCAAGTGCGATCCCCGTTTGTCCCGCGCCAGCGCGTGAATCTCGTCGACGATCACCGTCCGGGTCGAGACGAGTGTCTCGCGGCTCTTCTCGGACGTGAGCATCAAGTACAGCGACTCGGGCGTGGTGACCAGGATGTGCGGCGGTCGGCGCAGCATGGCCTGTCGTTGTGACGAAGGTGTGTCACCCGTGCGGACGGCCGTTCGGATGGGCGGGGCGTCCAGTCCGGCTGCCTCGGAAGCGGCGCGGATTTCGTCGAGCGGGGTCTGGAGGTTGCGTTCGATGTCGTTGCTCAGCGCCTTCAGCGGCGAGACGTAGACGACTTGAACGCCGTCCGGCAACTCGCCCTCGCGCCACTGCCGGAACAATCGATCGATGCAGACGAGGAACGCGGCCAACGTTTTCCCCGAACCGGTGGGCGCAGCGATCAACGTATGTTCAGCCGCCGCAATTCGCGGCCAACCGGCTTCCTGCGAGTCGGTGGGAGCTGCGAAGCGGCTGCGAAACCACTCGCGAATGATCGGATCAAAAATCTCGACGGCGCTCATGGAATCATCTTAGCCGCGCCGCCGCGTCCGACCAGTCTCCCCCGTGTTCCGGCGGGCGCCGGTCGGTCTGTTTCCGGAGAACCGGCGCTGCGTTTCGCTGTGACGGAGGCCATAATTGAGTTCTCTGAACCCACCCTTGGCGAGAAACATCCATGCTCCGGCAGCTAACCATCCGTCGTCAACTGATCGCCGCCCCGCTGATTTTCCTGACGGTGAACGTCGTCGCGGACGAGAAGCCGTCCGCGGGCGAGAAGAAAAAGCCAGCCAAAACGGGCCAGGCTATCTTCGATGGAAAGACGCTGAAGAATTGGCGGATCATCAAAAAAATCGACTTCGAAAAACACGGCAAAGTCACGGTGGATGCGAAGTCCAAGTCGGTCGTTCTGGAAAAAGGCAGCCCGGCGACAGGCATCTCTTGGACTGGGAAAATGCCGCGCAGCCAATACGAGGTCTCGCTGGAAACCAAGCGAGTCGCCGGCTCCGACTTCTTCTGTGGCATGACTTTTCCGGTCGGCAAGGAATACTGCAGCTTGATCATCGGCGGGTGGGGCGGCGGCGTCACCGGACTCTCCAACATCGATGGCCAAGCGGCGATCGAGAATGAGACGACCGACTACATCGAGTTCAAAGACAACCAGTGGTATCGTGTCAGGTTGCGAGTTACCGACAAGAAAATCGAAGCGTGGGTCGACAAAAAACAGATCGTGGACGTCGATCGCAAGGATCGAAAGTTCTCAATTTGGTGGGAGCAAGAACCAGTTCGGCCTTTCGGCGTAGCAACGTGGTACACCAAGGCCGCAGTTCGCGACATCCGCCTGCGAAAACTGAACCCCTAGCCCGCGAAACTCGATTCCTCGGACCGCACAACGATTCTCTCTCTCTCGATTCTCTCTCTTACGGGAGCCCTCGGAACTCATGTCCTATCGTCTCGCCTGCTCCTTGCTCATCCTGGCCGGCCTGTCTGTCTTTGGCGGTTGTGGGCCGCCACCGGTCGTCGAAGAACAAGACGATCGGCGATTCGCGCCCGGCCCGACCGACGAAGACGCACCCGAGGAATTCACCGCAACCGAATCGGGACTCAAGTACCGCATTCGACGCCAGTCCACCGAACGGCGGCCGATCACGAGCGACATCGTTACCGTGCACTACCGCGGCTGGTTGGACAACGGCAAGGAATTCGACACCAGTTACGCGACAGGTTTCGAGAAGACCTTTCGGTTGTCCGAGGTGGTTGTGGGCTGGCAGGAAGGTCTGCAATTGATCGGTATCGGCGGCATGATTGAATTGGAGATCCCGCCCCACTTGGGATACGGCGAAGCGGGCGACCCAGGCCGCATCGGGCCGAACGAGACGCTCCACTTTCAGATCGAGTTGATCGAGATTCAGGGTAGTCCCTACCCGGATTTGCCGCCCATCGATTCCGATTCGGGTTCCGATACCGAAGGAGCCTAGTCGCGGCTCCGCGCAGCTCGCGGCCGGAGCAGTCGGTTAAGGTCGCGTCTCGGTCCAAGTCAGATGTCTGCGCTATTCGTCGTACGAGAGAGAATCGTACGAACGGGCGCGTCGGCGCCGTCGTCGTCGTCGTCCAGATTGCCCGTGGGCTAGCCCCTCGTCGCCCTCGACGAACCAATAGCCGCCCAACAGGCGATAGAAGAACAGAATGATGAACGCGCCGATCGTCCCAACGAAGAATCCTTCCGGGGTGATGGGCGAGATCGGTTCTCCGCCGTAGAAGTAGGCGACAACTCCACAGCCGATGACGGTTCCACCGATTCCCATCGCGAGTGTGGCGATGGCTCCACCTGGATCGCGGCCCGGCATGATCGCTTTGGCGGCCAGGCCGACAATCGTGCCGAATCCAACCCAGATAAAGACGATTTCGGCGTAGTGGGTGAACGCTTCCCGAATGTCTTCCATTCGGCTGATCCTTCAATTGGGGTGACGCTACGCAGCTATGTCCGGTCTTCGCATCCGTTATCGGCTGGCAAAGCAGGTAAACTTTGACAATTGGGTTTGATCGATCAGAATCGGTCGTTTGGGTGCGGACACAAATAGGCTTGTAGGTGATTTATGACGGACGGTCCACTGCGATTACTGGTCCTCGGCGCCCATCCGGACGACGCCGAGTTTCATGCGGGTGGCTTGGTGGCGGCGTACCGCGCGGCCGACCACGTTGTGAAAATCGTCTCCGTGACCGACGGCGGAGCCGGACACCACAAGCTATCGGGCAGTCAGTTGGTCGACCGGCGTCGCGAGGAGGCGGACCGGGCGGGCAAGGTGGTCGGCGCGGAGTACGTCACCTGGGATTTCCCCGACGGGCATCTCCAACCTTCGCTCGAAGTCCGCGACCGAATCATTCGCGAGATCAGAACGTTCAAGCCGGACCTGGTGTTGACCCACCGACCTTGCGACTACCACCCCGACCACCGAGCAGTGGGTCAAGCCGTTCAAGACGCCTCGTACCTGGTTACAGTTCCCTTGGTGGCCCCCGAAACCCCGTACCTGTCGCGCGACCCGGTCGTCGCCTACATGGTCGATCTGTTCACCAAACCGTACCCGTTTCAAGCGGACGTCGTGTTGGACATCGAGCCGTGGTTCGACACCGTGCTCGACATGCTCGAGCAACATGTTTCGCAGGTCTTCGAGTTTCTTCCTTACAATCACCAACACGACCTGCCCGCCGATGATGACCGCCGCGCCTGGTTGGCCGACTGGTGCGCGCACCACATGGGACCGCGGGCCGACTGTTTCCGCCAGCGGCTTATCGAGCGCTACGGTGAGGAGCGGGGTGGACAAATACTGCTGATGGAGGCCTATGAGTTCAGCGAGTACGCTGCCGGCGTCACGCCCGAGGACCGACATCGCCTGTTCCTCTCCGACGCTTGATAAGTACGATGGCCTTCCAAGGCCGTCGATTGCGGGTTGTCTCTGGAACAGTCGCCAGATTCGTGCTCACCGCCGGATCAAATCGCCCCGCTGTGCTAAACGGAACGTCCAATGTCGCGACTTCGTCGCCCCGCCCCGCCCGGCAGGCGGGACCCCACTTGTCTCGGCTGGTGTCTCAGCCGACCCAGCAGCGCCGGAATCGCGCAAAAAAGAAGACTCGGCCCGCGACGTGCGAACCGAGTCCTGGATTTCTCGCATCAGATCTTTCTGGTGATCTAACGACGAGACGGTGACTGCCTAGTGACAGTCCGCCGACTGTCTAGGCGTCGCCACCTCCTTGGCTAGTACAGAAATATTCCACTAGATCACCTCCTTCCAACTAGAGCCTGTCCCGTTTCTCGGCCGTGCCAATTGGCTTACTCGCGGGTCTTCTAGTCCGTCGCACTGCGTTTTGTGCGACCCACGTATTCATCGTTTCTAAAAACGACGTCTGAGGCAAGAGAAAAAACCTGATTGCCAGGTTCGCGGAAGTATTTGAGGCGGCCGATCCTCAGACGGGTTGACAGCGGGCCGGGTTGACAAGCGTCCGGGCAGCGGGCCGGGAAGAGACGCTCGTCGGGATCGTGAGTTTGGGGTTGCCCCAGCCCGTCATGACCGGCCGCCGCGCTGGGAGCTATCGATCGGGCGTCAGAATGACTTGAGCGAGTCATCGGATTGTCGTCTCGCCTGCTCGGTCATCGGGTAGACCCAGAAGGGGGCGCCGTGATGGATCCGTGGAGCCAGCCAGGGGCGCATCGACGCCGGGTGAGTTTGCACGAGCACCGCGCGAAGGTCGCGGAGAATCGATTCGTTGCTCGCGTAGTACGAGTGCCCCAGGTAACTCGTATCGACTCCCGACACGTCGATCGTCTCGATCCCCGGCGCGACGACCAGCGCCGCTCCCGAATCGCCGGCTCGCGGGTGCCCGTGCACCTTTCGCGAAGCCACCAGCGCCTGGTCGTTGGACGATGCGTAGAGAGTGACTCGATGAGCCGTGTTGACGATCGCCGGAGCGATGTCGCGGCGAAAGATGTCGGCGTCGACGTCCGGGGCCGCCAACACGATCTGGTGAAACTTGGTTTGCTGCTCCGCCAGGTCCGTCTCAATCTCCTTCAGAGCTGACGTCAACGCGCGATTGCCCATGCTGTGGGCGACCAGATGGATCGGGCGCCCGCGAAACCGCTCACCCAGTTCGAGGAGAACTTGCTGCAAGTGGGGGGTCGTCCAAGTGACATTGTTTTCATCGACCGTGTACTGGAAGAGCCCACCTTGCGAGGGCCAGCTGTAGCAGACGGCCGCGCCGGCGAACTCGAGATCGAACGCCATCTGCGCCGTGCGGCGGACGGCGTCGGCGAAGTTCACGTTGTAGCCGTGCACAAAGACCAACACCTGGCCCGTGTCCCCGATTTGCGTTTGCAGCGATTGATAGAATTGGTCGGCGGCCAGCGGCGTCACGCTGCGCAGCGTCACGTGTTTCTCTTCGTTCTCGTGAAACTCAAGCTTGAGGACATTGGGCGCCTCGACGACGCCCGCCGTGTGCTCGGGAGGAATGGTCACTTCGCAGAGCCCGTACTGGACAGCGCCGCGGTGATTGCCGTAATCCACCAACTCAGCCGGCGGTCGGCAGGCTTCGATAGCGACCGGCGCGGCCGTCGCCGCAGTTCCCATCCAAGCGGCGCAGGCGACCAGGACCAGGGGAACTCGCCGCGTCTTCCAGGCAATTCCGCTGGCGACGACGGCCAATACGATCAGGCCGCCAGGCAGGAAGAGCCGATCGACCGTGATCGGCGGAGGCTCGTACTCAGCCCGATCCGTCACGTAATGAACTGGGACGACTCGCACGCTGTCGTCGTCAACAACTGACTCCTCATTTGATCGCGCATCCGACTCGTTCACCGCGTCCGATGGCTGAGACCGAGTCAGCCCACGTTCATCCGGTTCGATTGCCGCTCGGGGATCGAGTCTGCTCGGCGTCGCCGAATCCGCTCCCGCCGTCAAGGGTTGACTGTCGATGACCGTCTCGCCGCCGGCCGCCGCGATCGATCGCGGTTGTTCCAACTCGGCAGCAATGGGCCGCATCGGCACGGCTTCTCGCGGCTCGACGATTTTGGCCGCCGGCGAACCCGAGTCGCCGCTCCCGAGCGGGTTGAAGCGGCCCACTCGAGGTCGACGAATTCGCGGCGGCGCCGCCACGTCTAATGGGACTCTGGGTGCGGTCGCTCCATCCGCCGCTCCAGCTACCGACGGCACCGATGGGTCGGAGACGGGCGGCTTGATGACGGGCGGCTCGACGACCGGTTGTTCGACCACCGGAGTCGCAATCGGTCGGGAGTCTTCGTGGTCCGGTCGCGGCGCCGTTGTGTTCGCCGCTCGGTCAGACTCGCCGCACCCCACCAGAGCTACGAGAAGACAACAACTCGTCCAGCCAGCCGCGCGCATTGCTAATCGCAGTCTCTTCACGATCCTCTCCCAACAAGAATGGCGAGGGATCATAGAGACTCAGCGGAGTCGCGTACAGAGACATCCACCCGTAGTGGACTTCGCCAGAAGTCCGGCCCAGAAGTCCGGCTGACGATTGAACTGAAGCAGGGGATTCTGGCGAATCCCACTACGCGCTGGCCGAGTCGTTACGTAGTGGACTTCGCCAGAAGTCCGGCCCAGAAGTTCGGCTGACGCTTGAACTGAAGCAGGGGATTCTGGCGAATCCCACTACGCGCTGGCCGAGTCGTTAAGTAGTGGACTTCGCCAGAAGTCCGGCCCAGAAGAACGGCTGACGCTTGAACAGAAGCAGGGGA
>JASMLW010000540.1 GCA_030748485.1 Pirellulaceae bacterium
ACAACACGTCATTCGATTGCTCGGCGCGACGCTCTAGCCACGCTACACCGACCGTAGCCAGAACACGCGCATTTCGATTGCGCGATAACTCCCGATGTCCTCTGCGTTTACCACAAGACTATCTATTCAAGTACGGGCTAGAGAACACCAACATCACGGACGACGGTCTGACGCACCTGGTCGAGATTCCCAACCTCGCGGAGCTGTCGCTGGACAATACGGCCGTCACCGACGACGGTTTGAAGCACTTGCAAGGAATGCGAGGCAGGCCAATTTTGATTGACGTCGCCGGGACAGATGTGACCGCGGAAGGCGCCAAGAGGTTGCACGATGCGGCTCCCAACATCCAGGTCTACGGAAGGACTTTCTCCACGCCGAGATGAGTGGAGCACAATCGTCGCCAAGAGAGCCCATCGTTCTGGGAAGCACCTCAGCCACAGCTCAACGTTTCATGTCCGCAGTGATTTCGAGATTCGCGATATTGCGACACCGTACGTCACCCAATGAAGCACGAGACAGGCTTCGAGAAGGCTCACGGAAACGATCCCAATCGGCGCGAGAATCGAAAGAACCACGAGCGCAAACGAAAGGAAAACACCGACCAGCCATGGGGGGCGCGAGGTTACTCTTTCGCGACGATGGAGAAGGATCAGAAAAGTACCCATAATGAGGCCGGACACACCGCCGAGCGCGCTGGCGATCGCAAGCCTCGAGACATCAAGATGCGACTCGCCAACAGACCAAGCCACGGACGACAGCCCCAACGCTCCCAGTAACCTGATCTCCAACTCATTCGCCTCAACCCGGAACAAAAAGAGAGAGCGAACGAAACAGCGGCTGACAGAATGTGATGGAAAAACGACCAGCCACACAGAAATGGTGGTCAGAAGTACTGCAAGATAGATGTGCATGGCGAGCGGCGCGGTCTGCGGGCCGCGCAGGCGTGGGGTGAGAATCCAGCAGTCCGGTTAGCCTCCAAATTCAACGGGCGACTGGCAACTGCATCACGTGCAAGTGCTTCGCGGCGAACAGGTACAACTTATCATCGACTCGCCAGGGACTGATCAATCCGTCACCCGCGGGCCACTTGGCGTAACCGCGGCGGTCCGGAATGATCGAGACGAAATCGGTCGTGTATCCGTACCGCATTCTCGGCACATCCGCTCCGATTCGGCTCTCACTCCAAACCACCAAATACCTGTGTTCGCCCGCGCGACCCTTACCCAAATAGCCGATGAAGCCCGGTCGATAGATGCCGAGTTCCGCGTCTCTGCCCGCCGTCGGACGGATGCGCGGGTTCTGGGGAAACAAGTCCCACTTTCTGCCGTCTCGCGAGCGGGCGAAGCCGACGCTGCAGACTCCCTTGACGTCCGTGCCGCGCAAGAAAGCCAGCCAGTCGCCGGTGGGCAATCGCTGAACCGCATGGTAACTAGACGTACCGTACATCCAGGGCTCTTTCGTCGTGGCCAAGACGGGCTGGATCTTGGGGATATTGACCTTGTCGCCCCGCTCGTCCGGCACGATCGTCCAACTGTGTGACGACAAGTCGGGCGTGGTGGCCAACGCCGTCATCTGATTCCCACCGCCGGGATAGTCCGGGTGCTCCTCCCACAACCTGTGAAAGTGGTTGTAGTAATGAAAATACATGAACCACAGTTGCTCATCCTCGTTCCACACCAGCGAAGGACTTGAGTAGTGCGACGGATCCCCCTGTTTCCCCGGCGAGTGCGGGTTGACGAGCACCATACTGTGCTCCCGGCCGGGGTCCAGAACCTTGAGCTTGCGGTACGGTCCCGCGATCGAGTCCGCAATGGCGCAACCGATCCCGGAGGTGGGGTCGTGGTGGGCGAAGTAGAGATAGTACTTGCCATCGGGGTTCTTTCCTCGGTCATTGCGAACCACTGAGGGATAACCGACCGTGTCGTCTTTTCTCGATTCCGGTTTCCACGTGCTGTACTCCCAGGGCTCAGAGCGCCGCAGGATCTGTTTGCTGCTCACCACGTCCATTGGTAGCGCACCGGTTAGATCGGAGAGATCGACGCACTTCAAGTTGTTGTCGAGCCTGCCGTCAGATTGGGGAGATGTGGTCGTGAGCAGTTTGCGCAGGTATTGCTGGTCCGCCAGACTCAACTGCGTGCGGAGAATCGAAATCTCTTTCTTGTCTCCGCGGCGGAGAACGACTTGTTCGCCGGCGACGCGAACAAACTCAGCGTCAATGCTGAATTTCCCCGTTGAATCCCGCCAGGTTCGCAACTTTCGCTCCGCCTGGCCCAATGCGCACGTGTGGATCGAGCAGAAACACGTGACCAGCAACGCGGTCACCCACGTCCATTTTTTCATTCGCCGAAATAGAACTGTCATGCTCGAAGCTCCGGTTGGTGTCAGGATCGACTTGTCGTCTTTCGTTTCTCGCTCACGCACCACCGCGATCGCGGGAGCCGGTGCGCGAGTCATGAGTATCAGCGAGGGAGAGCTACGCTTTGCACACTGTCGAAGCGAGAGACAGCCATTTTCTCGCGTACATCCGACCGATGCAAATAGTGATCGTGACTTCCGGCGATTTAGCGTCTGGGTGTCCCCGTTCGGGGCCCCGTTCCCAACAACCGTGGCGCTGGATTCCCTTGTTGCGCCGGCATTGTTGGAACGGGGTGACGCGGGGCCACGCGAGAATGGAACGCCGCGGCGCGGGGCAACGCGTGTCTGGAACGTTTGGTTGCAGCCGCTGCGTCTGGTTCACCCGTGCTCAAGCACGGGCCTTCGCCGCCTGCGGCGGATTGGGGCGTAAACGCCCCTGACTCGAGTGCCTTTTCTCGGACCTACGAAAAAAAACGTCAAGGCCAGATTGACACCGTAACATCGGGACGAACAAGGTTGAACTCGCGAATTGCCGTTCGGTCAATCTGCACATCCCTCTGCAAACCCCAAAGCCCAAGTATCCTCAGTGACCGCATTGACTCTAGGGACCCAAACGCCTGATTTGTGATTTCAGTGTCACCCAAATACAACTCAACAATCGATCCGCCCACCATCCCTTCAACGAAACTATCGTTGACCCACTCGTTACCAGTCAAGTCGACAGTGTGAATCATGAGCGCCATTTCCGGCGATGTCACCGGCGCACGTGGCCGACTTTCACAGTATCGAATCGCGAGTTTCTTACGTGGAGTAGCCGCCCTCAATACGTTCGTTACATCTACCTTCATCGCCTCAAATTCCAAATCTACACTTGGTGGGACAGCTTCGATCCAGTTCATACCGTCGAGCTTCACATCCACCAGCATAAACCGACTTAAGAACCTCATGTCCTTAAACTCAATGTCGACTTTCTTCAATCGGCCACCACACAAGACTACGAACTCTAAGTCACTTAGACTAGCGACGCCTCCAAGGTCAATTGCCTCCTCGTCACTCCAGTCGCGGATAATCAGGTGCTGAACTCCCTCCACGCGCCTCAACAGACTTAGTGCAGTTGAGAGGCCAATCGACCGATCTCCAGGAATCTCAACGATCAAATGCTCTTGTGACAATTCAAGGCGTTCGGTCACTCGAGGCATAATTATGACCCCAGCATCGCGCAGGGCTGCAATGCATCTCGCCTCGTTGAAGTACTTGTTGTAACCGAGTATGGAAACGTGGGTGAATGCACCGACGATCCCAATCGTGACCATCACAGACTTCACACTGAATCTCACTCGACACATCGAAACATTCACTGTTCAACTAAACCAGTTTCCGTGCAATGTCATACCACTGACACCGCGCTGCGTTGGTGCTAATCCTAGCGTGACGGCGGAAGGCGCCAAGAAGTTACACGATGCGGCTCCCGACATTTGCGTCTACGGATGGACTCTCTCCGCCGTGATGAGTGGAGAACAATCGTCTCCAAGGTTGGGCCGATGTTCAGAAGCTGGATTCGGTTGCAATCGAGTTCTTCGCCAGGCACGGTGTGTTCGACCCTATTCTCCCGTTGCGAGGTCCTGCTCGCAAACAAAGGGCGCCGCCCGGGAGTGAGCGGCGCCCTGTGTAAGTTGGACGGAGATTATCGTCGAGTCTTACGACTTGACGCCGATGTTGATGTAGGTGTGGACGTGGGGCGCGCCGCGGAAGTGCCAGACGAATCCGGGTCCTTCGAGTCGCCAGATGTCCCAGACTTCGTCCTTGGCCAAATCGCCCTGCTCGTAAAAGGCCAGGTGGAGTTTGTTGAGCCCGCCGGTCTTCTTCAGCACGGCCGCCACTTCGTCCACGTCCTTCTTGCGGTACGGCTTGAGAATCGTCTTGATCGTCTCTTCGACCAATTGCTTCTGATCGCTCGACAACTCCCCAACAGCCAGTCCGGGGAATTTTCCGGCGGCGCCCTGAAGCAGCACAGCGTTTTCGCGGGGGGCTTTCTTCAGCAGAGCTTCTTTGCGCTGGGGCGCGTCCAAGGCCGCAAAGACCTCGTTGGCTTTCTTCGTTTGGTAGTGGTATAGGTTCTCTTTGGGATTCGATTCCCCGTGGCCGTAGACGATCGGGCCGCCGAACGCCATGTTCTTGACCGAGTCGCCGTCGGCTCGCAAAGTGAGGTGACGCCCGGTCAGCTCCCACTCGAACTTGCCTTCGCCCGGCTTGCCGAACACGGCGACCGCGAATGAACCGACGCCGCCGGCGTCCTCATCCATCTGCTTGACGAAGCGCTCGTAACCGTCTTCGCTGGAAACGCCCTTGATGATGTCGTCGATCAACTTCCGCTGATCGTCGTTGTAGAAGTCGTCGACGATTTGCGGTTTTGTAATGTGCCAATTGGGGTTGATCATCGTTCGCTTCTCGTGATTGAACGGGAAGCAGATCTCGCCCTTCTGTTTTTCCGACAAGGAGTCGTAGAATCGCTTGACGGTCGATTCCGCGGCGTCCGATGTGGAGGGCGCCGCGTGACTCCAGACGCCGGAGCCGAGCACGCCGCCGGCGGCGATCGCGGCTGCCGATGTCTTCACGAATTGTCGCCGGCTCACGCCAGTGTCGCAGTCGGGGCACGAGTTCTTTGCTTTCGTCATCTTCGCATTCACTCCCTTTGGTTTGGAACGGCCGCAGCAGTCGTTTGATGTAATAGATGTACTAATCGCCGTTGAGGCCGCGAGGTTTCGCAGCGATCACTTGATTTGGCCACCATTTGACGTGATCCGGAGTCAAACATCAATCAATTCGCCGGAATTCGCGGCAGTATTCCCAGCACTATTCCCAGCACTATTCGCAGCAGAATTCGCAGCAGTATTCGCAGCGGTTCTCAACCATCCTCTGATCGCTCGTACGGCCAGACTCCTTGGCTCCACAGCCCGCCGTCGACGTACAAGGTCTGTCCCGTGACAAACGCCGCCTCGTCGCTGGCCAGGTATGCGACCGCGGCGGCCACGTCGGCGACTTGGCCAACGCGGCGGATTGGCGTCACCGCGCCCCACGTGCCGGCGTAGTCGGGGTCCTCCAGGCGAGTTCGTTCGATTTCGATGGCGCCGGGGGCGACGCAATTGACGCGGATCTGGTGAGGGCCGAACTCGACGGCCGCGACGCGCGTCAGCTGATCGATTCCCCCCTTCGAAGCGCAGTAGTCGCCGAGGTTGGGGAAGGGGATCCGATTGGCTCCCGAGCCGATGTTGACAATCGCGCCTCCGCCGGCGTCTCGCATCCGCGGGGCGGCCGCTTTCATGCAGAGGAAACAGCCCTTGAGATTCGTGCGGATCGTGCGATCGAAATCGGCTTCCTGCAAGTCGAAGAGCGACGCCCAGGTTTGGACTCCCGCATTGTTGACCAACAAGTTGAGCCGCCCGGCCAGTCGATCGAAATCGGTGAAGACTCGCTCGACATCCGCGCTCGTCCCGATGTCGCCCTGCAGCGCCCAGGCGGAGCCGCCGCGGTTCTCGACCATCCGGACCGTCTCCGCCGCTCCCGCCTCATCGGCGTTGTAGTTGACGCCGATATTCCAACCGGCTCCCGCCAACTCCACGGCGATCCCCCGGCCGACACCTTTGCTCGCGCCTGTCACTATCGCGTTCTTGCGGTCGCTCGCCATCGCTGATTCGCCCTCCGATTCTGCATTTTCTGTCGGCTGCCGATTGTCACGGATCCCCGCAACCGCGACCAGGGCCCGCCACCGAGATCGCACCCGTTGTCGATTCGCCCACGTTGCCTGAAAGACGCTCTCTGGTTAGTCTGTGCTGTTTCGGCCACACTCGTCGCGGACCACCTGCCCGCCTTCCCGTGACGGCTCACCATTCTCACCCCACCCGATATGCCTCCGTCCGATTCGGCGATCTTGAGATCCGCGCAGCCCGGCGGCGTGCTGCCTGCGGATGAGCCGACCACGGGCGCGGCGGACGAATCTCCCGGCGAATCTTCCGGCGACATCGGGGCGGAAGCGACGAGGAAGGCCAGGGCGGCCGCCACCGCGACAGCTCGGCTCTACGATGTCTCATTCGTTTTGGCGATCTTGGCGCAAACATCATTCGTCATTGGGAACACACTGATGGCCCACCACTCGCGGTGGGTGACCTTCCTGGGTGGAACGCAGACCGATGTCGGTTGGGTCCGCGGCTTCGGAGCCGTCGCCGGCATGGCGCTGCGGCCGTTGATCGGCCAGTGGATCAACCGCTTCGGCGCTCAGCGCATCTGGTTCCTGGGATTCGTCGTGTTCGGTGTCGGAGCCGGCGGCAATCTGTTCGTGACCACGGTCGGACCGCTGCTCTACTTCTATTGGGCGCTCAACGCGATCGGCGCGGCGCTCGTCTTCGCGGCCAGCTTGACGTACGCGGTGCACAGTTATCCGGAGCGCAGGACCGAAGCGATCGGCATCCTCGGCGTGGGTGGATTCCTGGGCATGATCTTCGGACCGTTCTCCGGCGACTTGATCCTCGGTGTCGGCGAGCGGTCGCGGGGCGACTTCGAATTTCTCTTCATCATGGCGTGCGTCGCGCTGGTGGTTCCGGCGCTGATCATGTTCGCCCTGCGTCGGCCGGATGTTCGCCGCGTCGAGAAGACGACGGGGTTTAGTGAATTCCTGGCGATCTCGATGCGCTTCTGGCCCGGCGCGATCGTCTACGTGGCGATCGCTTTCGGCGTCTGCATGACGGCTCCTTTCGTCTTCCTGCCGAATTACATCGACGCCGATCGTCTGCACCTTCCCGTCTCGCCCATCGGTCTGTTCTTCTGTTGCTACGCCGGCTGGGGAGTCACGTTGCGCGTGGTCCTGCGGCGCTTGCCGGACCACATCGGCCGCCGCAAAGTGTTGATGACCGGGATGTCGATCATGGCGGTGGGGATGATCAGTTTCGTGCTCGTCACGCGCGAAAACCCCTGGTTGCTCGCCGCTCCCGGCCTGATCTGCGGTACGGCCCACTCGCTGATCTTTCACACGATGAGTTCGCTGTCGATCGAGAAGTTCCCCAACGAGTACCGGGGCACCGGCTCAGCGCTCACCTTGATGATGATGGACCTGGGGATGGTCGCCGGAGCCCCGCTGCTGGGCGCGATCGCCGATACGTGGGGCTTTCGTTCGATGTTCCTGGCGATTTCGGCCTGCTCCCTGGGGGCGGTGGCCATCTACGTGCGTGACAGCCTGCCGATCTGGCGAGCGAAGTCGGCCTAACGACTTTGTGAATCCTTTCACAACCGCCACTTTTTTGGGATTCTCGCGCCGATTCCCTGTTGGCAGTCCGCGATCGGTTGTGTGATAATTCTGACATCCCATCTCACAGGGCGTTCGCCCTATTCGGAACAGGCAAAATTTGAGAGAGGTGTACCATGGCTGGACGTCGTTCCACAATGCGCGACCCTGCGCCGTCGGAAATTGCACGATTGTGCGCCGAGATCCGTGACGTATGGAGTGAACCCACACATCGGGTTCGCGCCGGTTACGGAAAGAACGTGGAGGCTGTCGCGAAGAATGAGGCTTGGTTGCCGCCGGTGATTTCGGCGACCGAGCTGGATCTCGATCCCACGTGGGAAACGATTTAACGAGACCCATTGAAGTCACCGTGCGCGTCGCTTTCGAGCGACGCGTTTTTTATTGCGTCGACGTCTATTGCGTCGACGTCTATTGCGTCGACTCAACGGCGAACTACGGCTTATCGCCTTTCTCTTCGCGCGAGACGGGAATCGTGCAGTTGATAAACAGCCACGAAGTGGCGCAGGCCAAATAGATGCCGGCGGCGACGATGAAGACCGCCTTCCACGACAGTGCGTCGGACATGTAGCCGAACAACGGCGGGGCCAACATGGAAGCCAGTCCTGCGACCGAGTTGTTGTAGGCGAAGATGCTGGCCGACGTCTTTCCTCCGATGTCGGTGATGACCCCCCAGGAGGTCGTCAGGCTCCAATCGCCGAACAACTTGACGAATAATAGGAACCCGCAAAAAACGCGCGGCTGGTCGTAGAAGAAGAGGATGGCGACCGCCAAAAGTAATCCGGCCATTCCCTTGCCGCTAAAGGCGACCAGGGATCGACTCCACCGCCGATTGCCAGTCCGTTGAATCCAGAAGTCGTTGAGGTAGCCTCCCATTGCGCCGCCGATCGCGCCACCGATGAGCGGGAGCGAAGCGTAGATTCCCATCTCCTTGAACTTAAGTTGATGCACCTCACTTAAAAACAAGGGGATCCAAAGCGAATAGAGCGAATCGGCTGCAGTGCTCAAGATGGACTGAATGTTTAGAGCGCCGACGTTGATGACTGACCGCGTCGACATGCCGCTGCGTATTTCGCGCCAGGAGAGCGTTTCCGCGGCGTCGAGATCGGTTTCATCATCGGCGCCGCCCGCGTTGATCAAATCGGCTTCGGCCTGGTTGACCCACGGGTGTTGGCGCGGCGTATCTCGAACAAACACGAGCACGGCCAGGGCGAGGATCGCCCCGATCGCGACCAGCCAGATGAGTGCGTAGCGCCACTCGAGCCCGAGGAAACCGATCAGCACGGTGGCGAACAGGATGTTGGCGCTGGCGCCTCCCATCCGTCCAAAGAAGACGCCGATGAATCCTTGTGCGCGTGAGCGGTAGGAAGGGGGAAACCAGTTCTTCGTCGTCCGTGTGAGGGTGGCGAAACACCCCGCTTGCCCCAGCCCGAAGAAAGCGCGCGACGCCGCCAACGACTTCCAGCCGACTGCCAAGGCGTGGCCTTCGAGAGCCAGGCTCCATACGCAGAGCGCGCCGCAGAGCACCAGGTGGGCTCCGATTACATCGGCCAGGATGCCGATGGGCACTTGAAAACCCGTGTAGCAGACGGAGAACACCGTGTCGAACCAGCCGAGCTGCGTCTTGGTGAGATCGTATTCCTCAATCAAGAACGGCTTGATCAACGCGAAGGTGTAGCGGTGGACGTAGAGCGTCCAGGACGAAGCGCAGCTGAGCGCGAAGATGATCCAGCGGACGTTGGTGGGTCGTTCGGCGTGGATCTCGTGCGGCTTGTCGGCGGAATTCAAATTCGGCTCCCATGCAATCCCACATCCGCGCGGACCGCCCAGCGGCAATTTCGGCGCTCCTGAGTATCGAGGGGCGACCGTCCAGCTGCAAGCCAGTTCTTTGTCAGTCCCGGTGACGGGCTCCGCCTTTCGTCGTATACAGTCGTCTTGTCGAGCGGCTTCCAGCTCGAGCGGGAGGAGGGGCGCAGTTCCTTTCCTTCCTCATCCTTCCTCAAAAAAATTCACCACCTATGACACCGGAACAGTTTCGCGCGCACGGCAAGCAAGTGATCGATTGGCTGGCCGACTACATGGAGCAAGTCGAGTCCTATCCGGTCCAGTCGCGCGTCGAACCGGGTGACATTCGCGCTCAACTGCCGTCGCACCCGCCCGCCGCGGGCGAACCGTTTGAGGCGATCATGGAGGACGTCCAGCAGCTGATCATGCCCGGGGTGACTCACTGGCAGTCGCCTCACTTCTATGCGTATTTTCCCGCGAACAATTCACCGCCCTCGATTCTCGGCGAACTCGTCTCCGCCGGTCTCGGCGTCCAGGGCATGCTTTGGTCGACCAGTCCGGCGTGTACGGAACTGGAAACCCACATGCTCGACTGGCTGGTCGAGATGCTCGACTTGCCCGCGGCGTTCCGGTCGGATCGCGCCGGAGGCGGCGTGATTCAAGACACGGCCAGCAGCGCGTCGCTGTGCGCGTTGATCGCCGCCCGCGAACGGGCGACGCGCGGGGCGATTCGCCGGAGCGGCGCGTCGCAACCACTGACCGCGTACGTCTCGACGGATGCTCACCTGTCGATCGAGAAGGCGATGATTATCGCCGGACTAGGATCCGAGAATCTCCGCCGCGTCGGCGACGGTGTGATCGACCCGTCCGCGCTGGCCGCCGCCGTCAGCCGCGATCGGTCCGAGGGTCGAACGCCGTTTTTCGTGACGTCGACTCTGGGCGCCACATCGCGAGGGCTGTTTGACGACCTGACCGCGGTAGGAGAAGTCTGTCGCGAGCACCAGCTGTGGCACCACGTCGATGCGGCCATGGCGGGTACAGCCGCCATCTGTCCCGAATTCCGCGGCATCCACGCCGGGCTCGCGACGGCCAACAGCTACTGCTTCAATCCGCACAAGTGGATGTTCGTCAACTTCGATTGCGATTGCTTCTACGTCGACGATCGCCAAGCGCTTGTCAGCGCGCTGAGCATCCTGCCCGAGTACCTTCGCAACCAAGCCAGTGAATCGGGACAAGTTATCGACTATCGGGATTGGCAAATACCGCTGGGGCGACGCTTCCGAGCGCTCAAGCTGTGGTTTGTAATCCGCACATTCGGCGTCGAGGGGATTCAGAACCGCGTCCGAGAGCACGTGGCGGCCGCCGATCTGTTGCGCAGCCGGATTGAGGAGAGCGACGAATTCGAATTGCTCCAGCCTTCATATTTGAACCTCGTCTGCTTCCGCCATCACGGCGGCGATGAGTTCAATCAACAGTTGCTCGACCGGCTCAACGCGGCCGGGCGAATGTTCTTGACTCACACCCGCGTCGACGATCGGCTGACCTTGCGAATGTCGATCGGGCAAACAAACACGACCGCCGCGCACGTCGAACAAGCGTGGCGGTGGATCGTGGAGATGAGCCAGCAAGAAGAGATGAGCCAGCAAGAATAGCCGGTGTAGGTTGGGCGATCGCGGCCTGACATTGGACCGACACATTGGATCGACACATTGGATCGACGTCGCCCAGTGGGCTTTCAGTGGGATTTGTCGTTCGTCCTGTTCCGGCAGAGGGATCGAAACGCGGACGAGCGTCCCGTACGATGGCGGCTTCTCCGAGACGACTTCCATATTCGGCGTCTCTTGACCTGGTCGATAACGAGAAACGACGCATGAGCAAATTCTCCACCACATCCTCCACCACATTCTTCACCACACTGCGGCTTGTGACATTTTTCGCATTGATCTTCGCATTGATCATTGCGGTCGGCTGCTCAACTGCGCGAGCCGAGCGGCGGCAGCTGCTCGAACGCATGGTCCATTTGCGATCGGGCGAAGAGCGCGAGTGGACGAGTTTTCCTGAACGCGCGGAGGGCAATTCGCACCGCCTCACCTTCGCGGCCAAATCGAACAAACGCGAGGCGACGCTCAGTGTGCGCCGCGTCGACGTCAAGCACGGTTGGCACGTCAAGCTGAACGGCAAACGGCTCGGCGCCTTGTTTAGTGACGAGAACGATGCGATTGAGACTTGGCGGCTGAAACCGGGGACCATTCTGACAGGCGAGAACGTCCTGGAGATGGAGGCGACCGGCGAGCGCGTAGACGATGTTCGTCTGGGCGATGTGTGGCTTGACGATCGTCCGTTCGACGAAGTCTACGGCGAATGCCAGGTTGAGATTACGGTCAAGGACAACCAGGGTGAGCCATTGCCATGCCGGCTGACGATTGTCAATCGCGACGGAACGCTCGTTCCGCTCGGAGCCCAGTCGAGCGATCGATACGCGGTGCGATCGGGGATGCTGTACACGGGCGACGGCCGCGCGAAGTTCGGCTTGCAAGCCGGTGAGTACACGGTGCATGTCACCCGCGGCGCTGAATACGGGCTCGCCAAAATTGCTGTCCTCGCCAAGCTCGGCGAGACGTTCCGCCGCGAAGTGGTCTTGCCGCGCGAGGTCGACACAACGGGATGGGTGTCGTCCGATACGCACGTCCATACGTTCACCTATTCGCGTCACGGTGACGTGACGATCGACGAGCGAATGCTGACCATCGCCGGCGAGGGGCTTGAATTGCCCATCGCCACGGATCACAACCTCCACATCGATTACGAAGCGCCCGCCCGCCGGTTGGGAATGCGAAAGTACTTCACTCCGATCGTCGGCAATGAAGTTACCACCAAGCTCGGCCACTTCAATGTGTTCCCGATTGTGGGTGACGTCGACCCGCCCGATCACACGGCGATGGCCTGGCCGCGGATCTTCGACAACATCTTCAAAACGCCACAAGTCCGCATCGTGATTCTCAATCACCCCCGCGACGTGCACGCCGGCTATCTGCCTTTCGCTCCCAAACACTTCAACCCGGTCGCGGGAGCGCAACTGGATAAGTGGAACCTCCGCGCCAACGCGATGGAGGTAGTTAACTCGGCCGCCCAGCAAAGCGATCCGATGTTGTTGGTGAGCGATTGGATGGCTTGGCTCAACGCGGGAAAGCGGATCGTGCCGATCGGTTCGAGTGATTCTCACGAAGTGGCCAGAAAGCTGGTTGGGCAGGGACGCACATACGTCCGTTGCGACGACGCCGATCCTGGGGCAATCGACGTCGAGGCGGCTGTGCGCAGTTTTGTGGATGGAAAGGTGATCGTCAGCCTCGGCTTGTTCGCGAACATCAAGGTCAACGGAAAAGCTGGGCCAGGCGACCAGGTGTCGCCGGAGAAGGACGACGTGATCGTGGAGGGAGAAGTGCAGGGGCCGGGATGGGCGAAAGCGACCCGTCTCAGTCTGTTTCTCAACGGTGAGAGAATCCGGACTTTTGACGTGCTGGACGATCAACAGTCGCGGGCCGGAGTCAAGGCGCGAGTCCGCTGGGTTATTCCTCGGCCGCTCCACGATGGCCATCTCAGCGTCGTCGCGGAGGGTCCGGGAAACACGGGGCCGCATTTCGTGATCGCCAAAGCGTACCAGCCGCGCTCCAAAACCTGGCGGCCGTTTCTGCTCAGCGTGACCGGGGCTGTCTGGTTGGACGCCGATCGCGATGGCCGCTGGTCGAGCCCGCGGCAAACGGCGGCTCGCCTGCTCAACAGCCATCGAAATGATCGCAAGCGGCTGCTGCAAGAACTGGCCCGCCACGACGTCGCTGTTGTTGGGCAAGCGGCGCATCTGTTGGCCGAAGGCGGCGTGACGCTCTTGGACGAACAACTATCGGCTCTCGTCGGCGAGTCGCAACCTGTTGTAAAGAAAGGTTTTGAGGCGTACTTCGCCGCCTGGCGGATATCTCAGCAAGCGCGTGCGCAGTAAGTGCGTCCCCTCGTCGCCTAGGTCAGATTTGGTAAAGTGTTCGCTTCGTTGGGCGCGGAGATCTACGTGTCCGCGCAGTTGACCGCCAATCGTCGAGGTCGGTCGACCTGTTTGGCAAACTACCCCACCTGTCGGACTCAACATGCTGTTTGCGGAAATGGGTTTCCAGAATCTGACCGACGCCCAAGGCGTTCCCATCGCCATCACGGGAATGCTGGTCGTTTTCGTGGCGCTCGTTTTCATCGCGGTGTTCATTCACATGCTGCCGCGAGCGCTGGACGCTTTGGGAGGCTTGCTTCCTGAAGAACACGCCCCTGCGGGCGACGGTGGTTTGGCGGAGTCGAGCACACCAGCCGCCGACGGCGAGTTGGCCGCCGCCCTCAGTGTCGCCGTGCACCGACATCGACAGGCGAAAGCCTAGGCAGCGCCCAGCTGGGAATTGGATGTAAAAGGACGGAAACGGTTTAGGAAGCAGGATGGAGATACTCCTCGAATTCCTGAAGACAACAGGCTTCGCTGGCCTGACCTTCGGCAACCTGATCATGATGTTGATTGGGATGCTGTTCATCTATTTGGCGATTACTCGGCATTACGAACCGCTGTTGCTGGTGCCGATCGGGTTCGGTGCGATCGTCGGCAACATCCCCACGATTGCCGGGATGTCGCTGAGCGTCTACGACGAGAACAGCGTCTTGAGTTTCATCTACTTTGGTGTTTCCCAGGGCGTCTATCCACCGCTGATCTTTCTGGGCATCGGCGCGATGACCGACTTCTCGACGATGCTCTCCAGCCCCAAGCTGGTCTTGCTCGGAGCGGCGGCGCAAGTCGGTGTGTTCCTGACGTTCCTCGGCGCCCTTTATCTCGGTTTTTCGGCGAGTGAGGCGGGAGCGATTGGGATCATCGGCGGCGCCGACGGGCCGACCGCCATCTTCCTGTCAGCGAAACTCGCCCCGCACCTGTTGGGCGCGATCGCGATCGCCGCCTATTCGTACATGGCGCTGGTGCCCGTCATTCAGCCGCCGATCATGATGTTGCTGACGACAAAGTCCGAGCGACTGATTCGCATGAAGCCGCCGCGGCAAGTATCGCGTCGCGAGCGGATCATCTTTCCGATCGCCGCGTTTTTGATCTGCGCGATGCTGGCTCCGGGAGCTCTCGTACTGATCGGCATGCTGTTCTTCGGCAACCTGATGAAGGAGTGCACTGTCACAGACCGGTTGGCGGCGACGGCGCGAACGTCGTTGATCGACATCATCACGATCGTGCTCGGTTTTTCGGTGGGCGCGAGCACACAAGCTCAGACTTTCCTGCAGCGTGAATCGTTAATGATTTTTGGTTTGGGGGCGCTTTCTTTCGCCATCGCGACAGCCGGCGGCTTGGTGTTCGCCAAATTGATGAATCTGTTCTTAAAGGGCGACGACAAGATCAACCCACTCGTCGGAGCCGCCGGAGTTTCGGCCGTACCCGATTCGGCTCGCGTCGTGCAGATGGTTGGTCAGAAGGCCGATCCGCAGAACTTCTTGCTGATGCATGCGATGGCTCCCAACGTGGCCGGCGTGATCGGTTCGGCGGTCGCCGCGGGCGTACTGTGGTCCGTGCTGGCCGCTCCGCCGGAGGTCGCTCCGGATTCCAAAAGTCCGCCGGCGATCGAGGCCTCGCTGGACCCCGCCGGCGACGACGAGAACGACGAGAACGACGAGGCTCAGCAGCCGAATCCGCGGGCCGCCACAGCTGTTACAACAGACTAAGCCAAGAACTCAGGTTGCTCCCGTGTCAAAGAAAAAAGTCACCTTCATGTGCACCGCGTTTCGCGACGGGTTTCAGTCCGTTTACGGAGCCCGCGTTCTGACGAAGGACTTTCTGCCGGCGGTGGAAGCGGCCCGCGACGCGGGCATCGACTATTTTGAGGCGGGCGGCGGCGCGCGCTTCCAGGCGCTCTACTTCTATTGCAATGAATGCGCGTTCGACATGATGGACGCGTTCCGCGAAACGGTCGGTCCCGACGCCAACTTGCAGACGCTCGCCCGCGGCGTCAACGTCGTCGGGCTCGAGTCGCAATCGAGCGACGTCATCAAGTTGCACGCCGAGTTGTTCAAGAAGCACGGCATTACGACGATTCGCAACTTCGATGCGTTGAACGACGTCGACAACCTGATCTACAGCGGCCAGTGCATTGTCGAGGCGGGCTTGAAGCATCAGGTTTGCGTAACCGTGATGGAGTTGCCGCCCGGCTGTGCGGGAGCCCACGACGCCGACTTTTATGCGGAGACGTTACAGAAGATCCTCGACGCCGACATTCCCTTCGACTCCGTCTGTTTTAAGGATGCGTCGGGCACGGCCGTGCCGTCGAAGATCTACGAGTCGATTCGGCGGGCGAGAAAGATGCTGCCCGCGGACGCCTTCATCCATTTCCATACACACGAGACGGCCGGCATCAGCGTGCTCGCCAACAAGGCGGCGCTCGACGCTGGAGCCGACGCCATCGACGTCTCGCTGGCTCCCGCTTCGGGCGGGACCTGCCAACCCGATATCCTGCTGATGTGGCACGCCCTGCGGGGCTCGGAGTACGAACTGGATATCGACGTGCTGAAAGTGCGGGAGGCTGAGGAAGTCTTCAAGGATTGCATGAAGGATTATTTCCTGCCGCCCGAAGCAGTCGCTGTCGAGCCGATGATTCCGTGGAGTCCGATGCCGGGCGGCGCGCTGACGGCGAATACGCAGATGCTCCGCGACAACGGAATCATGGAAAAGTATCCGGACATGATCAAAGCGATGAGCGACGTGGTCGAGAAAGGCGGCTTCGGAACGTCCGTCACACCCGTCTCGCAGTTCTATTTTCAACAGTCGTTCAACAACGTCATGTTCGGACCCTGGAAGAAAATCGCCGAACCGTACGGCAAGATGGTGCTCGGCTATTTCGGCAAGACGCCCGTGCCGCCCGACCCCGACATCGTCCAACTGGCCTCCGAGCAGTTGGAACTCGAGCCGACGACGAGACCGCCGATCGAACTGAACGATGAAGATCCCAGCAAGGGCGCCGACGCCGCGAAGGCCGTGCTGGAATCAGAGGGTCTGCCGGTGAGCGACGAAACGATCTTCATCGCCGCCGCGTGCAAACAAAAGGGCATCGCCTTCTTGAAGGGCGAGGCGGAGTTGGGGATCCGCAAAGTCGAACCGGCAGCGTCCTCCGCCCCGGTCGGCCCCGCCCGGTACGAAGTCGCCATCTCCGGAAAGACCTACGCCGTCACCGTCGATGGAGACACGGCGAGCGTCAATGGCCAGACATATCAAGTGGCGGCTTCCGATGCGCCCGCAGCCGGCTCCGCCGCACCAGCGGCCACTGCCGCCGCCAGCGCTGTTGATGTCACCGCTCAAATGCCCGGCGTCGTGCTGCGGGTCGAAGCGAATGCGGGCGAGTCGGTGAAGACAGGTGACACGATCCTGGTGCTGGAGGCGATGAAAATGGAAGTCGCCGTATCCTCACCGCAAGGCGGCGTCGTGGACGCCATCAAGGTCGTCGCCGGCGAACAAGTCGCCAATGGCCAAGTGCTGGCCACGCTCCGTTAGCCCCGGCGCGACCGCAATGGGCGCCTTTTTGTCCGCCGACGTGATACGCTTTTGTCTCGCAGCCCAAATGCCCCAATTACAATTGGAGTATTGGACTCCATTCTGAGGCGAGCACTGGGAGTATTGTTGTGCCGGCGAATCAACCAGCGACTTCACCGGGAAAGAAGTCCGCGGCGGCCGCCATCGTGAGCTTGCTGCCGGCGCTGATCGCGATTGCCGTCGTGCTGGGCGCGCATTACATGCATTGCCGGGCCGCCCGCCAAGCTCTGGCGACGTTCGCCATTTCTGAAGACGAGACAGACCGCCTCGATGAACTCGTCCCCGTCCCCGAGGACGATACGCTCCGGGAAGAGTACCGGAGTCACGCCAAACTGGCGATCGAGTTGGCTCGCGAATTGATCGGTCCCGTCGAGGAGTCGATTGTCGCCGAGGTCAACGGTCAGCCTCTGCCGGACGACGGAAACGAAGACGTGACAACCACTCCGCCCGTGGCGACGGTCGTCGGCGCGGCCGACGCGGACGCCGATGACGACGGGGGAAGCGAGGCGGACGATGACGCCTCCGTCGAGGACGTTGATGAAGAAGAACCCGACGCTGTGGAAACGGCGTTTGAGCGAGCCGACAGAATCCTCTTCCAGCCGTTCTTGATGCTCTACGTCTATCGAGCGGTAATCGTGTTTTGCATGTCCGTGCTGCCGTTCGGCGCCATGGCGATCAGCTTGGGGCTGGCCAACCGCAACAATCTGGAGCAACGATTGAACTTGCTGGGGACCGGCCGCCAGCATTTCGCCAGACGTTTCATTTTCGCCAAGTTCATTCTGGCCGCCAGCGTGGCGTTCTTTTGGGTCTTCCATCTGTGTCCCCTCGGCGAAGAGGCGACGTTGATTGCCGAATTCGCCAAGCAACAGGGGCCACTCTACGTCCTGACCTTCCCCGAGTTCCTCTCGATCAACACGAGCCCGACGGGCATCCTGCTGAGCGGAATGATGGGATGGTATATCCACCTGGTGATGACAGTGACGTATCGCTCACTTCGCTGCGACGTTTTGAGCCAGGGTGTATTTCGAGTTGAAATCACACGGCTGTTGATCGTCATCGGCACGGCGTTGCTGTTGGGCCTGCAGCCGATCCCCGGGACACAGATCCTGGTCTTCTTGCTGGGTGTGTTTCCGACGGTCGCCCTCGGAATCCTCGTCGAGCGCGTCAAGTCGGCGGCCAATTTGAGCGGTCGAGCCGACGCGCCGCTGGAGGTGCTGCAGACGATTCCCGTCGACAAGATCACGCGCCTGCAAGAGGAGGGAGTCAATGACGTCGCCGACATGGTCACGTCCCGAAAGTCGCTCGACGTGCTCGGAGCAATGACCGGTATCGATCGAGAGCAGTTGGCTGATTGGATCGACGCCGCCATTCTCTGCTCCATCGTCGGACCAAATCGATACGCGCTGTTGGCCCCGTTTTTCACGACGGCGAGCCGCGTTGTTCACGCCGTCCACACCGATCCGGACAACCTGCCGACGTTTGAAGAGCAATCGACGACATTCAATCTCCCCGAGATCGCCACTCGCGCCGAACGCCTGCTGGAGAACTCGATGATTCCTCCCGTCTCCTAGCCGGCTATAACTGGCCGGCGGAAAGAAACGCGTTCACGGGCCGCGAGTGCAGGCGCAGCGGTTCGCAGAGGTTAGCGATTCGTCCGCAGGAACCGCTGGTTGCGCTCCCGCTCCCGCTGAGCTCGTTTGAGAGCCTGATCGCGGCGCACCTGGTCAGCTCGCTCGGTGAAATAGGAACCCAGGTCTCCGCCAAAGATGGCCTTTCCAAACGGAGCCATTTGCAGCAGGTTCGTCGCCGGGTACGCAGCCGACTCGACGAACTCGGAAACGTCGGCGGACATCCCGACGACGACATCGCCGGTCTTGGTCTTCAGATCCGTCACCGCGTTCTTGGCGCCCGCGACGACGTGCTTCACTTCATTCCAGTGGGTTGCTCGAGCAACGGTCGACCGGATCGATTTTCCGTTCCGATATCGAATTGTCGGTTTGCCCGTCAGTCCGAAGTGAAGCGTGATCGCTCCGTCGGGGTACTCGTAGGCGATGCCGTGTTGGCTGTAATGAACGACAGGCGCGCCGGGCTTCATCTGCGCCGGGATGTAGCATCGTTCGCCCGTTCGTGGATGATTGACGACCAGAATGCTGGGTCCGCCCGGGAGCGGAGGGCCCTGGAATTTCCGATTGCCCGAGTAGTAGTAGCGGTGGACCAGAACCGTCGGCGGTATCTCAACTCGCAGCTCGTCCCCTTTTCCGCCGGGGCGGAGCAGGACGGCGGGTTTTCCGGTGGGATCGACACCCGGGTCGAGGACTTCGATTTCGTCAGCCGGCGGAACGGTGGTCTGCTGCGCCAGAATCGGCGCCGGCGCGAACGCGATCAAGACTGCAAACGCCCATCGCATCAGTTACGTCTCCCGCAAGTGCTCAGCGATAGTAGAACTCGAATTCGACTCGGTCGATCATGTCAAACACTCGCCACACGTCGTTGTCGCGTCCCGTCAAGCGAACCGACTTGGGCTGTTCCCGCTCGACCCAGAACGGCGGCGGTTCAATCGCGGCGAGCACCGGACGGCCGACGCCGCGGACCGCCGCTTCTCCGGAGCGTTCACCAACGGGAAGAGCTCGCAGGCGGATGACGAATTGATTGCGTTTGAGGTGTAAGCGAGGACGGTATGTCGACGTTTCATCTTCGACCGGCGGGTTCTGCTCCGCTCGCAGGTTGAGCACCCATTGGCCATCGTCGAGCAGCTGCAAGGCGACGCTGGAGATGCGGCAGTGGTCGATCTGAATTCGCGCCTGGTCGAGCTGAAAGACCGTCACCGTTTGAGCAGGTGGACGGCGCGTCGTCGATGGCTCCCACGTCTCGTCACGGCGCAGAGTCTCGGGCGTCGGCTTCACCTCCGTCGCCGGCCGCGCGGTGAGGTCGATGGTGCGCGTGTTTTCCAGCACCGCCTTGTGACTGTTCGCGCTCCGCGCGTCCGAGCGCTCACGGTATTGATAGCGGTCTCAGCGTTTTGCCGGCGACGCGTGTCAGGTGTGACATTGCGAGGGGCTTGTTTGAGCCCCACTCATCTGTTCACATTGGGCGAACTGGCGAAAATTTGCGGGCCGTTTCGCGTGGCGGTTCTTGCCCGTACACCTTCTGTTGTCTCTCTTACTCGACCAAGGGCAAGCGGTTGATCAGTCTCGACGCTCATCAGCACTACCTGCGCAACGCGCTGGCTCTCGCGCACGCCGCGCACGCCGCTTACGACGACAAACCGGCGGAGCACAAACAGTTCGCCAAGCTATCGTGGGACAAGGTGAAGTTCATTCACGTGAAGCGGACCGACACTCAGGCTTTTGTCGCCTCCAATGCGGATAACTTGGTGGTTGCGTTTCGCGGAACTGAACCTAAGCGAGTGCGGGACATCACCACGGACGTGCGGCTTTTCTATTACGAGAAGCGAGTCTATTCAGGGCGGGTGCACGATGGTTTTTGGCGATCGTGGTTGTCGATTCGGGATCGCGTCATTGACCAGATGAAGAGTGTCCGGACGAAGGGCCAGACGATTTGGTTCGCGGGGCACAGTCTGGGCGCGGCCTTGGCGACCCTCGCGGCTCGCGACATGTCGATCAGCTTGCGGCCGGAGCAGGTTTTTACGTTTGGTTCACCTCGTTGCGGCAACCCTCAATTCGCGGCGGCTTACAAGGTGCCGCTGAAGCGTTTTGTTAACGAGAACGACATCATCACGCACGTTCCGCTCCAAGGTTTGTTTACGAATCTAAAGTACTGCCACGTCGGGCATCGCCAGCTGATCATGCCCAACGGTCAGATCACCTCCAGCGAAGCCGTCTGGACTCGTCAGTTGAGAGAAGTGGCGAAGATCGCCGTGCTCGGCGTCGGCGCGGTGGGCGCGGACGCCTTGCGCTCGCATTCGATGACCAAGTACGTCGCGAAGCTGCGAATCATGGAGTCAACAAGCATCGGAGTTCGGCGGCATGATAGTCGCGAACGATATCGGGCGCGCCATGCGGAAGTTGAATGGCGAGGGGGCGCGAATTATGATGTCCAACCACTACATCTCCCGGCTGCGGAAAGAGGTTTGCAGATGACGATTCGAGTAGTCGCTTTGGGGCTCACCATCCTCCTTGTCCCGCAGTTGTCGGCGTCGCTCGTGCGCGCCCAGTCGGCGGCGATTCCGGCCGAGTTGCCTCGGGAGCAGCAAGAAGAGGCGTTTAAGGCGAAGCTGTCAGCCGGCATCTCGGAGCTCGAGGAGACGACGCCCAACTTCGTCGGCGTGTGTCGCGAGTTGGCGTCCGCCATTCAAGCGGTGCTCGACGACGCCAAGGAGACGAAGGACGTCGGCGAGTTCAAGAAGAAACTCAGTGACTCTGTGCATCAGAAACTGGCCAAAGTGACGATCGTCGACGGCGACACCAAGGTCTTCGTGGCGTGGCGGGAGAAGTACAACGGGTTAGTCGAAGCGTTGGAGGAGGATCCGGCGCAAGACACGGTGCCCTACTGGAGCAGCCGATACAAGATCGCGGTGGATGTCTTGACTGCTTCGGCGGCCGAGTCTCCGACGGCTCCGCCAGCCAACTCGCTCTCCGACGACGTACTGTCTGTCGACAAGCAACAGGCGATCGTCGACGAGATCGCCAAGTTGCTGGTTCACGACGACGAGGCTGTTTTTTGGACTGACAAGGAGTATCCCAAAACTGTCCGCAAATTGATCAGCGCGATAGATGAAGTCCGGTCGTGGTCCGCAAGTGAAACTGCAGTGGCGATCGCGGATTACAAGCAGCGCACGAACGACGCCGTCGCCAAAGTAGTCCAGGAGACTCAATCGGGCACGATGACGCGGGTCCGTTGGAAGCAGGCATACGACGTCTTCAACAAGCGAGTCGAAGACAGCGAGTTGCTGGACGACACTGAGGTGAAGGACTGGGACCGCGCTCTGGCGATACTCGTGGTTGGTCTCAAGAAGACGATCGGCATCAGCGGGGACATTTTGGCCGAGGCGTCGAAGAACCAAAAACCTCAGCCGGGAGGAAACGCGGCGCGAGCGGCGGGCGGCTCGACAGGCGTGAGCGGCGGAACGCGGCAAGCCGTGTGGACGGCGCGGAAGATTCAACGAATCCAGAACCGGGCCGCCGTGCGGCGCGCTCAGATCCAACGGATTCGCGGCTACTGACCGGCGCGCTTATATGGGCGAACTCGTATTAGCGAACCGCACTGACAAGATTGACATCCTCGGCTTGAGTTGGAGACCGCGATGGCGAAGAAGAAACCCGATTTGGCTGAACTGGCGGGAGCGTTGGTGCAGTTCTGGTCTGCCGACGGGCCCCAAGAGATTACCGACGTCTGGAAGAAACGCTCGGTTGATTCCAGCGACGTGGTCGCCGGGCTGCGATCGCTTGTCGCTTCGGGCGATTTGAGTCTCACCGCGCTCGCCGGCGTCGCCTCCTTAGACGCTCGCGTCGGATTGGCGATCGAAGCGATCAAAGTGGTGCAGCGTTTCGGCGGATTGAAGGTGATCGACGGGATCCTCGGGCGGAAAACCCGTTCGGCCATGAAGTCGTTCCGCAGTTGCAACGACACCACGAAATCCAACAAAGCGGTGACCGGCGCCGGCAAGGGAATGTCTGGATTGGGCGTGTTGTTTTTCCACATCCAGCCCAAGCTGGCGTCGCGCGCGATCCCCACAGCCAGCGGCGGATCGGAAACGGCTCAGTTCGTCATCGGCAATGCGCTCGACGCGTGGATCATTGGCGGAAAGCTCAACCTCGTCACCCAGTTTGTCGACGACCCGAGCGACGCGAACGTCCTCGTCGTTCAGGAGAACATCGACGGTCCCGGCAATACGACGGGCATCGCCCACATCGGCGGCAAGGGAATCGAGCAACAACTGACGTGCCGGTTCGATGAGAACGAAGAGTGGAACGAGGCGATGTTCCTCAATACGGCGACCCACGAACTCGGCCACATCTTGGGCTTAACTCACGAACCAGGTCCGGGGCACATCATGAGCGCCTTCCAAGACCTTTCGGTCAAGCATCCCACGCCACGCGACCTCGAGCGGATGCAGACCGAATGGGGCGTGAAGTAGTTCGAAACTCGTAGTCGACGAGTAACAAACGAGAGGTCGTCGCGACTCCCATCGTCGATTATTCGAAGACGGGCCGCGGCGGTTGCGGCAGACTTGGGAGCCGACTGAGGCGGGCGTCTTCCGATGTGGAGCGCCGAGAAGAGGCGTTTTTCTGTACGCTGTTCTTTTGCTGCGGAGAGTTCTGCGGCGACGACTGCGGAGCGTAGGGACGCGGGCGAATCTGAGCAGCTTCGACGTTGGGTTGCTGCATACCAAAGCTGAGACGCACAGGGAGTTTCAGAGGAATCTCCTGCGGTCGCAACGGGCGGTGTGCGTTCTGCATCGCCTGCGCGAGAGCCGCGGGGCCTCCGCAGTCTTTCTCAGGGCAACCGCACGATGTCTTCTGGCAGGCTCCGCAATCTCGCCGCTTGAGCCCTGGGCGACAGCCGCAATGTCGTTCATCACACCCGCAGCCTTTCCGCGCGGCTTGAGCTTGAGCTTGAATCTGGGCTTGGTTTTGCTCGCGCTGCTGTAGTAACTGTTCGAGCTCGTCCATGTCCACTTCCAACTCGCCAACGTCGAGCCCCTGGATGACATCAAACGCAACCTTGGAGTGGACGTCCTCGCGAAGTTGATTCTGGAGCGCCTGTCGTTGGGCTTCCTGGTTCGCCTGACAGAATTGCATCTCCATCTTCTGCCGCTGGAGGGCGATTTGCAGCTCTTGGCGTTGCCGCTCAGCCGCGATCTGTTTGGCTTCAAGTCGCTCCGCCGCCAGCTGCGAGTTCGACTCCTGCCGGACTTTGGCGAGTTCCTGCGAGTTTTGCACGCGGAGCACGGCCGAATCGGTGACGCCGGTCAGCACTTGCGTCGTGCGAGCGCAGCCAACTGTTGCGACCAGCAACGTCACCAAAGCAGCGCGGGAAATGAAAGTCGTCATAGTGGCTTGCGGTGTTTCGTTCATCGGGGTCAGATGAGTCGACGTGGTGGAAGCACTTACGACCAAAGATCGGGTTATTCGGCTTCAACGCTTTAGGGCTGGTTCTGACGGGCCGGATGTGCCGGTTATGCTGGATTCCTAGCTCATCTGGCTGTGCCCGCCCGCCCGGGATTATCAAGCCGGGGCTCGGTATATTAAGCAGTAACGATTAGTCCGATTGTCGCACGGGCGCGTGACCGCGCGTGACCGCGAGAGTTTGCCGCATTGAGGATCGCAACATGGAATTTGTTCGGAAGGCCGCACTGATCGCGGCGATCGCCGCTTGTTTGTCGATAGACGCCGCCGCCCAAGATCGGCGAACCACAGCCGAGGCCAGCGACTACCGCGCGACCACGTCCTCCTCGGATGTCGTTCGTCTGCTCGATGCATTCGCTGCGACATCGGCAAACCTCAACCGGATCTCGCTTGGCAGGACCGTCGAGGGGCGCGAAATCGCGGCCGTGGTCGCCGCGAATCCGCCGATTGCGAGCGCCGCCCAATTGCGCGACGACAAACGACTGGTCGGGCTTCTGCTGGGCAACATCCATTCCGGCGAATGCGCCGGCAAGGAGTCGTTGTTGATGCTCGCGCGCGAGCTCTCCGATCGCGACGACCATCCGCTCTTCAAAGATTGGGTGCTGGTCGTCGCGCCCAACTACAACGCCGACGGCAACGAGCGAATCGGAGCCGAGCATCGGAAGGGTCAGATTGGACCGGAGCAAGGAGCTGGGCAACGCGAAAACGCGCAGTCGCTCGATCTCAATCGCGACTTCGTGAAGCTCGCCGCGCCCGAAACTCGCAGTCTTGTTCGCTCGATCAATGAGTGGAACCCGCACTTGTTCATGGACCTGCACACGACCAATGGATCGCACCACCGATATCAGCTCACCTACGACATTCCTCACCACCCGGCCGTCGATCCCAGCCTGCGGGAATTCATGCGGGGCGAGCTGATGCCGCACGTGACCGAGCAACTGGAAGAACAACAGACGCCGACCTTTTTCTACGGCAACTTCGATGACAAGAAATCGAAGTGGTCGACGTTTGGATATCAGCCGCGTTACAGCACGGAATACGTCGGCGTCCGCGGCCGGTTGGCGATTCTCTCCGAGGCCTACTCCTACGCGCCGTATCGAGTGCGAATCGAGGCGACGTCGAAATTCGTTCGCGCGTGCTTGCAGGCCGTTGGCGGACGGAAGGCGCGCGTCCAGCAATTGTTGGAGCGAATCGCCGCTTCGTCAGCCGCCGGCCAAAGCGTGCCGGTCGCCGCCAAGATCGCCAAGTTGGCTGACAAAGTGACGATTCGCGGATACGACCAGGTGAATGAGGATTACGTGCAGGGCGACGATTCCTCGCAGCGAGATTATCAAGTCGATTTCTTCGGCGTCTACGAACCATCCATTTCCGTCACCGCGCCGCAGGCGTACGTCGTCCCGCGGGCGGCCAGCCGCGTCGCCGATCGGCTCCGCATGCACGGGATTGAGATCGACCAGCTGACGGCGGACAGCGCCGCCCAACTGGAGTCGTACTCGATCAAAAAGATAACTCGGGGGAAGAGCTCTTATGAGGGCGCGCGATTGTCGACGGCCGAAGTTGACAGCCGTCAGCAGCAGGCGACCGTGCAAGCGGGAGACTTCCTGATCGCCACTAGTCAACCGCTGGGAACTCTGGCCGTGTTGCTCCTGGAACCCACCGCGGACGACGGTCTACTGACTTGGGGCTTTTTCCCGAACGCCACACAACAGGGCGACCGCTTTCCAATTCGGCGTTGGATGTCGGCGCTCCCAAAGTCTCGTCGGCCGATCGAGAAGATCGCGGCCCGCGGGCGATTGACGCTCGATGCGATCTACGGACCACGGCGTCGCGTGGCGTTTGGCGGAGCCTTTGCGCTGGCCAGCTGGGACGACAAGTTGCCTCGCTACCGCCAACGAATCGGCGGCAAGTCGTACTGGGTCGACGCCCAGACTGGCGCACGAACGAGCGTCGAATCGGCGCCGAGTTCGAGCGAGTTGTTTCGCAAGTTGCCCGGAGTTGATGAGAAGCAGGCGGCTCGCATGGCCAGGTCGCAGGTTGCCAGCAGCAAGGCCGGCGATGTGCGCGTGTTCTTCTTCGAAAAGAAGATCTATGTCGCGCGCGGTCTGGACGATCCGCCAGTCGAGGTCGCCGACGCTCCCGCCGAAGTGCGGGTCGCGCAGTTCAACTCCACCGGCGACAAGATGGCGTTCGTGTCGAAAAACGATCTGTACGTTCTCGATGTCAAGTTGCTAAAGATCGTTCGGCTCACTGAGGGCGGCGGCAAAGAGACGTTCAACGGGATTCTCGATTGGGTGTATCAGGAGGAGGTGTACGGCCGCGGGCGGTTTCGCGCTTTCTGGTGGAGCCCTGACGGCCAACGCATCGCCTATCTCAGCCTGAACGAGGAGAAGGTTCGCGACTACACCGTAGCGGACCACATCCCCGTGCGGCAGAAGTTGGAAGTAACTCGGTACCCAAAGTCGGGCGATCCGATTCCCAGCGTCCGGCTGGGGGTCGTGCAAGCGGATGGCGGCGAGTCGCAGTTTATCGATCTCGGCGATTATGGCGACACCGAGTTGCTCGTCGTTCGCGTGCACTGGAGCCCGAAGTCGGAGTTGTCGTATCAGCTACAGAATCGACGACAAACATGGCTTGAACTGAAGATGGCGGACCTGCGGAGTGGAGGGAGCCGGACCTGGCTGCGCGAGGAGTCCGACGCGTGGGTGAACGTGCTCGGCGAACCCAAGTGGCTCAAAAACGGCAGCGTGCTTTGGTTGAGCGAGCGCACGGGCTTCAAGCACATCTACCGCCTGTCGCGGGCGGGAGAGCTCACTCCCGTCACGAAAGGCGACTGGCGCGTTCGTTCGTTGGCCGGCGTTTCCCCAAACGAGAATTGGGTCTACTACGCGGGCGGACCGCACGCTCATTGGGAGCAGCAGGCGTATCGCGTTCCACTCGAGGGCGGCCGACCGCGGGCTCTTACCGCGCCGGGTGGTTATCACACGGCCCGGTTCGACAAGTCGTTCAAGTACTTCTTAGACTTCCACAGCACGGCCCATTCTCCCGCCCGTGTCGATTTGAAGACCGCCGCCGGCCGTTTTCTCCGCACGGTCGACCCCAACCTGGTTGATCACGTTTCTTACCTGGAGATCAACGAGCCCGAGTTTGTGCGGATTCCGATACGCGATCGAGCGACGCTGCCGGCGATGGTGATCAAGCCGCCAAACTTCGACCCGGCGCGCCGCTATCCGGTGATCATGTATGTCTACGCCGGTCCCCAGGCGTCGACCGTGCGCAGTCGTTGGTCGGGGTCGACTTATCTCTGGCATCAAATGATGGCGCAGCGCGGATACGTGATTTGTTATTGCGATAATCGTTCGGCAACCGGCTCCGCCAAACTCGCTTGGCCGATTCACAAGCAGCTTGGCGTTGGCGAGTTGGCTGATTTGGAGGACGCCGTCGATTGGCTCGGCAAGCAGTCTTGGGTCGACGGCGGCCGCGTCGGGATTTGGGGGTGGAGTTACGGCGGCTACATGACCAGCTTTGCGTTGACGCATTCGAAGAAGTTCAAGGCCGGCGTCGCCGGCGCGCCGGTGACGGACTGGAAGAACTACGACGCGATCTACACGGAGCGGTACATGGATTTGCCCCAGACGAATGAGGCCGGTTACAAGGCGTCGTCCGTCGTTGAGGCGGCGGGGAATCTACACGGTCGGCTGCTGCTTATCCACGGATCGATCGACGACAATGTTCATCTCTCCAACACGATGCAATTGGCCAACGCGCTGCAGCGGGCGGGTAAGCAATTCGATTTGATGATCTATCCCAAGAATCGACATGGCATCGGGCAGCCGGATCAGAACCGCCACCTCCGGCAATTGATGACGCGTTTCTTCCTCGAGAACCTCTGAGCGAGCCTTGGATCGCCGTCGCTTGACTCGCATGAAATCCAACTCGACCCAAGGAGAGCTGAGTGCGCGACGAAGCGTCGTTTCTGAAAGCGATTGTCGAGCGTCCTGATGACGACGAACTGCGCTACATGTACGGCGACTTCCTCGAGGAGCAGGGCGATGCGCGAGCTGAGTTCGTGCGGCTGCAACTGCGGCAGTCGATACTAGAGCCGTGGAGTTTGCTCCGCGCTCAACAGCAGGAACGTCTCAATGAGTTGATCGCCGAGTGCGGCAACGAGTTTCTGCGCGAGCTGCCGCCGTTTCCGTACTACGAGATCTCCTGCGAGCGCGGGTTGCCGCACGAGATTCAAATCGCCGGGAGCTCGCTTGTCGAGAACGCCGAGCACATCATTGCAGCCACACCGACGATTCGCTCGCTGCGGCTTGTCCGCGGAGGCCGCTGGTTGCGCGAGATCGCCGACGGTCTTTGGTTGCGGCATTTCCAGAACCTCAACTTGTCGAAGAACGAACTAACGAACGAGCAACTATCCCGATTGGCGTTTAGTGAGTTTTCGGACGAGCTGATCTCTTTGAATCTCGACACTAATCGCATCGGCCGCGCGACGTTTGCGACGATCGCCCGGTCGGATGCATTTCCCAAATTGCGGGAGATCTCATTTCGACACATTGGACTGCGGAGCGAAGAGTTGGCGTTGTTGGCGGACGCCGAGTGGGGCCCATCCATCCGCCGCCTGGCGCTGCACGGCAACCGCATCGGCGAACGGGGAATTGTCGCGGTGGGCGAGTCGAGACGCTTGGGAAACTTGCGCGCGTTGGACCTGAGAGAGAACGGCATCGATCAGTTGATCATGCGTCGCTTGGCGAATTGTGACTATGGGCTGGAGCTGCGGGAACTGGATCTGCAGCAGAACTCGTTGCAATTCGGCGGCGTGCGAGCGTTCACTCGATCGCCGGCGATTCGCAATCTGCGGAAACTCTGGCTCGGGTTCAACGGCATCCGCGACGAGGGTGTGGACATGCTGGTTGAATCGTTGCCGTCCGAGTTGATTGCCTGCGACCTCCGCGGCAACCAGCTCACCGACGCCGCGCTCGTGACGCTCGCCGCCGCCGAGTTCCCGGACCTGTCGTACCTTTGCCTGAGCCAGAACCACATTGGCGACCGCGGCGCTCGGGCGCTGATCGATTCCCCGTTGGCGGCCGGACACGCTGTCATCGACCTCGTCCAAAACGAATTCAGCGGCGTGGCGCAGCACGATCTGCTGCAAGCTTTCGGCGATCGCATCCGGTTGTGACGAATCGCACGTCTGCCGACGTTGTCGTCCGCAGTTACGACACCCAGTGGCTGAGAATCTTGCGGAGACACCAGTGCCAGGCGTCCAGCGGTTGTAGATCAACTTCCTCGGGCCGCTCCGTCAGTTCGTCAATCGCCAGCTGCGGCGTCGGTCCGACCAGGTTGAGAACGGAGCTTGTGGTGGCCGTCTCGACGCGGTCTGGCCGACTCGCATCTCCCGCACAGCGGAGGACGTGGGCGTGTCCTCGCCGCAACTCGACCGCGCAGCGAGACGCGACGACGTCGACCTCGTCCGCGCTGATCGCCACCGTGCCGTTTTCGATTTGATCCGCGAAGACGATCTCGAGAAGTCGCACTTCGTCGTTGAGGACCGCTCGCGGACTCACGACAAACTCAAATCGCAGTGCTTCGTCGCTCAGCCACTCGATCAGTTTTCGAACAATCGTGGCGAGCCCGGCAAGCAGTACGACCAGACGCTGAAATGGCAGTTCGGCGTCTTTGAAGCGAGCGGAAGTCAGGGAGTCGTCGAGCAGGATGAAGAACGATTGGCGGCGGCGGTGAAACTGATTGTCGTCGCGGGAGTAGTAGAGCAATTCATCGCGGAGAAACTTGATGTCGAACAGATCGGGCCGGCGGTCGTCGTCGCGTTCCATATAGGCGAGTTGCGAGTGCAACAAGCTCTCCACAGACCCTCGATTGGAGATCGACGAAAACCCGCCCACGGGATAGAGATCTTCGTCGCTGATCGGCGTGGCGACATCGCTGCGTTTGTGCTCGGGGCGGATCCGGCGGGTCGGCGTGGATCTGAGGAAGTCAGCCATCTGAACGAGGATCTGCCGCAGCGCTACTCGTTGCCCGAATCCATCGAGCGCTGTTCCCCGTTCAAGTTCAATGATGTCAGCGACGCCGAGCAACTCACCGACATGCCGCATCTGTTCGATCAAGCGATCGACGTCGTCTTCCAAATCGTCGCGCAGATCGTTTGGGAGGTCCACGGCGCGCGCGTCATCTTTCAGCAGCGCCTTGATGACCGCCGGGCTGAACTGGACGCCGTCAATGCCGGCTCGCACACAGATTCGTTCCACCAGATAGGCGATCGCCTGCTCCCGCTGCCGTCCTTGATATTTGGCGACCGCATCGGCCGCTCGTTGAAACGATGGATCGGCGTAGATCTTGCCGAGCACATAGTCGTCATAGAGGCGAATCTGCGCGGGGTTCCAGCGGTCCGGCGGGCGGGCGTTGAGCATGCCGGCGGTCTCGCGGCCGATGGCGATGTTGCCGATGTCCGCCACGAACCCGATGGGCGGCGACTCGGCTCCCACCGAGACAGCCTCCTGCACCCAGAGCAGCGCATGGCGTCGCGCCGACGAATCCGCCGGTGACGTGCGGGAAAGTGTCAAACTCTGTTCGATGTAGTCGCGGGCGTCATCGACGTCAACCAGCTCGCGCATTGAGAATTCTCGTGGGGTGAATTGCGGTCACCGTCGCTATAGACCGAGCAGATTGGGGACTTTCTCGGCCAGCAACGCCATCTCCTCCTCCGTCTCGCCGAGGTAGGCGAGCAATCGGAGATCGTCGCGCGTGACGGCTCCACCGCTGAACAGCCAGGCGCGCACGCGAAATAACTTGTAGAGTTTCACCAGCTTGCGATCACTGACAAAGATTCGGTCTTCGCGAACAAGTGTCTTGACGAGTCGTTGGAACTCCCGAAACACGTCATTCGGAAAGTAGACTTGCCGATCGTTGGCTTCGTCGGTCACATCCCGATTGGCCCCGCCGAACTGCATCGTCAAATACCGGTACGCCTTGACGATGTCGGCGAGCGAGGCGTGACCCTCCATCCACGGGCGCTGGTTGAGATTGCGATGGACCTCCGACTCCATTCCCGCGTCGATCAGTTCGGCGAAATGTTCATCGGCGACAGAAAGTGATTGGGCTTTGAGCACGAAGCGGTCTTTGAGCGCGCCAAGTTCCCCGTGCTCAGGCACTTCGTTCGTCGCCGCGAAGAGCACTCTCAGCCGCACAGGTTGAGGTTTGCCGTCCTGATAGAACTTCTTTTCATTGAT